>DASWFN010000202.1:0-2902 GCA_036394215.1 Candidatus Limnocylindria bacterium
GGCGGAACGCTCGTCTGCGGCTTCGCGCGGATCATGGGCTTCCGCGTCGGCATCGTCGCGAACAACGGCATCCTGTTCAGCGAGTCCGCGCTGAAGGCCGCGCACTTCATCGAGCTGTGCGACCAGCGCAAGACGCCGCTCGTCTTCCTCCAGAACATCGCCGGCTTCATGGTCGGCAAGGAGTACGAGGAGGGCGGGATCGCGAAGGACGGCGCGAAGATGGTGACCGCGGTCGCGTGTGCCGTCGTTCCGAAGTTCACGGTGATCATCGGCGGGAGCTTCGGCGCCGGGAACTACGGCATGGCCGGCCGCGCGTACGGGCCGCGCCAGCTGTGGATGTGGCCGAACGCGCGGATCAGCGTGATGGGCGGCGAGCAGGCCGCGACGGTGCTGTCGCTCGTCGGCACGTTCGAGGGGGAGAAGGCGCGCGACGAGTTCAAGACCAAGATCCGCGCGCAGTACGAGTCCCAGGGCTCCCCCTACTACTCGACCGCGCGGCTCTGGGACGACGGCGTCATCGATCCGATGGACACGCGGGCGGTGCTGGCACTCGGCCTCGCCGCGGCGCGGCACTCGCCGATCGGCGAGCCGCGCTACGGCGTGTTCCGGATGTGAGCAGCCGGACGGCCATCAGGCAGATCGAACAGCTGACCGCGCGGATCGCGCCGACGGATCTCGCTGATCTCGTGTCGCTGTTCGTCGAGTGCGTCGACGGCGGCGGGTCGATGGGCTATCTGGCACCGCTGCCGGTCCAGGAGTCGGCCGGCTACTGGCGGACGATCGTCGCCGAGCTGAGCGGGGGCTACCGCATCCTGATCGTGGCCCGGGAGGCGGGGCGGATCGTCGGCAGCGCGCAGCTCAACATCGCCTCGCGGCCGAACGGCCGCCACCGGGCCGAGGTGCAGAAGGTGATGGTCCGCCCGTCGCACCGCCGGCGTGGCCTCGGGACGCAGCTCATGACGGAGCTCGAGTCCCTGGCCCGCGAACGTGGCATCACGCTGCTCCATCTCGACACGAGCGAGGGGCCGGGCGGGGCGCGCGAGCTCTACGAACGGCTGGGCTACAGCTACGCCGGCGGGATCCCCGACTGGGCGCTCGACCCCGATGGCACGCCGGCGCAGAACGCGATCTTCTACAAGCGGCTCGACTGATGGCCCGCATCAGCTACGTCGACCCGGCGACGCTCACCGACCCGGAGCTCATCAGCGACCTCGACCGGGCGCGGCGTTACGGGACGCCGCGCCCGGAGACGCAGTCGATCCGCTCGCACGTGCCCGCCGTGGCGAAGGCCTTCTCCCGCGCGTGGGACGCGATCTTCCGCGAGGGCATCGTCGAGCACGAGCTGAAGGAGCTCTGCCGGGTGTACGTCTCGAAGACCATCGAGTGCGACTACTGAGGGTCACAACGGTCTCTCCGGGCTGGAGAGCAAGGCCTCATCGAGGATGACTACACCGAGCTGTTGAAGTTCGAGCGTTCCGATCGCTACACGCCGCGCCAGAAGGCCGCGCTCCTGTACACGAGCATGCTCGTCTGGGATCCCGAAGGCGCGGACGAGCGGGTCTGGTCCCGCGTGCGCGAGCACTTCACCGACGAGCAGATCATCGAGCTCGGCGCGTTCGTCTCGCTCACCTACGGGCAGCAGCGCCTCATCAAGACCTGGGGCGTCGGCCACAACGAGCTGCCCGGCGAGGCCGGCGCCGGCCTGGCGCCGCGATGACCCAGCGCATCGCCGGCACGGCCGATCAGATCCGGGCTCGCGTTCCCGCGGTCCTCGCGGCGTACGAGCGGACGCGGGACACGGTGCTGCGCGCGGGTGTCGTGGATCGCGGGCTGAAGGAGCTGTGCTTCGCGTACCTTTCGACCACCGCCGACGAGCCGCAGCTCACGGACCGGTCCGAGCGCGAACAGGTCGCGCTGCGCTGGGCGCAGGCGATCGCGTTCGACTCGGCACGCGCCGACGACGCGCTCTGGTCCCGGCTGCACGCGCTGTTCACGGAGCCGGAGCTCGTGGAGCTCGGGTGCGCGATCGGCTTCGAGCTCGGCTACCAGCACTGGCGTCGCACGATCGGGCTCGCCGCGCGCGACTAGCGGGCGAGCCGCCCCCGCATCCAGTCGGCCATCGCGGGTCGGTACTTGTAGGTGATGTTGTTGCAGACGTGATTGCCCTCGGGGTACATGAGGAGCGTCGCATGCTTCGCCTCGCGCGCGATGCGTTCCGCCTGCTCCGGCGGGAAGAGCCGGTCCTTGGCGCCGTGGATGATCAGGATCGGGCAGTCGACCTGGTCGATCACGCCCCGCAGCGACAGCCGCTTCGCCTTCTCGAACGCCTCGGCCTCATCCGTCGAGTGCGTGTAGAAGGTGTACCCGCCCTTCGTGAGCGGGTTGAGCGCGGGCCAGCACTCGGAGAGGTCGTAGGGTCCCGCGAGCGCGACGAGCGCGCGCAGGCGCTTCTCCTTCGCCGCGGCGAACGGCCCGTAGATGCCGCCCATGCTGATGCCCATGAGGCCGACGCGCGCGAGATCGAGGTCAGCGCGAACCTTCAGGCCGTCGAGGATCGCGGTCACCACGCCGGACCAGTCCGGGCGGATCGGGAAGCGGCGCTCGTTCTCGCCCTGCCCCGGCCCATCGACCGAGAGCGTCGCCAGGCCGCGCTTGAGGAAGTCGTTCTCCATCGCGAAGAGCTCTTCCTTCACCGAGTCGAGACCGGGGACCATGAGCACGAGCGGCGGCATCGCGACGCCGCGCGGCTTGCGGAGGATCGCCGGGATGACCGCGCCCTCGAACGGCAGCTCGAGCCGCTCGCCCGGCGGATCGAGCCCGGGCAGCGCCTTGCGGTAGGCGTCGACCGTGCGCCGCACCAGATCCTCGTGCAGGCCGCGGTCCTCGAACCAGAGGAACTTGC
>DASWFN010000203.1:0-9497 GCA_036394215.1 Candidatus Limnocylindria bacterium
TTCGCCGAGCCCGACCTCCGCGCGCTCGGCGGACGGGCCGCGATCGGGCACACCCGCTACTCGACGACCGGGTCGTCGCGCATCGAGAACGCGCAGCCGATGGTCGTGCGCGATCCCGGCCTCGGCGAGCTCGCCCTCGGCCACAACGGCAACTGCATCAACGCCAAGGACATCCGCGACGAGCTGAGCGCGCAGGGCGCGCAGTTCGCGACATCGAGCGACACCGAGGTCGTCGCGCAGGCGATCGTCGCCGCGCGCGGCGCGACGTGGGACGAGCGCATCGTCGCCGCGCTGCCACAGCTCGCGGGCGCATGGTCGCTCACGCTGCTCACGCCGCAGGCCCTGTACGCGATCCGCGACCCGCTCGGCGTGCGTCCGCTCTGCCTCGGACGCAAGGGCGACTCCTGGATCGTCGCGAGCGAGAACTCGGCACTCGAGACCATCGGTGCCGAGACCGTGCGGGACGTGCGGCCCGGCGAGGTGTTGCGCATCGACGATCGCGGCCCGGTCACGATCGCCGACCTTGCGGCCGGACGGACCGGGCTCTGCGTGTTCGAGCACGTCTACCTCGCGTCGGCGTCGAGCGACATCGGCGGTCGCTCGGTCTACGCGACGCGCGAGCGGATGGGCGAGATCCTGGCCGAAGAACACCCCGCGGACGCGGATGTGGTCATCCCGGTCCCCGACAGCGCGATCCCCGCGGCGGTCGGCTACGCCCGGCGGAGCGGGATCCCGTTCCGCGAGGGGCTCATCAAGAACCGCTACATCGGCCGCACGTTCATCCAGCCGACGCAGGAGCTGCGCAAGCACAGCGTCGCGCTGAAGTACAACGCGCTGCGCGACGTGCTCGACGGCAAGCGCGTCGTCGTCGTCGACGATTCGATCGTGCGCGGATCGACGAGCGGGCCGATCGTCCAGCTCCTCAAGCGCCACGGCGCCCGCGAGGTCCACCTGCGGGTCTGCTCGCCGCCGATCAAGCATCAGTGCTTCTTCGGCGTGGACATGGCCCGGCGCGACGAGCTCATCGCGTCGCGCATGGACGTCGCGCAGATCCGCGAGCACGTCGGCGCGGATTCGCTCGGCTACCTCTCGCTCGAGGGGATGGTCCGCGCGACCGGCGCGACCGAGGGCCAGCTCTGCACCGCGTGCTTCACCGGCGACTACCTCGTCCCGGTGCAGCTCGAGCTGACGAAGGACGTGCTCGAGGCCGTGCGTTCGTGAAGTACTCCGACGCGGGCGTGAACATCTCGCGTGCGGAGGACGCGCTCGCGCGCATCCGCGACAAGGTGAAGGCGACGAAGCGGCCCGAGGTCATCGGCGACATCGGCGCGTTCGGCGGACTGTTCCGGATCACCGGCACGGACACCGTGCTCGTCGCGACCACCGACGGCGTCGGCACGAAGCTCGAGCTCGCGCGGCTCCTCGACCGGCACGAAGGCGTCGGGACCGACCTTGTGCACCACTGCGTGAACGACGCGCTCGCGATGGGCGCCGAGCCGCTCTTCTTCCTCGACTACTTCTCCACCTCGAAGCTCGATCCGGAGGTCTTCTCCCGGGTCGTCGGCGCGATGGCCGACGCGTGCCGCGCCCAGGGCTGCGCGCTCCTCGGCGGCGAGACCGCCGAGATGCCGGGCATGTACGCGCCGGGCGCCTACGACCTCGCGGGGTTCCTCGTCGGCGGCGTCGCGCGCGACCGGATCCTCGACCCCGCCGCGGTGCGCGAGGGTGACGTGCTCGTCGGCCTCCCGTCGAACGGCTTGCACACCAACGGGTACACCCTGGTGCGCGCGATCTGCGATCGCGAGGCCGCGCGCGCGGGCGTTGACCTGCGCGGGTTCCTCGATGCACCGCGGCCCGAGCTCCGTGGCGGCACGCTCGGCGACGCGCTGCTCGCGAGCCACCGCTGCTACCTGGCCGAGGTCCGCGCGCTGCGCGAGGCCGCGACGGTGCGCTCGATCGCGCACCTCACCGGCGGCGGCTGGGAGGGCAACCTCCCGCGCGCGCTGCCCGACGGCCTCGGCGCCGCGGTCGACCGCGGCACGTGGACCGTGCCCCCGCTCTTCCGGATGCTCGTCGAGTGGGGCAGCGTCGCCGACGCCGAGGCGTTCGACACCTGGAACATGGGCATCGGCCTCGTCGCGGTCATCGCGCGCGGCGAGGACCGCGCGGCCCTGCGCTCGCTGCCGGACGCGATCCGCATCGGCACCGTCGAGCGCGCCCGGCCGGGTGCGCCGCGCGTGCGCTGGCAGTGACCCTTCGCGTCGGCGTCTGCGTGAGCGGGCGCGGCACAAATTTGCAGGCGATCCTCGATGCGTGCCGCGAGGGGCGCCTCGACGCGCAGGTCGTGTACGTCGGCTCGAGCCGCAAGAGCGCGCCCGCGCTCGAGCGCGCCAGGCAGGCCGGAGTGCCGGCCGAGGCGTTCCCGCCCGCGGCCAACGGCGGCCGTGACGCGGCGCAGCAGCTCATGGCCCGCCGGCTCGCGTCGGCCGGCGCCGAGCTCGTCGTCCTGGCCGGCTACGACCGGATCCTCGCCGACCCGTTCTGGGACGTCCTCGGCGACGTCCCGGTCATCAACATCCATCCGTCGCTGCTGCCGGCGTTCGGCGGGCTCAACCGGCTCAAGGTCCACGAGGCCGTGCTCGCCGCCGGCGTCGCCGAGACCGGCTGCACCGTCCACCGCGCGCACCGCGGCATGCTCGATGAGGGCGAGACGATCGTGCAGCGCCGCGTGCCGGTCATGCCGGGCGACGATCCCGAGACGCTCGAGGCCCGCGTGCTCGCCGCGGAGCACGTCGCGCTCGTCGACGCCGTCGCGCGGTTCGCGAGGTCCGCCGCGCACGTCTAGCGCCTAAATGTCAGTCGGCTGAAGTAGTGCCCACCGTTATTTTACTCTTGACGCCATTGATAAAGTAACGATGTGACTACCACGCGAGCGGGCCGTTTTGTAAAACAGCCGACCGGCTACGCGGCCTTTATTCCAGCGCCATTGCCTCCCAGCCCGCCGGTGTCGCTCGACGCGGATGGCGTCAGCGTGCTGTCTGCGGCAGATCTAGCCATTGGCCGGCTGGACGGCGTCGCACAAACGCTGCCGAATCCCGATCTCTTCGTGGCCATGTACGTCAGGCGTGAGGCGGTGCTGAGCTCCCAGATCGAAGGGACACAGAGCACTCTGGATGACGTGCTCGCTTTCGAGCTAGACGCTGGAGCGCGTGAGCTTCCCAAAGACGTCGAAGAGATCGTGAACTACGTAAAGGCGATGAACTACGGCATCGACCGCCTGGGTCAGCTCCCCCTTTCACTGCGGTTGATCCGCGAGATCCATGCAGAGCTCATGAGGAACGTTCGTGGGCAGCACAAGGATCCAGGCGAGTTCCGGCGTTCACAAAATTGGATCGCGCTCGGCGCGCGGACGCCGATCGACCGAGCGACGTTCGTGCCGCCGCCGGTCCACGAGATGACTGCGGCGCTCGACGACTTCGAGAAGTACTTGCACGCGGAACGGGCGCTGCCCGTGCTCGTTCACTGCGGGATCGCCCACGCCCAATTCGAGACGATCCACCCGTTCCTTGATGGCAACGGTCGCGTGGGTCGCTTGCTGATCTCCTTTCTGCTCGTACACCGCGGCGTGATGCATCGACCGCTCCTCTATCTGAGCCACTTCTTCAAGGCGAACCAGACCGAGTATTACGCGCGTTTGATGGCCGTCCGGGAGGCCGGCGACTGGGAGGGATGGCTCACGTTCTTCCTGCAGGGAGTGGCTGAAACGTCGATGGACGCCACGGAAACGGCCAAGCGCATCGTGAGCATGCGGGAGGCGCATCGCGCCTTGATCCAGGAAGGGATGAGCCCGAACGGCCTTCGCCTGCTCGATCTGCTCTTCAAACGACCCTTGGTGAACATCGCGCTCGTGGAGGATCGCCTGAACCTCGCATTTGTCACGGCTGCCAAGCTGATGGACGGCCTGCTGGCGCTCGGTATCGTCGAAGAGGTCACCGGCGGTCGCCGCAATCGGGTGTACCGCTACTCGCCCTATCTCGCGCTGTTCGCCGACCAGACGCCAAACCTCAAGCAGGCGGAGCAACCGGAAGGCGAAGACGGCCAACAGCGGCTTCCGATCACCTGATCAGGTCTGCCACCGAGACGCAGGTAGATACGAGTTCGTTCCGCCAACTCGGATGACGTCGCGCGCGCGCCGCGCATCCTGATCTCGTGCGCCGGCTGCTCCCGCTGCTTCTGTTGATCGCTGCGAGCTGCACTGCCGCCCCGCCCGCGACCATCTCACCGAGTCCGAGCACCGTCGCGGCGAGCGCTTCGCCGTCGTCGGTCGCGATGCCGACGGCGAACGCGTTCCCGAGCTCGCCAGTCATCCCGCTCCCGCAGGCCCTCACCGCCGACGCGAGCGCGGGGACGATCGTGTTCACCGACCGCGCGGGCGTCTTCCGCTACGACGGGCCCAGCGGGACGCTCGGCGTCCTGAGCACGTCGCCCGGCGTGCCCATCGATCGGACGGTCATCGGGGTCCGGTTCTCGCCCTTCGGCAATGAGGTCGCGCCGTTCGATACGCGCGCCGCCCGCTACCTCCGCCTGCTGCCGCAGGAGACCGCGCTCTACGGGTCACTGAGCGTGAGCGGCGACGCGGTGCGCGTCGCGTACCTCACGACCGACAAACACCTGCGGATCGCGTTCCAGCAGATCTTCGGCAACGTCGACGGCCGGGCGCTGGCCGGCGACCGGCTCTTCACCTCCGCGCTCATCGCGCCGAGCGGCAGGACGATCGCGCTCATCGGCTCATCGCGCGCCGATCGGGGTCTGGCGAGTCCCGGTGTGTTCCTGCGCGGCGACGGGGTGGGCCAGGACGCGTGGCTCGTCGACGTCGAGACCGGCGCGGCGAAGCAGATCTATTGCTCGCTCGAGCCGTGCCCCGCCGGCCTGACGCGCGGCGGCGAGAACCTGCAGCTGCTCTCCTGGTCGCCGGACGAGCGGTACCTCGCGGTGCGCGTGCCATCGGTCGCCTCCGGCGTCGACTTCGACGGCACCGACGCCTCAGTGCTCGACATCTCGACCGGCACGCTGACGAAGCTCGGTCTCGCGCAGAGCTTCCCGTCGTGGCGCACGTGGATCGCCCCGCACACGCTCGTGCTGACGATGGGCCTCGGGCGCGACGCGACCAAGGCGCTCCGGCTGTGGTCGCCCGAGGGCCTGAAGGAACTCACGCCCGCGGATGGCTTCGCCATCTCGCCGTCCGCGGCGACGGCGACGGCGACGGGGACCGTGTACTTCGTGCAGAAGGTCGGCGATGTGCCGCACGTCGCGGCCCTCGACGTCCGCAGCGGCGCGATCCGGCGCCTGGCAGCCGATCCGGCCTACGCCGACGACGCGGTCCGGGTCTCGATCGACGGCCGCGACCTGCTCGTGCTCCGCCGCCGTCTGGCGGACGGCCAGCTCGAGCTCTGGCGCATGCCGGTCGACGAGTCGGCGGCGCGGGCGCTCGTGCGATTCGCGCCGCCGCCGTCCGCTGCCGACCTCTCCCGCTACGGCACCCAGCCGACGAGCTACTGGCTCGATCAGCTCGCGTGGAGCCGTTGACCGCGCCCTAGATTTGCGCCATGTGGCGCCGCGTTGCCTTGGCGATCGTCGCGCTCGTGATCGTCGCGTGCGCCGCGCCGGCGTCCGCGCCGGCATCCCCGAGCGGCTCGCCTTCGATCCTGCGCGTGACCGCCGACGACGTCGCGCGCGCGATGGCCGAGGACCGCTTCGCCGACTACGGAACGCAGATCCTCGTGATCACCGGCCGCATCGCCGACGTGCAGGTGAGCGGCACGAACGCGCGCATCTCGCTCGTGACCGCGACATCGGCGGTGGTCATCTGCGAGACGTTCGGCGAGCCGGCGGTGAAGGCCGGCGACACGATCCAGGTGCGCGCGCGAGCTACCGATGGCGTGAAGGACGCCTCCGGCGTGCTGCTCCGCAGCTGCGAGCTCACGCCGCGCTGAGTCAGACCCGCAGCAGCTCCAGCTTCGTGCGCTTCTTCATGTCGTAGGTGATGCGCGCGCCCTCGAGATTCGCGAACGACGGCCCGTCGACCGGAACGCCGACCTCCTCCGCGAGCGCGACGATCGGCAATTCGATGATCCCGCCGTGCGAGATCGCGAGCACGCGGTCCTTCTGGCCGACGCGCGCGGCGAGGCGCGCCCACGTCGCGAGCTGCTCGTGCGCGAACGCGGCGGCCTTCGGATCGGAGCGGAGCAGCCGGCGCCAATCCGCGAGCGTGGCCATCGGCCCGAATACGCCCGCACCTCCGATATCGGGAAGGAGACCGGGCTCCGTCGCGTCGAGGCGCCCGCCGATGAGCTCGGCGGTGCGCATCGCGCGTTCGAGCGGGCTCGACACGACGAGCGCGTACTCGGTCCCGGCCAACGCGCGCGCCGTCGCTTCGCCGCGCGGCGTCAGCGGCGTGCCCATCCCGCGCTCGGCGTGGCGGCGGACCTCCAAGACGCTCATTCGTCCATGAAACCAGACCGGGCAGCCGACCGACCTCCGGCATGGCCCTTGCTATCCTGCCCGCAGTGCGCGTTCTCATCACCGGCATCACCGGCATGGCCGGAAGTCACCTTGCCGAGTATCTCCTCGCCGAGCATCCCGACGTCGCCGTCTACGGCACGTACCGGTGGCGTTCGCGGATGGAGAACCTCGAGCCGCTGCGGCGCGCGCAGAAGGTCGACACCGTCGAGGGCCGCTTCAGCGACGGCCAGGCCCTCCGTGACGACAAGAAGAAGGGCCGGGTCACGCTGCTCCAGTGCGAGCTCACCGACGCGGGTGCCGTCGAGCACCTGATCACCGCGGTCCAGCCGGAGCGGATCTTCCACCTCGCGGCGCAGTCGTTCGTCCAGTCCAGCTTCGACGAGCCGGGCGCCACGCTGCAGATCAACATCCAGTCGCAGGTCAACATCCTCGAGGCGCTCCGCCGGCACGCGACGCAGACCCGCATGCACGTCGCCGGCTCGAGCGAGGAGTACGGGCTCGTCCATCCCGACGAGGTCCCGATGAAGGAGACGAACCCGCTGCGCCCGCTCTCGCCGTACGCGGTGAGCAAGGTCGCGCAGGACAAGCTCGCGTACCAGTACTTCAAGTCCTACGGGCTGCATCTCGTCGTCACCCGCGGCTTCAACCACACCGGCCCGCGGCGCGGCCCGGTGTTCGCCGACTCGAGCTTCGCGAAGCAGATCGCCGAGATCGAGGCCGGCTTCCATCCGCCCGTGATCTTCCACGGCGACCTCACCTCGAAGCGCGACCTCTCCGACGTGCGCGACATCGTGCGCGCCTACTGGCTCGCGCTCGAGAAGGCCGAGCCCGGCGAGAGCTACAACGTCGGCAGCGGGCGGACCCACACGATCCGCGAGATGCTCGATGTGCTCCTCGCGTCCTCGAAGGTGAAGATCCGCACCGAAGAGGATCCTGCCCGGCTGCGGCCGAGCGACGTGCCGATCCTCTGGGCGGACCCATCGAAGTTCCGGGCGGCGACCGGCTGGGAGCCGCGGATCCCGTTCGAGCAGACGCTGCGCGACGTTCTGGACTATTGGAGAGAGCGCGTCGCGGCCGAGGGCGGCCGACCGGCGCGCGCGGGGGTGTAGCGAATGCCCGATATCGGTGCGATCTGGACCGGCTTCGTCAACAGCGCGGTCGTGCAGCTCGGGGTGCGGTTCATCGGGCTGTACCTCTTCGCGCTGTACATCGCGCAGATCTTCTGGACCTTCCGCGACGCGCAGAACCGGACCGAGAACCGCCTGCTCCCGGTGCTCGCGGCGCTGCTCGTCACCGTGGTCCCGATCCTCGGCCTCTTCATCTACCTGATCATCCGCTCGCGCGAGACGATCGCCGAGGCCTACGAGCGCCAGCTCGCGGAGGAGAGCCTCCTCGCCGAAGCGGAGCAGCGGATCGTGTGCCCGACCTGCCACGAGCGCGTGCAGGAGGACTTCATCCTCTGCCCGACGTGCCGAACCCGCCTGAAGCGCGTGTGCCCGTCGTGCGCGAAGCTCATCCGGCCGGAGTGGAACATCTGTCCCTACTGCGCGAAGGACTTCGACGAGCGTGACTGGACCGTGCACACCGGCGGCAAGGGCGCCGAGCCCGCGGCCGTGGCCGAGAAGGCGTCGACGACCTAGCTAGGGCGTGACGAGGGCGGCGCGCGGCGCGCGCCGCGGGGATCCAAGCCGTTCCGCGACGAGCGACGCGAGCGCACCTAGCGCGATGCCGAGGCACACGCCGCCCGCGGCATCGGTGATCCATCCGGCCGCGAGGAACACCCGGCCGAACGCGATGAGCGCGACGACGACGGCGAGCGGGATCCGTAGCCGCGGCACGCGCCACGCGACGATCGACGCGAGGAACGCGATCCGCATCGCGTGGCCGCTCGGATAGGTGAACGCGGTCACCTCACGCAGCGAGACGAACAGCGGCGCGTCGTACACGAGCTCGCTCGGCGGACCCGGCTGGAAGATGACCGCCTTCAGCGCGAGCTCGACCGCGAAGCCGGCGAAGAACAGCAGCGGCACGAGCCCCCGCCGACCGTCGGTCGCCACGAGCCGGACGGTCAGCCCGAGCGCCAGAACGCTGCTCAGGATCGGGCTCCCCAGCAGCGTGACCAGCTGGACGGCGTCGATCGCCGGCTGGCTGCGATAAGGGAGGAGCGTCGCCAGGACCGCCTCGTCGAAGGCGTCGGAGAGACCGGTGCCGACCAGGGCGGTGATCGCCGCGAACGCGGCCACCGCGGCCATGAGGAGTCGCATCCAGCGATGGATATTCCTGCTGAACCTCGGGGTCAAGCAGTGATCTGTAAGAAATCCGCAAGCGCGGGCCGAACGGAGCGGCGTGCCCATCCGCGACTGGCCCGAGGCGATCCGCCCGCGCGAGCGGCTCATCCGCGACGGCCCGCCTGCGCTGTCGGATGCGCAACTCCTGGCGCTCGTCGTCGGCTCGGGCACCGCGCGCCGGTCGGCCGTCGCGATCGCGGAGGCGGTCCTCCATTCCGCGGGCGGCCTCGGCTCGCTCGCGCGTGCCGACCGGTCGCGCCTGGTGACGCTCGGGCTCGGCGCGGCCACGGCGGCCCGCGTCGTCGCCGCGCTCGAGCTCGGGCGCCGCGCGCTCGCGGCCGAGCGCGAGGGCGAGGTCCTCGACACGCCCGCGGCCGCGGCCCGCGCCATCGCGCCGTACCTCGCCCACCGCGACCGCGAGGCCCTCGTCGTCGCCCTGCTCACCCGGAAGCAGCGGCTCATCGCGGTCTGTCCTATCTATGAGGGCAACGTCGCCGGGACTTCGGTCCGCATCGGCGAGCTCTTCACCGAGGCTCTGCGCCGGAACGCCGCGGGGATCGTGCTCGCCCACAACCACCCGTCGGGCGACCCCGAGCCGTCCGCCGACGACCTCCGGACGACCCGCGACGCGGTCGCCGCAGGCCGGCTGCTCGGGGTATCGGTCGTGGATCACCTCGTCATCGGCGC
>DASWFN010000204.1:0-12103 GCA_036394215.1 Candidatus Limnocylindria bacterium
GCGCTCGCGAGCGCGCTCGCACACCCCTACTTCGCGCGACCCGCGCCGAAGTCGACCGGGCGCGAGGAGTTCGGCGCGCCGTTCACGCAGCAGCTGCTCGCGCAGGTGAAGGGCGCCGGCGGCTCGCTCGATGACGCGATCGCGACGGCGACCGCGCTCACGGTGGAGACGATCGCGCGCGCCTTGGACGGCGGCCCGTGGCGCGAGCTGATCGTCGCCGGCGGCGGAGCGCGCAACGCGACGCTGATGGATCGCCTGCGGGCCCGGGCCAAGCTGCCGATCGCCACGACGGACGAGCGCGGGATCCCGGCGGAGGCACGCGAGGCCGTGGCCTTCGCGATCCTCGGCGCGTTCCGGCTCCGCGGCGAGCCGAACACCCTGCCGCGCTGCACCGGCGCCTCGCGCGCGGTCTCCGCGGGAGCGGTCCACCAGCCGTAGCGCCGCATACTGCGGTGATGCAGGGCCTCGTCGTCGGCATGGACGCGGGCGGGACGAAGACCCGCGCCTTCGCGGTGACGCGGGGCGGTGAGGTCGTCGGCCGCGGCGCCGGCGGCGCCGCGAATCTCCTCTCGTCGCCCGATCCCCAGGGCTCGATCGCCGCTGCGCTCCGCGAGGCGCTCGCGGGCCGCACCGCCGACGCGATCGTCCTCTCGTGCGCCGGCGGCGAGCGTGCGGCCGACCGGGCGAAGGGCCGCGCGATCCTCGCGTCGCTCGTCGGTCCCGACGTGCGCGTCGAGGTCACCCATGACGCGAAGGCCGCGCTCTATGCGGGGAACGCCGCGGGCTGCGGCGTCGTGCTCATCAGCGGGACCGGCTCGATCGCGTACGGCCGCAACGACCAGGGTGCCGAGGAGCGCTGCGGCGGCTGGGGCTACCTCGTCGGCGACGAGGGCTCGGCGGTGTGGATGGGACAGGAAGGACTGCGCGCCGCGTCCTATGACCACGACGGTCGCGGCTCCCCCACGCGGATCACCCGCCACCTGTTCGAGGACCTGGGCGTCGCCGACTTCAACGGCGTGCTGCCCCAGCTCTACGGCAGGCCGCATCCCGCCCCCGCGATCCTCGCCTCGACCCGCGCGGTCGCGCGCGCGTTCGCCGAGGGCGACGCGATCGCCGTGAACATCGTGCAGCGCGGCGCGCGCCTGCTCGCGGGCATGGCCGCCACCGTCGCGCACGGCCTGCTCCTCGACGGAGGCCCGGTGTATCTGGCCGGCGGCGCGTTCGAGAACGTGCGCCCGCTCGAGAAGGCCGTCCGGCTCGAGCTCCTCTCGGCGCTGCCGCGTGCCGCGGTCGAGCCGGTCAAGGAGGAGCCGGCGATGGGCGCCGCGCGGCTCGCGGCGATGCTCGCCTGGGGAGACCGGTGACCGACCTCCCGCGCACCGAGCGCCGCAACCCGAAGGCGAGCGGGCTCGGCACGATGAGCGCGGCGGAGATCGTCGCGCTCATGAACGACGAGGACGCCACCGTCGCCGGCGCGGTGCGCGCCGCACTGCCCGATATCGCGCGCGCGGCGGAGGCGATCGCGACGGCGTTCTCGCGCGGCGGCCGGCTCCGCTACGTGGGCGCGGGCACGAGCGGCCGCCTCGGCGTGCTCGATGCGAGCGAGGCGCCGCCGACGTTCGGCGCCGAGCCCGATCTCGTGTACGGCGTCATCGCCGGTGGCGACGCGGCCCTCCGCAGCTCGATCGAGGGCGCCGAGGACGATCCGCTCGCGGGCGAGCGCGAGATCGTGCGCGTCGCGCGGCCGGGCGACGTCGTCGTCGGTCTGTCCGCGAGCGGCTCGGCACGCTACGTCGTCGCGGCGGTCAAAGCGGCGCGCGCGCTCGGTGCGATGACCGTCGGCGTGACGTGCGTGCCGGGATCGGCGCTCGCGGCCGCTGCGGACATCCCGATCGCCGTCGATGTCGGTCCCGAGATCCTCGCGGGCTCGAGCCGGCTGAAGGCCGGCACCGCGACGAAGCTCGTGCTCAACATGCTCTCGACCGCCGCGATGATCCGGAGCGGCCGAACGAAGGGCGACCTCATGATCGATCTCCGTCCGACGAACGCGAAGCTCAGGGAGCGCGCGGTGCGGATGGTGCGCGACGAGCTCGGGATCGGCGCCGATGCGGCGCGCGCGAAGCTCGTGGCCAGCGGCTGGAGCGTGCGGCGCGCGATCGACGCGGGATGAAGCGGCTCATCGTGAACGCGGACGATCTCGGGCGGGCGCCGGGTATCAACGCCGGCGTGCTCCGTGCGCATCGCGAGGGCATCGTGACCGCGGCCACGCTCATGGTCGCGGCGCCGGCGACCGACGAGGCGGCGCGGCTCGCGCGTGCGACGCCGTCGCTCGACGTCGGCGTGCACCTCACGCTCACGTACGGGCGGCCGGTGAGCGATCCCTCGCGGGTGCCGTCGCTCGTCGAGCCGGACGGGACGTTCCCGCGCGGTCCCGGCGCGCTCGCGGCCGACCGCGTGCAGCGGGACGAGGCGCTCATCGAGTACCGGGCGCAGTACGCGCGCGCCCGGGACCTCATCGGGCGCGCGCCGACGCACCTCGACTCGCACCATTGGACGCACGATGCGCCCGCTCTCGAATGGGCGATCGCGGAGCTCGCGACCGAGACCGGCGCGGCCGTTCGTCCGCACGACGACGCGCAACGCGATCGGCTGCGCGCCCGGGGCATCCGTACGGTCGACCACTACCGCCGCGACTTCCAGCACGATGGACACGTCGACGTCGCGGCACTCGAGCGGATCCTCGCCGACCTCGCCGGCGGCGTCACCGAGCTCGGCTGCCACCCCGGCGAGCCCGACGCGGAGCTCGCGCGGACCTCGGCGTACGCGGCGCTCCGCGTCGACGAGCTCGCGACCCTCACCGACCCGCGCGCGAGGGCCGCGCTCGCGCGGCACGCGATCGCGCTCGGCGACTACGGCGCGCTCGCATGACGTTCGCGACGGCGCTCTGGGTCGTGCGCGATCGCATCACGACGCGGGCGGCGATCGACGATCTCCTCGCGGCGAGCGTGGGCTGGAACATCCGCGATCTCGTGGTCCAGGTGCGGGGCCGCGGCGACGCCTATTACACGTCGACCCTCGAGCCCAGGGCCGAGGCGCTCGAGGACCCGACCTTCGACCCGCTCGCGCACCTCGTGCGCAACGGCGCGGTCGTCGGGGTGCGGATCCACGCCTGGGCGAACGGCACGTTCGTCTGGTCGAGCCCGACCGGCGGGCTGCCCCGGTCGCCCGAGCACGTGGTGAACGCGCATCCCGACTGGCTCCTGCGGCCCGACGGCGTGACGTACCTCGATCCGGTCGGCGGGAGCGACTGGGAGGGCATCTACATCGACCCGACGAACGCGTTCGCGCGGGCCCACACCATCGACGTGTTCGAGGACATCGTGCGGCGCTATCCGGTCGAGGGCTTCCACCATGACTACATCCGGTACCCCCAGGTGACCTACGCCGCCTCGCCCGAGGACCACGAAGCGATCACCGCGATCGTCCGCGAGACGACCGCCCGCGTGCGCGCCGCGCGTCCGGGCATCGTCATCTCGGCGGCGGTCTTTCCCGACCCGACGGTCGCGCGCGAGCGCGTGCTCCAGCGCTGGCCGGAATGGGCCGCCGAGTCGCTCGTCGACCTCATCTGCCCGATGGCGTACCGGACCGATACCGCGGAGGTGCGGCGCGTGCTCGGCGAGGCGCGAGCCGCGGCGCCGTCGACCCCGATGTGGGGTGGGCTGATGGCGTACGCCGGCGAACGCGAGCGCGTTCGGGCGCAGGTGCGCGCGGCGCGCGACGCGGGCTGCGACGGCGCGATCCTCTTCGCCTACGACCCCCAGATGCGTGATGTCATCGATGCGTTCGCGGCGGAGAGCGGCCGCGCCTGATCGGCGACCCATCGCGTTATCGGACCGGTAGCGACCGCCGCCGCCGCACAGTACGTTCGTCCTATGTACGGACCGCGGTGCTTGGCCGATACCATCTACGGGTGCGGGACACGCAGAAGGACACGATCTCGACGACGGCGCAGCAGGCGCCGCCCGATCCGCTGGCGAGCGCCGTCGCGCGCTCGGTGAGCGAGCTCCGGCACACCGCCGGACTGTCCGAGCGCGCGGCCGCGCGCAAGCTTGGGACCTCGCAGACCCAGCTCCGGCGCATGGAAGACCCCCGCTACCTGCCGTCACTGCGCTCGCTCGCGCGGCTCGCGATGGTGTACGGCTACGAGCTGAAGGTCGACTTCTCGCAGAAGGGCGCGACCGTTCCGAAGACGAGCCCGAAGGGCGCGGCGACCAGGCCCGTCGGCGCGCCGAAGGCCGAGCCGCGCCGCAAGCCCGCGCCGCGCAAGCGCGCTAGCGGGTCCGGGTCACCTTCGAAAGCCCGCGCGGGCGCTCCACGTCGCGGCCGTGCCGGCGCGCGAGGGACCGCGCGACGAGCTGCGCCACGACGGCGAAGCTGATCGGGGTCACCGCCTCCGAGAGCGGGGCGCGCAGCAGCACCGCGTCGTCCGCGAGCTCCGCCAGCCCCTCGTCATTCGTAACGGCGTAGATCCGCGACCCCTTCGCCCCGAGCTTCCGCGCGAGCGCGCGGGCCTCGGACTGCGCCGCACCGCGCGCGCCGAAGAGCAGCACCGGCACCCCTGACTCGAGGAGCGTGACCGGACCATGCGCGAAGTCCGCGCTCGAGTACGGCTCGGCCCAGACGCGCGCGAGCTCCTTGATCTTGAGCGCGGCCTCGAGCGCCGTCGCGTATTCGTAGCCGCGTCCGAGGACGACGATCGCGCGGGCCTTGCCGATCCGCCGCGCGAGGCGATCGGCGCCGTCCTCGGTCCGTTCGGCCTCGGTGACGCTTTCCACGAGGCCGGCGAGCGAGAGCGCGCTCCGCCCCCGGGCCTCGGCGGTGTTCGCCGCGAGGAGCGCGAGCGCGACGCAGGTCGCGGTGTACGTCTTGGTCGCGGCCACCGAGCGCTCGGCGCCGGCGCGGAGCAGGAAGGTCTCCTGCGCGGTCCGCGAGAGGAGGGAGCCGGCACGGTTGGTGATCGCGATCGTCGGCGCGCGGGCGGCGCGGGCTTCGGCGAGCACCGCGGCGACGTCCGGGGCCGCCCCCGACTGGGAGATCCCGATGACCGCGCCACGCGCGAAGCTCGGCGGCGTGCGGTAGCGGGTCACCAGGGAGGGGGCGGCCAGTGCCGTGACCACCCCGGCGAGGCTCTCGAAGAGGTATTTCCCGTAGGTCGCGGCGTTGTCGGATGAGCCCCGGGCGGCGATGGTCAGGTGCTCGGCGACCGCCAGGGGACGCGCGAGCATGCGGGCCTCGGGCCAGCCGGACTCGAGGAGCTGCCGGATGACCCGCGGCTGCTCGGCGATCTCGGAGCGGAGCGACATCCGGTCGAGGCTAAGGGCACGCGTAGTACCACTGTCCTACTTGTTGCGGTGGCCGCCGGGGGACAGCATCGCCTTCTCGCCGGGCGGCGAGCGCGTTGTTGAGAGAGGGAGATCCGTGGCGATCCTTGCTTCCAGGGCGACACGGCCGGTCCGTTGGCGGCGCCACCTGCGCGCAGCCTGCTTCTGGCTGGCACTCGCGTTCGGCACCGCGGCCATCGCGAGGGAGATCGCGCTGGCGCTCCTCTACCTGCTGACCCTGCCCCCGATCGCGCTCGGCATCCGCGAGGCGGTGCGCGCGATCGGCGCGCGCGAGGGCGGCAAGGTCGCCGAGCGCGTCAGCGACGAGCTGCAGACGCTCCTCGGACCCGAATTTCTCGTGCTCGCCGAGTACGCGCCGCGCGATGGCGGTGCGGTCGTGCCGCTGGTCGTCGTCGGCCCGTCGGGGATCTTCACCATCGAGCCGCTCGGCGACGACGCGGCCTACGGCTGCTATCAGGACGGCTGGCACCGCATCGAGGCCACCGGCCTCCATCACCTCGCGGACTCGCCGTCGCGGCGCGCGCGCGACGATGCCGGTCGCGTGCGCTCGGACATCTCCGGCGGCGGTCACATCCGCACGAAGGTCGAAGCCTGCGTGCTCATCGAACGCGGCGCCGGCGACGACTGCGCGAGCTCGACGGTCCCGGTCGTGTGCGGGACCACCGCGCTCGCGGAGCGCCTGCGCTCGCGCTCACCGCGCGCCGGGGTCTCGCCTCGCGAGGTCCAGGCCATGGCCGACGCGCTCATCCACCCGCTGGCGGTCGCGACCGCCTAGCGCGCGGTCAGTCCCGCGAACAGGTCGCTCTCGAGGGGCGGTCCGCCCGGATCGGGGAACGCGCGGAGGTACATCTCCTCTTGCGGGACGAAGCCCGTTCGCTCGCGCATCCGCTCGAACCGGTCGAGATCGGCACGCTGGCTCTGATGCGCCTGCATTGCCTGCCACTTCCGGTCCGCGACGGCGCTGATGTCGATGACCGCACCGAGCTGCTCGCGCGTCCAGCGTCGCGGCTTCACCGGGAGCGTCTCCATGTAGGCCTTGAAATCCGGCTCGAGCTCCATGAAGCGATCGAAGAGCTCGGCGACGATGACCGCCCGGTAGCACTTGCGCACGTGGACGTGGTCGCCGAGGCCCGGCTCGTAGCGAGCGACGCCGGCGAGCTCGATCGCGCGTAGCGCGAGCTCGCCGGTCGCGACGTGATCGGGATGGCCGTACCCGCCGTCGGGTCCCCACGTGATGACCACGTCCGGCCGTGTGGTCCGCAGCCAGCGCACGATGTCGCGGATCGCGTCATGCGCCGGCACGCCCGCGACGCCGCCGTCCGGATACCGAAAGCACGTCGTCGACGCAAGGCCCATCCGCCGCCCGGACTCGGCGAGCTCCGCCTCGCGCACCTCGCCGAGGCGCTCGCGCGGGATCGGGGCGGCCGGATCGCCGGCGTTGGTGCTGGCCTCGCCGCGGGTGAGCGAGAGGCTGTGACACTCCACGCCCGCGTCGGTGTATTTCAGGAGAGTGCCGCCATGTCCGAAGGTCTCGTCGTCCGGATGGGACAGGATCGTCGCGAGCCGGAACCGTCGTTGGGTCAACGGCCGGACACTAGCATTCGCGCGGTGAGCGGCACTCGCGTCGTCGTCGTCGAAGATGATCCGTCCGTCGCGGAGCTGGTGACCCTCTACCTGAAGAACGCCGGCTTCGTCGTGGAACACTGCGCGACCGCCGCGGAAGCGCGTGCGGCATTCGCGCGCGGCGCACCCGCGTGCGTCGTGCTCGACCTGGGGCTACCCGACGCCGACGGCCTCGACCTCTTCGCCGAGCTTCGGCGCCGGCACGACTCACCCGTCGTCGCGCTCACCGCGCGCGCGGAGGACGTGCAGAAGATCGCGGGTCTCGATGCCGGGCTCGACGACTATCTCACCAAGCCGTTCAACCCCCGCGAGCTCGTTGCCCGCGTGAACGCGGTGCTGCGACGCATGTCCGGGGGCGCAGGGACCAAGCCGCTGTCCGTCGGCAACCTCCTGCTCGACCCCGCGCGGCACGAGGTGACCGTCGACGGACGCGCGGTCTCGCTGCGGGCAAAGGAATTCGAGCTCCTCGAGGCGTTCTGCCGGCAGCCCGGCATCGTCCTGACGCGCGACAAGCTGCTCGAGAACGTGTGGGGCTTCGCCTACCCCGGCGAGACGCGCACGGTCGACGTCCACGTGAAGCAGCTGCGCGACAAGCTGAACGGGTCGAGCGCGAAGATCGAGACGGTCTGGGGGGTCGGGTACAAGCTCGTCCCGCCGGCGTGACGTGAGAGCGTTGCGCAGCATCATCGGGCGGCTGTTCCTTTCGTATCTCGCGGTCGTCCTCGTCGGCATCGCCGTCGCCGGGCTCGCGATCGGCGGCCTCCTCTTCAAGTACGAGAACGACGTCACGCGCATCCGGCTCCAAGAGCTCGCCGCGCCGTTCCAGACCGCGATCCAGACCGCGGTGAAGAACGGGCAGGCGCCGCGCGACGCGGTCTTCGCGATCGCCGAGCAGGTCCAGGCCGCGAACGCGCGGCTGCTCATCGTGAGCCCGGGTAACAACCCGCAGCCGAACAATGCCCAGCGCCGCGTGCTCATCGACAGCGAGGGGACGTTGATGAACACGCGGCTGCCGCAGCCTGATGGGACCGGCATCGGCCAGTTCACCGACACGAACGGCGAGGTCTGGATCTTCGCCCAGCAGCAGCTCCGCACCGCGTCGCTCGGCGCGGGAGGCCAGGGGTTCATCGTCGTCGCGCGGCCGCGCGCCGTGTACGCGGACGTGATCCGCGCGCTGTTCCCGTCGCTCGTCGTCGCCGGGCTCATCTCGGCGGGCTTCGCTCTGCTCGTCGCCGGGCTGCTGGCGCGCACGATCACCCGGCCGCTCCGCCGGCTCGTCGGTGGCGTCCGCGCGTTCGCGACGGACCACCGCGCGCGAGTGCCGATCGGCGGACCACAGGAGATCCGCGAGCTCGGCGGCGCGTTCAACGAGATGGCCGGGGAGATCGAGCGCGCCCGCGCCAGCGAGCAGGCCTTCCTCGCCGATATCTCGCACGAGCTGCGCACGCCGCTCACGTCCATTCACGGATTCGCGCAGGCCATCGCGGAGGGCGAGGCCCGCGGCGACGGCGTCCCGCGCGCGGCCGAGGTCATCCAGCGTGAGTCGCGCCGCCTCGTGCGGATGGTCGAAGGGCTCCTGCAGGTCGCGAAGATCGAGGCCGGCGTGCAGCTGCTCGCGCAGGAGAACGTCGTCGCGTCCGACCTCCTGCGCGGCGCGGTCGCGGCCCTCGACGTCCAGGCGAGGGAAGCCGGCGTCTCGTTCGATCTGCGTTCCGGCACGCTGCCGGTGGTCGGCGACCCCGACCGGCTGTCGCAGCTCTTCATCAACGTGCTCGACAACGCGGTCAAGCATTCGCCGCGCGGCACGACGGTCCACGTGAACGGCGCGCGCGAGAACGGCGAGGTCGTCGTGCGGGTGCGCGACGCGGGCGTCGGCCTGCCGCCCGGCACCGAACGCAAGCTCTTCGCTCGCTTCTGGCGCGGCGACAATGCCGCGGCGCGCGCCGGCGCCGGCCTCGGCCTCGCGATCGCGCAGGCGATCGCTCAGGCCCACGGTGGCTCGATCGATGCGCACAACGCGCCCGGCGGCGGCGCGGAGTTCGCGATCCACCTGCCCGCCGCGTCCTGACTACCATCGCGCCATGCTCGGTGGGACGGTCCGCGGCAGGACGACGGCGCTCCGGATGCCGGTCGAGACGGATCTCGACGCGCACAAGCGGTGGGCCGCGGACATGCGCGTCCGCCGGGCCGGACCGATCGGCCGCTGGCACGAGCCGGCAGCGACCGCGACGTGGAAGGAGCGGTGGACCGAGCAGGCGAAGGACAAGACGTCGGTCATGTGGTCCATCGACGCCGGCGGCGCGATCGTCGGCTACGCGCGGCTCGGTTTCGACGGTGCGCCGCACGCGGAGCTCGTCAGCCTCGAGCAGCTCGTCATCGATCCGGACCAGCAGCGCCGGGGCTACGGGTGGGACGCGGCGCTGACGCTGCACCGTTGGATCTTCGACTTCATGCACCTGCGGATGTCGGTGATCGACCGCATCGCCGCCGACGACCTCGGCCGCCAGCGCATCCTCGAGAAGCTCGGCTACGTCCGGTTCGGGCACGGACATGGCGTCTACTACCGCGACGGCGCGTACGTCGACCAGTACCTCTATCAGATGGAGCGCGACACCTGGGAGCAGCGCTGGCCGAACGAACGCGAGTACCCGCCGCTCGGCGAGGAGAAGGAGCGCTAGATGTTCGGACCGCGGCTCGAGGGCGCGAACGGCATCTCGCTCCGCGTGCCCACGCTCGGCGACGCGAAGCAGCTGGTCGCCTGGATGCGCGAGCCGGAGCCCACGCGGTTCTGGGGCGGGCGCATCGGCGACTTCCGCGACGAGGAGATCGAGGAGCGCCACAAGCGCAACGCCGACGACCCGAACAGCGTGAACTGGACGATCGCGTACGGCGACGAGACGGTCGGGATGACCGGACTCTTCGACATCGACTGGATCGCGCGCGATTGCGAGAGCGGCATCTTCATCGGCCGGCATGACCTGTATGGCCGGGGCATCGCGTCCGAGGCGATCCGCCTGCGCACCGATTTCGCGTGGAGGGAAATGGGGCTCCACCGGGTCCACAACTGGATCTCGTTCCGGAATCGCGGAAGCAGGCGAGCGAACGAGAAGGCCGGCTACCGCGGGATGGGGCTGATGCGACGGTGGTTCTTCCGCAGCGGCCAGTGGTACGACGACTGGCTTGGCGAGGTCTTCCCACCGGCGGATACCTCTGATACTTTCGTGCCGCCCTCCAAAGGGGGGTAGCGGCGGAAAGAGTCCAGCGTCGAGTGAGGCAGTCCTCCCGAGACCGAGCGAGACTCGCGAAGCCAGCACGCAAAAGGGAGGAAGCTTCACCGTGAGCTTCTCTGACAAGACCCTGACCTGCAAGGACTGCGGTCAGGAATTCATCTGGACCGGCGGGGAGCAGGAGTTCTACCAGTCCCGCGGTCTCGTCAACGAGCCCGGCCGTTGTCCGTCCTGCCGCGCGGCGCGCCGGTCGTCCGGTGGCGGCGCGGGCGGTGGCATGTACGGCGGTGGTGCCGGCGGCGGCCGGGGCATGGGTGGCCCGCGCGAATTCTTCACCGCGACCTGCAGCAACTGCGGCGGTGAAGCGCGCGTCCCGTTCCAGCCGCGCGGCGACAAACCGGTCTACTGCAGCTCCTGCTTCGAGCAGGTGCGGCCGTCGGCCTCGCGCGGAGCGCGGTACTAGAGCCCAGCGCCCGCTGAACTCGGAAGACCCCCGGTCACGAGGCCGGGGGTCTTTTTCTATCCTCCGACGGTGGACCGACGGTTCGGCATCCTCACGTTCCCGGGTGGACCCTTCGCGCAGATCGTCGCCGAGTGGCAACGCGCGGAGGAGATCGGATTCGGTTCGGCCTACCTCGTCGATACGCTCGCGCCCGGCCGGCTCGCTGACTTCGAAGCGTGGGTGTCCCTGGCCGCGCTCGCGCGCGAGACCTCGCGGATCCGCCTCGGCACGCTCGTCACGATCCTGCCACTGCGGCACCCCGCGATCCTCGCGGCGCAGGCCATCACCGTGGACCACGCCTCGGGCGGCCGGTTGGAGCTGGGCATCGGGCCGGGTGAGGATCCGGCGGATCACGCCGCGGTCGGAGCGGAGATGTGGTCGACCGCGGAACGGGTCGAGCGGTTCGCGGAGCAGCTCACGATGCTCGATGTGTCGCTTCGCGGCGGACGCACCACGCACGCGGGTCGCTACTACCGCAGCGAAGACCTGGAGCTGCCGCTGCCGGTGCAGCGCCCTCGACCACCGATCGTCGTTGCGGCCCAGGGCACTCGGACGATCGAGCTGGCCGCGCGGTTCGCGGATGGCTGGAGCTCCCTTGGCGGGCAGCCCGCCGGAGGCGCGGCCCGCATCCCGCTGCCGGAGGCGGTGGCCCGCACGAAGGAGCAGGTCGCGACCCTTGCGGCGGCGTGCACCGCCGTCGGCCGCGATCCGGCTGCCATCCGCCATTCGGTGCTGGCGTTCCGCGTCGAGCAGGATCCGCTCTCGTCGCTCGACGCCTTCGACGACTTCGTCGGCCGATACGCGGAGAGCGGGATGGACGAGTTCCTCTTCTACTGGCCGCCGCTGGCGACCCTGCGCCGGCGTGAGACCGTGACGCCCGGAGCGCGCGCCGTCCTCGAGCGGATCGCGGCCGAGCGACTCAGCAGCTAGTCGGTATCGGCTTTTTTACTTTCCGTCGGCGCCGCGACCGACAAGCATGAGCGGCGGACTGGACGCGGTTGGGGAGCAGCGTCCGGGACTGAAGGAAAGGCGGGCTGCCGATGCTCCCCACCCCTGCACGCGCGTTGCTCGCGTTGCTCCTCGCGACCACCGTCGGGCTCAGCTTCGCGATCACTGCGGGCTCCGCACGCGGCGCCGGCGCGCTTCCCTGCAGCACGGCCGGGACCTGGGCCCAGGGCGAGATGAACCTCTACTGGCTCGACGTCGAACAGGGCGACAGCCAGCTGCTCGTCGGACCGACCGGGAAGACGATGCTCATCGATCTCGGCGAAACCTCCTGGAACAGCAGCGGCACGACGACGAACGCGTACCGCGTCGCCTCGGCCATCCGCGCGATCTGCGGCACCGGC
>DASWFN010000205.1:0-36369 GCA_036394215.1 Candidatus Limnocylindria bacterium
CGGTCGGCGACTCCGGCAGGGCACTTTCCTGCTCGGACTTGCGGAGCTCCATCTCCCAGGCGAGGACGGAGGCCGCGACGGCGAGGACACCCATCACCGTCAGCGCGCCGATGATCGCGAGGACCGCTTCGATGACGCCGAAGAACCCGCCGCCGTTGTCACGATCGCCCATACGGATCGCCCCCCTTTTGATCGGGTCCAATCTACCGCTCGGCACGCGCACTCGCTGAGCAACTTCCGCGCCTCGCGCTATGCGGGGCGGACCTCGCTGTCGGGGAGCTGCGCCCTGAGCGCTGCGAGCGCCGCACTGACGCCGGACTCGTGGTCGGGCGCCCAGAACGTGACCTGGTAGCGAGCCTTGCCGTTCATGACGCGCTTCAGCTCGACCGTCGGCGCGGGGTCACGCGCAATCCCGGCGACGGAGGCGAGCGCCTCCTTCACCGCGTCGGTCGAGAGCTCGTTCTTCGCATCGAGCGTCAGGAGCACGACGGCGCGGCGGAGCGGGAAGCGCGTCAGGTTCACGACGGGCTTTGTCATGAAGTCGCCGTTCGGGATGATCACCTGACGACCGTCGGCGGTCCGCAGGAGCGTCGTGCGGAAGGAGATCTCCTCGACGACGCCGGTGTGCTCGGACACCTCGATCGTGTCGCCGATGCGCACCGGCCGTTCGACGAGCACCCAGACCCCGGCGAAGAAGTTGCGCAGGATGTCCTGGAGCGAGAGGCCGATCACGATGCCGAGCACGCTGAACGAGGTGAGGATCCAGCCGAACGCGCCCTGGGTGTAGATCGCGAGCACGATGAGGACGCCCAGGAGGATCATGCCGAGCTGGGCGAGGTTGCCCAGCAGGATCGTCGCGTTGCCGTGGGCGCGGTGGCGCACGAGCATCCGCATCGTGGTGGCGCGGACCGCCCGCGCGATCACGATCGTGATCACGACGACGACCGCGGCCCAGAGGGTCCGGATCGTGTAGTCGAGCAAGGTGTCGCGGATGAGGAGCGGGTCCATCCCGGCCGGATGCTATGGATTCGGGCCCCCGGGCCCGTTGCGAGGACGCCTGTGGGCCTGCTCTTGACAAACGAACATCCGTTCGGTACCGTCGCATCATGACCAAGCAAGACCAGCAGCGCGCCGAACGGATCCTCGCCTACATCCGCGAGACCATCGACGACCGGGGCTACCCGCCGAGCGTCCGTGAGATCGCCGAGGCCGTCGGACTGGCATCAACGTCCGCGGTCCACCACCACCTCACCAAGCTCGAGAAGGACGGCCGTCTCACGAAGGAGGCCACCCGGTCCCGCGCGCTGACCCTTCCCGGCGGCCATGCCGGCAAGGTGATCACCGCGCCGATCGTCGGCGAGATCGCAGCCGGCTCACCGATCTTCGCGAACGAAGACCGCACCGAGACGATGTCACTGCCGGGCGAGCTCGCGGCCGGTCACGACACCTTCGTGCTCCGGGTCCGGGGAAAGTCGATGATCGACGACCACATCGACAACGGCGACTACGTGGTCATCCAGCCGCAGTCCACGGCCCGCGACGGCGAGATCGTCGTCGCGCTCCTCGAGGACAACACCGCGACCCTGAAGCGCTTCTATAAGGAGCGCGACCGCGTCCGGCTGCAGCCCGCCAACAGCGAAATGGAGCCGATCTACGCCCGGGACGTGAAGATCCAAGGCAAAGTGATCGGGGTCATCCGCCGGCTCTCATAGCCTTCGCTGGTGGCCGCCCCGCGCACCCTCTCCGACCGTGAGCTGAACCGCGCGCTCCTCGCCCGCCAATTCCTGCTGAAGCGCGCGCCGCTCACGCCGGTCGCCGCGATCGAGCGGCTCGCCGGCCTCCAAGCCCAGTGGGCGCCCGCACCGTACATCGGGCTGTGGTCGCGCCTTGCGAAATTCTCGATCTCCGATCTCGAGGGCGCGCTCGCGGCCCGCACCGTCGTCAAGGCGACGCTCATGCGCGGCACGCTCCACCTCGTCAGCGCGGCGGACTATCCGGCGTTCGCCGTGGCCACGAGCCGCGCTCGGCCCGAGAACTGGACCCCGCTCACCCGTCGCGTCCCGAACGCCGAAGCCATCCACCGCGCGACGATCGGCTACGCGCGGAGCGCGCGGACACGCGAGGAGCTCGCGGCATTCCTCACGACGCAGGGCGTCGCCGAGGATCTCTCCGCGCCCGCGCTCTGGTGGATGATCGCGTCCCATGGCTGGCTCGTGCACGTGACGCCGAGCGGGACGTGGGCCCATCGCAAGTCCGGCGACCTCATCGCGGCCGACCGGTGGATCCGGGCGGCACGCCGGCCGGCGGTCGACCTCGCCGTCAGGATCGCGGTGCAGCGCCACTTGGCGGCGTTCGGCCCGGCGACGGTCGACGACATCTCGTCGTGGAGCGCGATGCGCACGCCCCTCATCCGGACCGCGCTCGCGGAGCTCGCCCCGAAGATCCGCACGTTCGCCGATCCGCGCGGCCGCACGCTGCACGACCTGAAGGGCGCGCCGCTCCCGCCGGCCGACACCGTCGCTCCGGTGCGCTACCTGCCGAAGTGGGACAGCACGCTGCTCGCGTACGCGCCGCCGGAGCGGGTGCGGATCCTCTCGGAGGCGCACCGCAAGACGATCATCGGGAAGAACGGCGACGTCGCGCAGACGATCCTGGTGGACGGCGTGGTCGCCGGCACATGGAGCGTGACCGCGAAGCCGCGCGAGGCCACGATCATCGTGACGCCGTTCGGGCGCCTGAGCAAGGCCGACCGCGTGGCGTTGACCGAAGAGGGCGAGCGCCTCGCGGCGTTCGTCGTACCCGCTTCGAAGGCCCAGCGGGTCACGTTCGCGTGACCGAGCGGAGCATCCTCCACTGCGACCTTGATGCGTTCTACGCCTCGGTCGAACAACGCGACCATCCGGAATACCGCGGCAAGCCGGTCATCGTCGGCGGCGGTCCGACCGATCGCGGCGTCGTGAGCGCGGCGTCGTACGAGGCGCGGGCATTCGGCGTGCATTCGGCGATGCCGCTGCGCCAGGCCGGCAAGCTCTGCCCGCACGGCATCTTCGTGCCGGGCAGCTACGAGGCCTACGAGATCGCGTCGGACGCGGTCATGGCGCTCTTCGCCGAGCGGACGCCGCTCGTCGAGCCGATCTCGCTCGATGAGGCATTCCTGGACGTCACCGGCACCGCGCATCTCTTCGGCGGGGTCGAGGAGTGCGCGCGCGGTCTCAAGCGGGCGGTCCTCGAGCGGGTCGGCCTCGTGCTGTCCGTCGGCATCGCCTCGAACAAGCTCTGCGCGAAGGTCGCCTCGGATCTGCGCAAGCCCGATGGCTTCGTCGTGGTGCCGCGCGGCGGCGAGGCCGCGTTCCTCGCGCCGCTCCCGCTGAAGCGGCTCTGGGGCGTGGGTCCGAAGACCCAGCAGTTGCTCGAGGACCTCGGGATGCGCACCATCGGCGACCTCGCGCGGGCCGATCCGGCGCTCCTCGAGGCGCGCCTGGGCGAGCACGGGGCGACCATCGCCGAGCGCGCGAACGGCATCGACGACGATCGCGAGGTCGTGGCCGAGCCAGGCGACCCGAAGTCGGTCGGTCACGCCCACACCTTCGATCGCGACACGCTGGACCGGGCGCAGATCGAGAACACCCTGCTCCGGCTCGCTGAGCACGTCGGCACGCGACTCCGCAAGCATCAGCTCCGCGGCCGCACGGTGACCCTGCAGCTGCGCGTCGCGCCCTTCGAGACGCGCACGCGCCAGCGGACCCTGGCCGAACCGATGAGCGATGGCCTGCGGATCTTCGAGACTGCCCGCGCGCTGCTCCGGGACGCGCTGGCCGCGGACCGCGATGCCGGACGGGTCAGCCCGGTCCGCCTCATCGGCGTCACGGTCAGCGGGATCAGCCGCGGCGAGCAGCTCGACCTCTTCACCGGCGCCCGGGTCTCGCGCCTGAACGCCGCGCTCGACGCGGTCCGCGCGAAATTCGGTGACGATGCCCTCGATCGCGCGAGCGCGCGCGAGTCGACGGCCCGCCGGCGATTTTCCGACCGCCGCCCTCGGTGAAATCTGTGGATGGACTGTGGATGACGTGAGGGCGGGGCTGTGGATGAACCTGTGGACCCGTTCGTGGACAAAGAGCCTTGTTGCCACGCAAGCCGGTGCCGATGATGCGCAGGTCGCGTCGGAGGAAGGGGCACATGGAGTGGCGGAGGAGCGGATCGCGGCGCTTGCCATCGAATTCATCGCGTTCTGCTTTCAGCGTCGCTCGGTCGGATGGCCCCAGCTGTATGACGAGATGTGCTACGTGGCCGGGAATCGCCTGTACAAGGGCCTCGGCTACGACGAGCTGAAGGAAGCGGGCTTGGACTTCACGATCCCCGGCCTGGCGCGGACGAGCCGCGTGACCGCCGAGGTGACCCGGTCCATGCGCAACGAGGCGGTCCTCGCGACGTAGGCGACCCGGCCCGCGTGAACGTTGGCCACACCGGCAGGGGCGGCGAGTGAAAGGAAGCGCACTCGCCGCCTCTTTATGTCCAGGCGCATGCGCGGCAGCGGTTGATGGCAGAATGGACGATGCACAGGGGAGTGCGGGCGATTTTGCCCGTATTTCCGCACGGTCCCGTGGTGCAGCGGCCTAGCATACGTCCCTGTCAAGGACGAGATCGCCGGTTCGAATCCGGTCGGGACCGCACCGCTTTTCCGGACGCCCGGGTGACATCCTGTAGCCGTGAGCGATCCGGACGCAGCGGCGCTATCAGTCGCGGTCTCGAGGGAAGAGCACCTGATCAGGGTCAGGCTTGCCGGTCACCCGACATCCGACTCGATCGTCACGATGCTCAACGACCTCGACCGGCTCGTCGCGCAGGACCCGTCGCTCGGGGTGCTCATCGATGAGATCGACCTCCGGCCGACCCTGTTCAGTCCCGCCGACATCGGCCGGTTCGCCGACGTGTGGCGGCGCTCCGGCGCGCTACGCCAAGCGCGGCTCGCGGTGTTCGTCATGAATCCCGCGATGTACGGCCTCAACCGGATGTTCCAGAGCCTCGCCGACGCGCACGGTCGCATGAACGTCTTCCGCGATCTCCCGAGCGCGGAAGCGTGGCTGCGCGGCAAAGGGGACGAGCCGACCACCTAGAGCCGAGCGCTGTGCCGGCGCCTACGCTTTTCTCATGGCCACCGAGCTCATCATCTATTCCGACTTCGTCTGACCGTGGTGCCACATCGACTCCGTGCGAGTCGACCGGCTGGTGGCGGAGGGCCGCGTCGAAGCGACGTGGCTTCCCTTCGAGCTGCATCCGGAGGTGCCGCGTGACGGTGCACCGCTCCCCGCGCGGATCGCGGCCGCACGGGGCCATCTCGATGCGGTCGCTGCCGAGGTCGGGCTCGTGCTCCAGCACCACGACCGGATGATCAACACCCGGCTCGCGTTATCGACGGCGGAGTTCGCCCGCGAGCACGGGAAGTACGACGAGGTCCGCGTCGCGCTCACAACGGCCCACTGGGACGGGACGGCGGAGCTGGATCGCCTCGATGACCTCAAGCGCATCGCGGCAGCCGCCGGGCTCGATCCGGATGACCTCGAGCGCGACCTCGCCGCGGGTCGCTACGAGGCGGTGCTCGACCGTCATCGCGCCGATGCCGAGTCCGTCGGCATCAACGGCATCCCGGCGCACATCGTCGGTAGGCGCTACCTCGTCATGGGCGCGCAGCCATACGAGGCGTTCATCGAGGTCCTCGACACACTGCGCGAAGAGGACTCGACGAGCGGGAGTGGTCCGGCCTAGGCATCGTCGGTCTCGGTGAACAGCAGCACGGCGCCGCGGATCCGGCCATCGGCGGCCCGGATCGGCTTGGCCGACATGCGGACCCGGATCTCCCGCGAAGGGTCGCCGCCGTCGAATAGGTATGGCGCGGAGCACAGGGTCTCCCCGTTGAGTGCCCGGCGTACCGGCAGCTCGTGCACCGCCAATCGCCGGCCGGACGCGTCACGAACGTGGAAGATCGCGACACCCTGATCGTCGATCGAGGACGTGGGATCGAGGTGGGTCCGGGCGATCCGCGCGGCCTCAGCATTCGCCTTCACGATCCGCCCGCGCTCATCGGTCACGATCACGCCGTCCGGGACAAGGTCGAGGATGGCGGCGACCTCGTCGCACACGATCTCGGCCCGGTCGCGTGCGCCCACCTGCTCGGTGACGTCGAACGCGAACGAGAGCACGCCGTTCACCGCGCCGTCCTCCGCGCGCAGCGGCTGCAGGATCAGCTCGATCGTCCTCGACTCGATGCCCTCTCCCCGGTCCCAGGTGGATGTGTGCTCGTGATGGACCTCCGGCGTGCCGGTGCGATAGACGCGCTCGACGCGTTCGTAGATGCCCTGGTCGGCGATCTCCGGGAACGCATCGCGCATCGTCCGCCCGACGATCGGGCGGCCGCCCGTGGCACGCCGGAAGGACTCGTTCGCGGCCTCGTACCGGAGCTCCGGCCCGCGCAAGATGCAGATCTGCGGCTCCGCATCGAGGAACAGCTGCGGGATCCAGCTCCGGTCGATCCCGAGCTCGCCGGTCACCGCGAGCGGTGTGCCTGCTTCGACGGCGAGCGCGGCGCGGTTCGCGACGCCGAACTTCGCGAGCAGCGCCGACACGTGGTCCTTCACCGACTGCTCGGCGAGACCGAGCTCGGCGGCGATGAGCTTGTTCCCGTACCCCTGGAGCAGGGAGGCCAGCACCTCCGTCTCCCGCGGAGTGAGACGGACAGCCTGCCGTTGTGCCATGACCGAATCGTCGGCGCGGCTCCAGCGGCCCGGTACCTACAACGGTATGGAAATGGGGGCAATCGGGCCAGGCTTCATGCGAATGCAGGATGCGAGCGCCGGTCCAAACACGGAGCGTCGTGGCCGTGAGCGTAGTGTTGCCGACCGGAACGGGATGGACAGTGACCTCGCGTTCGCCGTTGCCAACGCCCTCCGCAGCGAGATCGCCGCGCTCGATGAGGCCGGCATGATCGCGTGGGCCAACGACGCCTGGACCCGCGCGGCCGGCACGAACGGCGACCTGCTCGCCGGGGCGTCCGTGGGTGTCGATCTCCTGGCGCTGCTGCGGTCCGCGCGGTCGCGCGCAGCGGCCGCGATCGCGAGCGGCATCGCAGCCGTCCTGCGCGGCGCGGCTCCGATGTTCCAGCAGGAGCTCTTCTCGACGGCAGGCCTGGGGCATTGGCTCATCTTCGTGGCGCCGCTCGCGGACCCGCGCCGCGGCGCGGTCGTCGAACGCAGCGACATCTCGACGCAGATCCACGGACTCTTGGCGGCGGCGCCCGACCCCGAAGACCTTCCGGCGCGCGTCGAGCAGCTGAGCCCGCGGGAGCGCGACGTGCTCCAGCTGATGGTCCGCGGACTCGACAACCGCCAGATCGCGGCCGAGCTGGGCATCGCGTACACGACCGTGCGGAGCCACACGCAGTCGATCATCGAAAAGTTCGGCGCGCGCTCGCGCTTGCAGGCCGTCGCCCGTGCGTACCGCGGCGGCGTGCGGACCGAGACATGACCGACCTCCCGCTCGGCGTCACCGCTGACGCGTTGCCCGTGCCTGGACACATCTGCTTCTTCCACGACACGTATCCGGAGCTTCGCGCGGTCCTCGGTGCCATCGCGAAGCCCACGCTCGCCGATGCGCGAGAGGGGCTCGTGCTCCTGGGCGCACCGGGTGTCGCGCAGCGGCTGCTGCACGACCTCGACGTCGACACCGACGGTGTCGGCGAGGCCCTGGCGGGCGGACGCGTGCTTCAGGTCGAGTCCGACCGCGACGCGGACGAATACCTGGAGCGTATCCGCGGCGCGCTCGACGAGCTGATCGCGCGCGGCGTGGAGACGACGCGAGCGATCGCGTGCGTGGCCTGGAACGCACCCGACTTCCCGCTGCCCGAGGACCACCTCTGGCTCGAGTCCCGGCTCAACGAGATCCTCGCGCCACGGCGGACGGTCCTCATCTGCACGTACGACATCTCCGAGATGCCAGGGGCGGCACTCACGTATGGCGGGCTCGAGACACATCCCCATGTCATCTTCGCGGGGCGGCTCTCCGAGAGTCCCCGCTTCATCCCGCCCGAGGAGTTCATGGCGGCCCGCCTGCTGGAGCTTCGGTGGCTCGCGCCGGACGTCCCGCCCGCTCCCTAGACGCCGGTGCACAATGCCGTCGCGATGCGCGCACTGATCTTCGACCTCGACGGCACTCTGGTCGATACGGTGTACGGCCACGTCATCGCGTGGCAGCGGGCCCTCGCGGAGGCGGGACTCCCGATCGAGGGGTGGAAGGTCCACCGGCGGATCGGCATGAGTGGCGGACTCTTCGCCCGCGCGGTCGCGCGCGAGGCCGGACGCCCGCTGAGCGACGACGAAGCGAAGCGGCTCCAGGACCGGCACGGCGAGCTGTTCCGGCAGCTGCTGCCCGAGCGCCGAGCACTGCCTGGCGCGATCGAGCTGCTCCGCGATCTGCGTGAGCGCGACATCCGCTACGGGATCGCGACCTCTGGGCGCCACCCGGAGATCGATCTCTCGCTCGAGATCCTCGGCGTCGCTCCGGGCACGATCGTCATCGACCGCGGCGACGTGCTGCGCGCGAAGCCCGAGCCCGATCTGTTCCTCAAGTGCCAGCAGCAGCTCGGCGTCAGCGCGACCGATTGCTACGTGGTCGGTGACGCGGTGTGGGATCTGCTCGCGGCGCGGCGGGCGGGCATGCTGAGCGTCGGTCTGCTGTCGGGCGGATATGGCTGGGACGAGCTGACGTCCGCCGGGGCGTTCCGCGTGTACCGGGATCCCGCGGATCTGCATCGGTCGCTCGACGAGCTGGGGATCGGCTAGTCCTCCGAGCGGATCGCGCGAGGGAAGATTTCGCGGGGGTCCGCTGTTCGGGGAGTCGCAAGGAGGCGTGCCGGAATGAACACCGATCTCGCGCTGCTCGTCCTTCGCGTTGCCGTGGGCGTCGTCATCATGGGGCACGGCCTCCTGAAGATCGGCTGGGTCGGCAAGGGCGGAACGCTCACCGGCACGGCCGGCTGGTTCGGCTCCATCGGTCTGAAGCCCGGGATGTTCTGGGCGTCGATCGCGGTGCTCGCCGAGGCGGGCGGTGGGTTCCTCACGATCCTCGGTCTCGGCGGACCGATCGGCCCGGGGATCGTCGCCGCGGATCTCGTCGTCGTCACCCTCGTCGCGCACCTCCCGAAGGGCTTCTGGGCCCACGAAGGCGGCTGGGAATTCCCGGTCCCGGTCGCGGCCGGGGCGTTCGCGATCGCGCTCATCGGTAACGGCCGGTGGTCGCTCGACGCGCTCCTCGGCTTGACCTATTCCGACCAGCTCACCCTGGCCTGGTTGGCGATCATGGCGGTCGGCGCCGTGCTCGCGCTGGTCGCGCGCGCGCTGTTCGCGCCGAAGCCGAAGGCCGCCTAGGCGGCTCCGACGTTCTGAAACGCCCCCGAGACCTGGCGCTCCGGGCGAGCCCGTAGCCTCCATCTCGCATCGCGCGGCGCGCGAGGGGGAATGGAACGAGTGGGTGGCGAATACCCGGCGGAGGATGCTCGGCTTCGGGCGGTCTACGAAGCCATGGCCTGCGGCGTGATCGTGCGCAATGCGAGCGGCGACATCCTGTACGCGAACCACGCCGCGCTGCGCATCTACGGCGTCGCCGACATCGTCGCCCTCGCGGCCGCGGACCCGGATGCCGCGGCGTTCGCCCAGGATGGCTCCGCCCTCAGCGAGCGGCCGAGCGCGAGGGCATTCCGCACGCTCGAGGCGGTGCGGGACATCGTCGCCGGGCGGCGCCGCAGCGATGGCGAGATCCAGTGGCGCCTCATCGACGCAGTTCCGATCTTCGAGGTCGATGGCCAGGTGCGCGAGGTCGTCTCGAGCTTCATCGACATCACCGCGCGGCGCGAGGCCGAACGCGCGCTGCGCGAGCAGGCGCTGCAGGACCCGCTGACGCAGCTCCCGAACCGCGCGCTGCTGCACGACCGGTGGGACCACGCGATCGAGATCGCGCGTCGCGTCCGTGAGCCGCTCGCGCTCATGCTGCTGGACCTCGACCATTTCAAGGAAGCGAACGACACCTTCGGCCACGGGTACGGTGACCTGCTGCTCCGCGCGGTCGCGAAGCGGCTCGGCGCCGCGGTCCGCTCCAGCGACACGATCGGTCGGCTCGGCGGTGACGAGTTCGCCGTCCTGCTTCCGAACACGAACGACGCGGGCGCGCAGATCGCCGCGACGAAGCTGCTCACCGCGCTCGAGGAGCCGTTCGACATCGACGGCCAAGTCCTCGAGGTGACCGCGAGCATCGGCATCGCGCTGTATCCGCGCCACGGCGAGGATGGCTCGACGCTCCTTCGCCGCGCGGACATCGCGATGTACAGCGCGAAGCGCAGTGGAGCGGGCGCCGCGATCTACAACTACGAGGACGAGGTCGACGAGGACGCGCCGCACCGGCTGCGGATCACGGCCGAGCTCCGGCAGGCCATCGACAAGAACGAGCTCCTGCTCTTCTACCAGCCGATCGTCGACGTCGCGTCCGGACAGACGCTCAATACCGAGGCGCTCCTCCGCTGGCGGCACCCGGCGCGCGGGCTGATGATGCCCGACCACTTCATGCCCGCCGTCGAGCGCTCCGGCCTCATCCGCCCGGTCTTCGGGTTCGCGCTTTCGAGCGCGTTACGGCAGTGCGCCGCATGGCGGGGCGACGGCCTCGACCTGCGGGTCGCGGTGAACCTCTCGGTCCGTAACCTCCTCGACCCAGGGCTCGTCGACGTCGTCGCCGAGGCGATCCAACGGAGCGGCATCACGGCGTCGCGGCTGAGCCTGGAGATCACGGAGAGCATGCTCATGGTCGATCCCGAGCGCGCGCTGAAGAGCCTCACGCGCCTGCGGAACATGGGCATCTCGCTGTCCATCGACGACTTCGGCACGGGCTACTCGTCGCTCGCGTACCTCCAGCGGCTGCCGGTCTACGCGGTCAAGGTCGATCAATCGTTCATCCGGGACATGGGCGTGGACGTCTCGAGCCGGGCCATCGTCGGCGCGACGATCGACCTCGCCCATCGGCTCGGGCTCAAGGTCATCGCCGAGGGCGTCGAGACGCAGGCCGCATACGACGAGCTGCGTGCGATGGGCTGCGACGCCGCCCAGGGGTATCTCATGGCGCGGCCGCTGCCACCCGACGCGCTCGCGAAGTGGGTCGTCGACCGGAGCGAGGGCAAGGTCGTCGATCTGCGCCGGCCGGCATCGATCGGCGACGAGCCGAGGGACGCGACGGCGACCGACACCGGCTAACCCGGCGGCGCGACCTGGGCCGGGAGCCGCATCGCGAGCACCAGTCCCGCGACCGTCGCCAGCCCCGCGACGATGAACGCCGCGTGATACCCCTCATTCAGCGCTGCCGCATCCACGGCCGCACCAACGGCTGCCGTCCGGGCCGCCGCGACGGTCACGAGCACCGCGAGTCCGACCGCGCCGCCGACCATCTGCGACGTGCTCACCAGTCCAGACGCGAGTCCGGCGTCCTGCGGCCGCGCGTCACCGACCGCGATGAGGATGAGCGGCAGGAACGCGAGCCCGCCACCGACCGCGATGAGGCACATCGCCGGCGCGAGGTCGACCGCGTACGAGCCGGCGACGGGCGTCCTCGCCAGGAGCACGAAACCGGCTGAGGCCAGCGACAGCCCCGCGATGAGCGCGCGCTTGGGCCCGAGCCGACCGACGATCTTCGCCGAGATGCCGAGCGACATCGCGCCGAAGGTGAGCATCGCCGGCAGGAACCCGAGCCCGGTCTCGATCGCGTTGAACCCGAGGACCCGCTGCATGTACAGCGGTGAGAAGAAGAACCAGCTGAAGAAGCCGGCCATCATGCAGACGGTGATGACGTTCGAGATCGAGATCGCGGGCGAGCGGAAGATCGCCAGCGGGACGATGGGCGCCCGCGCTCGGCGTTCGATCGCGACGAACGCCGCGAGCATGAGGATCGCCAGCACGAGGCTGCCGATCACCTGCGGAGAGGCCCAGCCGGTCTCGGGCGCACCCAAGATGCCGTAGACGGCGAGGATCGGCGCGGCCGTGATGGTGACCGCGCCGCCGATGTCGACGCCCGCGCGGAGGCCGACGCCGGGCGCAGCCGGGAGCAGCGGCCGCGCGAGGACGATCGCGAGCACGCCGATCGGCACGTTGAGCAGGAAGATGAGGTGCCAGTCCCCGGTCTGGGTCAGCACGCCGCCGAGGACGACGCCGACCGCCCCGCCGGCCGATGCCACGAAGCCCCAGACGCTCATCGCCTTGGCGCGCACGGACTGCTCCTGGAACAGGTCGAGGATCAGCGATAGCGCGACCGCCTGCACGATCGCGCCGCCGACGCCCTGCACGGCGCGGCCGGCGATGAGCATCTCCTGCGACGTCGCGAAGCCGCACAGCAGCGACGCGGCGGTGAAGAGGGCGAGTCCCGCGGTGAACATCGTTCGCCGCCCGATGAGATCCGCGGCCCGGCCGCCGAGGAGCAGGAACCCGCCGAAGGTCAGCACGTACGCGTTCACGACCCACGCCAGGCCGGACTGCGTGAAGCCGAGGTCACGCTGGATCGATGGCAGCGCGATGTTCACGATCGTCCCATCGAGGACGATCATCAGCGCCCCGACGCACACGAGGCCGAGGGCGACCCAGCGCCGCGCGCCGGCTGCCTCGGCCTCCTCGACGTCATCGTCGATGGCCCGCGCGACCGCCGAGCTCATCCGGCGCGGGCCCTCTGGATGGCGGCAATGTCGATCTTCTTCATCGTCAGCATCGCGTCGAGCGAGCGCTTCGCCTTGGCCGGATCCGGATCGCCCAGGGCCTCGACGAGGCCGGATGGGATGACCTGCCACCAGAGGCCGAACCGGTCCTTCACCCATCCGCACTGCGACTCCTCGCCACCGGCGGAGAGCTTCTTCCAGAGCTCGTCGACCTCCGCCTGGTCCGTGCAGTCGATGTAGAACGAGATCGCCTCGGTGAACTTGAATTGCGGACCGGCGTTCAGCCCGATGATCCGCTGGCCCTCGATCTCGAACGACACGCTCGTCGCCTTGCCGTTCGGACCCGGGGTGACGCTCAGCTCTTTCGAGCTGTTGAAGATCGACAGGTAGTAGCGCATCGCCTCTTCGGCCTGATCGTCGAACCAGAGGAATGGGGTGATCTTGTTCATCGCATGTCCCTCATCTAACGCATCGTCGCGAGGTGCTGCGTGAAGTGGTCGAGGATCTGGGTGTAGCCCAGCCGCTCCTGCTCTTCGCTCATCGCCATCTCGAGCGTGAGCGTGAGGCGGGTACCCCCGAGGACCTCCTCGAAGGTCGTCGTCATCACCCGACCGTCTCCGATGACCTGAACGATCCGCTCGGGCTTCACGACCTCGCGGTATGTCCCGCCGAACGTGAAGCCCTCATGGCTGTGGTCCGCCGGCCGCATGCCGACGCTGAACGCGCCGCCCGGCTTGAGATCGATCTCGGCGAAGGGAGATTCCCAGTCGTTCGCGAACAGCCACTTCGTGACGTGCTTCGGGTCCGTGTACGCGGTCCACACGAGCTCGCGCGGCGCGCCGAAGACCCGCTTGAGGGTGAGCGTGCGTCCGGTGACGCTGACGCCGCGGTCGGTCGCGTTGTTCGAGAGGACGCCGGCGAGCTTGTCGAGGCTCTCGTTGATCCCCTGCTCCATGCCCTGCTTCGCCACGGCCTCGAAGTCGGCGATGGTCGGTAGGCTCTGCTCGACGGTCAGGAGCGTCTTGCCGCTGCGGTCCCCGAAGCGGACGGTCGTGGTGACCATGGGCATCCGCCGGCCCTCGCCGACCTCGGGCTGCATCGTGAAGACGAGCAGCTCGTTCGGGATGACCTCGGTAACGAGGCCGGGGCCCGGGAAGACCTGGCCGTTGAACGGCGGCCCGTCGGGCGCCTTCATGTCGACCCGGAACACACCGCCGGGCCGCGCGTCGATCTCGCAGCGCGGCGAGCTGAAGCCCTCCGGCGGGAACCACTTCGCGAGCTGCTTCGGATCGGTCCACGCCCGGTACACGAGCTCGCGCGGCGCGTCGAAGATCCGTGTCGTCACGAGCGTGCGCTCCGGTGCCGCCACGCTATTTCCTGCGGTCATGCCGTTTGTCCTCCTGTTGCAGTTCGCGAAGGTGCTCGTCGAGCCGGTCGAGGCTCCGTTCCCAGAAGATGCGGTACCGCTCCACCCATTTCGCGGCCTCGCGCAGCCGGTCCGCCTCGAGCCTGGCCGGACGCCACTGGGCGTCGCGGCCGCGCGAGATCAGGCCGGCGTTCTCGAGGACCTTGAGATGCTTGGACACGGCGGGAAGGGTCATGTCGAAGGGCTTCGCCAGCTCGGTCACGGACGCCTCCCCCGACGCGAGGCGCGCGAGGATCGCCCGCCGCGTGGGGTCGGCGATCGCCGCGAACGTCGTGCTCAGGTGATCGGTCGCCATTCCCTTGATTTACCCTCCGGTTAATTAACTACTCGGTTTTGTACGCTCCTCGGCGATGGCTGTCAAGCCCGGTCTTCGGGACGCCGGGCGCGACAATCGAACGGATGTCCCGACTCGGCCGGATCGGCCCGATCGCCTTGGCCCTCGCGCTCGTCGCCGCCGCGTGCGAGGCGGCGGTCACGCCGTCACCGCTCCCGACGGCGTCGCCGTCCCCGTCGCCCACGGATCCCCCGCGCCGGCCGCCGTCGCCGACGCCGCCGAGCGGACCCGACGCGTACGTCTGCACCGAGCGGGTCGCTCTGCCGCCGATCGCGGACGTGATCGGCGTCGCCTGGTCGCCGAACGGCCGGACCCTCGCGATCGATCGGATGGTCGTGCTGCCATCGGATCGGATCACCGGCTCGCCCGAGGACTTCTTCCTCGACGCGCTCGATCTGCCGACCGGGGAGCTCACGCCGCTCGGCGTCGGCGAGCGGCAGCAGTGGTCCACCACCGGGAAGTACCTCTCGTACTGGAGCTGGGACGGGAATCTCCGGGTGGTCATCGGCGGACGCGAGATCGCCGAGCCGAAGGCGACGATCCCGGACAGCCGTTGGGTCGGCGACACCCTTTATTACTTCGCCAAGGACGAGATCCAGACGTGGACCGACGGCGAGGTGAAGACCGTCGCCCGGCTGACGCCCGACGTGGTCCCGACGTATCCCGCCGACGACGCCGCGTTCAGCGCGGATGCCGAGCGCTTCACGATCACGCGCTACTCGCTCGACGGTACGGTGCGCCGCTACCTCGGGACGACGCGCACCGGCGCGATGACGGCGCTCGACGCGCCGGACGCGACATACACCGAGTGGGGGCCGACGGGCGCGACCCTGCTCGTGCGCTACGCGGACCGCATCGAGTTGCGCGATGGCGATACCGTGCGCGGCGCGCCGCTGTCCCGGTTCCCCGGACCGGTCCATCAATGGACCCCGGACGGTCGTTCGGTGCTGCTCGGCGCGGTCACGCCGACGGCCGGCGGTGACATCACCTTCGACACGTTCGCGGCGTTCGGTGCCGGGACGCCGAGCAGCACGGCGACCCTTCCGGATCTGCTCGGTGCGCGCGGGTTCAGTCCGGACGGCCGGTACTTCGCGGGCGACAGCCGCACCGGACTGCGCACGACGAAGCTCGAGCTGTTCCGCTGCGGCACCGGGACCGGCGCGGCCGCGAAGGCGACGCCCATCCCGGCGCACGCGTTCGCGGCGTCGGACCTGCGGTTCGTGCGACCGGTCGTCGGCGCGATCACCCAGATCCTCACCCCGCGGCACACCGGCATCGATATCGCGGCGCCGCTCGGCGCGCTCGTCGAGGCGCCCGACGACGGCGTCGTCACCGCCGTGGGCTGGGTGAACGTCGGCGGGCGGCGCGTCTGCGTCGGCCACGCGAGCGGCATCGAGACCTGCGCGTATCACACGTCCGCGGCGCTCGTGCGGGTCGGCGATCGCGTCGCGCGCGGGCAGCCGATCGCGCTCGTCGGGCTCACCGGGGTCACGACGGGACCGCACGTCCATTGGGAGGCCACCGTCGGCACGCGGATCCTCGATCCGCTGACGCGCTAGGCCGCCTGGTCGGGGAGTCGCTCGAGCAGCACCGCCGGGATGACGCGGTCGGTCTTGTGCTCGTAGTCCTTGAAACCCGGGTTGATGGCGGAATGCTGGTCGTAGAGGCGGCGGCGTTCCGGCCCGCGCGTGTGCGGGATCGCCTTCGCCCGGAACTTCTCCGGTCCGACCTCGACGGTCACCTCGGGATGTGCTCGGAGGTTGTGATACCAGGAGGGATGGTCGGGGGCGCCGCCCTTCGAGGCGATGATCAGGTAGCGATCGCCGTCACGGGTGTACACGAGCGGGTGGGTCCGGGCATGGCCGCTCTTCGCGCCTTTCGTCGTCAGCAGGAGGACATCGCGGCCGGTGAACGGTCCCTCCGTGATGACGCCCTTGTTCTTGCGAAAGTGCGCGATGAGATCCTCGTTGAAGCCCACAGCAGCCGAACGTGACCGCGAGGCGCCGCATTCCCGGCCCACCTATCGTTCGGCCCGGTGGACGATGCGCTGCTCGATCGCTCCCTCGAGGACGCCGTCGCCGCGCTGCGCAGGCGCGCGGTCAGCCCACTCGAGCTGACCGAGGCCTCGCTCGCGCGGATCGCCGCGCGGGAGCCCGAGCTGAACGCGTTCATCACCGTCACGGCCGCGGACGCGCGCCAGCGCGCCGGGACGGTGAGATCGGACGCGCCGCTCGCCGGAGCGCCCCTCGCGCTGAAGGATCTCTTCGATGTGGCCGGCGTCCCGACGACCGCGGGCTCGGTGATCTTCAAGACGAACGTGCCCGGCGAGGACTCCGCGGTCGCCCAGCGCCTCTTCGCCGCGGGCGCGGTCGACCTCGGCAAGACGAACCTGCACGAGTGGGCCTTCGGCGTGACCACCGACAACCCGCACTTCGGGCCGACCCGCAATCCGTGGTCGCTCGACCGGATCCCCGGCGGCTCGAGCGGCGGGAACGGCGCGGCGCTCGTCGCCGGTGAGTGCTTCGGGGCGATCGGCAGCGACACCGGCGGGTCGATCCGCATCCCGGCGGCGCTCTGCGGCGTGGTCGGGCTCAAGCCGACCTACGGACGGATCAGCCTCCGCGGCGCGATCCCGCTCGCGTGGTCGCTCGATCATGCCGGGCCGATGGCCCGTACCGTCCGCGACGCGGCGCTCCTGCTGCAGCTCCTCGCGGGCTTCGACGCGGACGATCCGGTCTCGGCGGACGTCCCGGTCGACGACTACCTCGCCGACATCGAGGGCGGCGTCCGGGGGCTGCGCATCGGCGTCGTGCGCGGGCGGTTCTTCGCCCGCCTCGCCGAGAGCGAGCAGCCCGCCCCCGCCGTCGCGGCCGCCATCGAGGCCGCGGTCGATGTCCTCTCGCGCGAGGGCGCGCAGATAGATGCCGTCGAGCTCCCGCGGACCGACGAGCTGCGCGGCACGCAGCTCGTGATCATCGGTACCGAGGCGGCGGCCTATCACCGCGAGCGCATCGCCGCGCAGCGAGCGTCGTTCGGCACGGACGTCGCGCAGCGCATCGAGCTCGGGCTCACGCGCTCGGGACCGGACTACGCCGCGGCGCGGCGGACGCGGGACGAGCTGCGGCGCGTCTACGCCGGCGCGCTCGATCGGTGGGACGCCATCCTGCTGCCGACGACACCGCTGACCGCTCCGCGGCGCGATGGGCAGGATGCCGTCGCGGCAGCCGCGACGCTCACGGCCTACACGTCGCCGTTCAACCTCACCGGACTGCCCGCGATCTCGATCCCCTGCGGCTTCGACGCGAATGGCCTGCCGATCGGGCTGCAGCTCGTCGCGCGCCCGTGGGCCGAGGCGCGACTGCTCAGGGTCGCGCGAGCGTATGAGCGCGCGACGTCATGGCACGAGCGGCGGCCAGGCTGAGAGCGAGCGCGACGATGGAGGCTACCGGCTCGCCGGGGTCGGTCGATCCGAAGATGAGGACGGCGAGGGTCGCGACGAGCGCCGCGATGAGCAGGAGGCAGCCGCAGCCGGTGATGGGCTAGTGGCCCGCTAGCGCCGCCCGCACGCGCAGCCGCCGCCGCTGTCGACCTTGGGGTTGCGGACGGTGAACCCGCCGCCCATGAGCGCGTCGACGAAGTCGATGGTCGCGCCCTCCACGTACGGAAGGCTGTCCGGGTCGACCGCGACGGCGATGCCGTTGCGCTCCACGACCGCATCGTCCGGCAGCCGGGCTTCGTCGAGCGCCAGGCCGAACTGGGTGCTGCAGCAGCCACGCCCCGCGACGAACACACGGAGCACGCGCTGGGCGGGGTTCTGCGACATGAGCCCGCTGAGCTTTTCGGCCGCGAGGGGGGTGAGCTCGACCATCGCCCTGAATGATAGGGTCGGCCCCGATGGACCGAGAGGCCGCGCTCGCGCTCCTCTACGAGCACACCACGGGCGACAGCCTTCGCAAGCACGGCCTCGCGGTCGAGGCGGCGATGCGGCGATTCGCCGAGCGGTTCGACGGGAACGAAGAGGAGTGGGCCATCACCGGCCTGCTGCACGACTTCGACTACGAGCGCGACCCGAACGGCCATCCGCAGAACGGGAAGCCGATCCTCGAACAGGCCGGCGTGCCGGGGAAGATCGTGCACGCGATCCAGAGCCACGGCGACCACACCGGGATCCCGCGGGTCACGCCGCTGGAGAAGACGCTCTACGCGGTGGACGAGCTCTGTGGCTTCGTCACCGCGGTCGCGCTCGTGCGGCCCTCGAAGAAGGTCGCTGAGGTCGAGCCCTCATCGGTGCGCAAGAAGATGAAGGACAAGGCGTTCGCGCGAGCGGTCAGCCGCGAGCTGATGCTCGCGGGCGCCGACGACCTCGGCATCCCGTTCGACGAGCTCATCGTCGAGGTGGTCGCGGCGCTGGACGGGATCGCCGGCCGGCTCGGCCTCGCCGGGACGCCGGCCTAGCTCGCCTTCTTCAGCGCGGGCGCGCGACGGCGCACGACCTCGTGCCCGTACTTCTCGAGGAACAGCTGCCCGCCGCAACGGGGGCAGAGCGGCTGCTCGCCGGAGTCCCAGACGGGCGCGCGCTCGCCCGTGACGTGCGCGTAAGCGGCCTTCAGCTGCTCCGGGCTGGGCCGCCGCGACTTCGTCGCGATCAGCACCTCGCCGGAGCCGTGGCCGCAGAAATAGCAATAAAGCTCGGCTCGAAGCATGGCGTTGGCCTCCAGATCTGCCAGTGGAACGACGCCCAGGCGTCCTCTGTTCCATACCGACGAACGCGCGCCCAGGTTTCCGTATCAAGGGATACGTACGCCGGCGGCAGAGCGGATGCCGGGCGCCGGGGGGCTACCCGGCGGAGGCGATGTCCAGCTGGTCGAGCGAGACCAGCTCGGAACGATCCCGCAGCACGGTGAGCTGGCGGATCACGCCCTTCGGGATGATGTGGAAGTCGTTGTGGCGGTAGTCCTTGCCGGCATTGGTGATGTCGTAGTCGCCGACGATGACGACGTAGTCGTCGGTCTCTTTCCAGAGCAGCCCGCAGGTGAGCTTCCGGAGGCGGAGCTGCTCGAAGTCGTCAGGGATGGCGGTACGGGTGTAGGCGGTGATGTCCTCCCACTCGACGGCCACGAGTGCGGTGCCGATCCGGTCGACCGCGTCCAACTTCCCTCTCCTCGCCGAGCGACCGAGCGCTGTGCGCTCAGCGGTACAGCTCGGGCCCTGCTGTGGCCCTTCGCGTACAGGAACGAAATGTAGAGAGGGACGTTCCGCTGTCAATGCATCGCCGGGCCGGATTCCCCGCGATTGATACGCGCGGAGGGCGATGACGGGCGCTACGCGCTGTCTCGCTCGCTCGCTCTCCGCGCCGTCAACGAAGCTGGTCAGCTCGCCTGGCGTCCACGAGCGATCAGCTCGGCGACCTTCTGGCCGCCCTTCTTGCCGATCTCCTCGAAATGCTCGTGCCCGTACTTCTCGGAGACGGCGTCGCCGCCGATCTTGCCGATCCGACCGTAGAAGCGAGGGCCGTAGAGCTCCTTGACCTTCTGCCCACCCTGCTTGCCGATCTGCTCGTAGAAGTCGGCGCCGTGACGCTGCGCGGTCGTGCGGCCACCCTTCTTCCCGATCTGCTCGTAGAACTCCGGACCGTGGCGCTGAGCGGTCGTCGCGCCGCCCTTGCGGCCCGCCTCGGCCACGGTCATGGCGCCCTTGTTCTTGGTCATCGACTCACTCCTTCATGACTGGCACGTGCGCGGCGGCTTTCCGGCCGCCCGATGGCCTGCCCTGGCTGCAAGTTCCATACCGACGCTCGGTCGGCCGTCGAGTGTGCGGGCAATCTCCGGACACTCAGCGGGCCAGCTGCATCCGAAGCGTGCAGAGATCGGTGCAGGCCAAGGCGATCTTCGTGGCGTTCGAGAGGTCCAGGGTGCGCCCGGCGATGTACGGGCCCCGATCGATCACGTTGACCGTCACCGAGCGGCTGCCGTAGCTGAGCGTGAGCGGGGTCCCACACGGCAGCGTGAGGTGCGCGACCCCGAGGATCTCCGGCGTGTAGAGCTGCCCGCACGCGGTGCGGTTGCCGTAGAAGCCGGGCCCGTACCAGGACGCCAGGACGATCGCGTCGGTGAGCACCGGCGCGGCGATGACGGCCGGAGCCGGCGCGACGACGGCGGGTGTGACGACGACCGGTGCGGCGACGATCGGCGCGGGTGCTGGCGCCGCCGGTGGTTCGGCCACGGACTCGACGCTCGCGGCAGCGATCTCACGCAATGCCGGGAAGTCCATGGTCGCGGAGCCCGCGACGAGCGCGCGGCCCGCCGCCTGTTGTTCGGTGACGAGGGTGATGGCCATGAGGATCGCGAAGACCGCGACCCCGGTGCGCGCGAGATACGCCTGCATCGAGCTGTTACCCCCCAGTTGTCCTGCCGGCAGGGAGGCAGGTCAGGGTCCAGCACGTGTCGGGGGGCCGCGCGCGTGTAGTCGTGCGGAACATCGCGTGCGGGGGAAGGGCTTGCTCCCCTGTCCGCGATTTCTCGCGATGCGATACACGTCCGTTACCGCGGCGTGATGGCTATGTTGCGGGGACGGCCACCACGACGAAGCGCGGATCGCTGAGGCTGGGGCCGGTCGATGTCTGCAACGTGATGCGCTCGCCCGCGGTGGGCTGCACCCACGAAACATCCTCGGGCGCCACGCGCGGATGGACCTCGGTGACGACGTACTTCAACGCACGCAGGTCGGGCGTCGAGATGAACACCTCATCGCCGATCTTCGCGTTCCACAACGTCAGGAACATGCCGGCGCGCGCGTGTGCGTACAGATAGGTGTTGCTGCCGAGCCCCGGGATCGCGGTCCCCGGCAGATGGAACGCGTAATTCTCCGGCGTCTTCTGCTGGTCGATGTCGCGCGTGATGTCGCCCTCGGTGACCGGGAGGTCGATGCCGAGCCGAGGGATCTGGACGCGATAGCCGGCGGGGATCGGCGTGCGCGGATCGCGCGTGGCGGCCGGGCCGGTGACCGCCGGCGGCAGCGTCGCCATCGGCGACGCGATCGCGAACGATCCCGGCGCCCGTTCGGGCAGGCCGGGGCCGATACCCGCGACGAGCAGGATCCCGGCGAGGACGAGCGAGCCGCCGACGACGATCGGAAGCGTTCGTTTGCCTATGCGATAGTGCGGACGCACACCGCATGCCGAACAGCTCGATGGACCACAGTGGCCGCCGCGCGCGCGCCGCGGCCACCAGCCGCGCGGCAGGCGTCGGCGCCCTCCTCGTCGCGCCTGGATCGGACCTCACCTACCTCACCGGGTACCGGATCTTCTCGAGCGAGCGGCTGACCTGTCTCGTGCTCGGCAGCGACGGGGCGGCGACGCTCGTCCTTCCCGAGCTCGAGGCTCCGCGCGCGGCCGCGATCGCCCCGGACCTCGCCCGCGCGACGTGGACCGAGACCGAGGACCCGTACGCGCTCGTCGCGTCGCTCGTGACGCAGCCCGGCGCGCTGGGACTCTCCGATCAGATGTGGGCCGCGTTCGCGCTGCGGCTGCAGGACAGCTTGCCGGGACGCGCGTTCCGCGTCGCGTCCGAGGTCACGCGCGAGCTCCGCATGCGCAAGGATCCCGCCGAGCTCGCGGCGCTCCGCGCCGTCTCCGCGGCCGCCGACCGCGCATACGCGCGCGCGGTCGATCTCGACTTCGCCGGACGCTCCGAGCTCGACGTCGCGGCGGATCTCGCCGCGCTCCTCCGCGATGAGGGCCACGACGAGGTCATGTTCACGATCGTCGCGGCGGGTGAGGACGGCGCGTCGCCCCACCACCACACCGCGGAGCGGCGTATCCGCACGGACGATGCGGTGGTCCTCGACTTCGGCGGTACCCGTGCCGGGTACGGCTCGGACATCACGCGCACGGTCCACGTCGGCCGGCCGAGCGACGAGGTCGCGCGCGTGCACGACGTCGTGCGGCGCGCGCAGGAGGCCGGCTATGCCGCGGCCCGCGAGGGCGTCGCCGCGCAGCAGGTCGACGCCGCGGCGCGGTCCGTGATCAGCGACGCCGGATACGGCGAGCTCTTCATCCACCGGCTCGGTCACGGCATCGGGCTCGACGGTCACGAGCATCCGTACCTCGTGCGCGGCAACGACCAGCCGCTCGAGCCGGGCATGGCATTCTCGATCGAGCCGGGCATCTACCTACCCGGCCGGTTCGGCGTACGGATCGAGGACATCGCGATCATCGCCGCGGACGGGCGGAGCGAGCCGCTCAACCTCGCGGATCACGCGCTCGCGACCGTGCGCTGATGCGGTTCGCGCTCGCGGTCGTCGCGGCCGCGGCGCTCGACCTCGCGGTCCTCCTCCGCATCGACCAGTGGCGCGGCGCCGGGGCGCTCTTCGCGATCGGCTACCTGCTGCTCGCGTCGGCCGGTGCCGGATGGTTCGCCGTCCGGCGTCCCGCGTTCGCGGGCGGGCTCAGCGTGCTGGCGGGCGCGGTGCTCTCGGGGCTCGTGCAGTACTGGCCGCGCGCACGCTACGACAACGATCTGGGCGTGCTGCTGGGATTCGAGGTCTCGCTCGTCATCGCGTTCGCGCCGTATGCGATCGGCGGCGCGCTCGCGGGCCACACCGCCGGCCTGCTGCGCGGTCGGCTGCTGTCGAGGCGCGCGGCGAGGTGACGATGCCCCGGATGATCGCGTCGGTGGTCGCGACGACCACCGGCCTGGCGTTCTGGTGGGGGCTCACCGAGCCGCTGCCGGTGCCGCCGGCGATCCTGTTCGGCGTGAGTGCGGGGATCCTGCTCTGCGCCGGGGTCATCGCCGGCCGGCTCGGTGCGGCGGCGGCGCCGTGCGCGCTGCTGTTCTCGCTGTTCCTCGGGAGCATCCTCGCGACGCAGATGCACCAGGCGTTCACGCCTTCGTTCGCGCCGGTCTCGCACTTCGGCAGCCTGCTGACCCTCGAGCTGCCCGCGATCCTGGTCCCCCTCGCGATCGCCGCCGGGCTCGGGGCGATCGGCGGACTCGTCGGCGAGCGGCTGCTTCCGACGCGCTAGCGCCCTCCTAGCGGACGAACGGCGCCGCGGCCTGCAGCGCCCACCGGTACACGGAGTCCGGCACGACCCCGATGACGACCGTCGCGAGCGCGGCGAGCCCGAGCCCCGCATCGAGCAGCCGGCTCGAGAGGATCCGGACCGGCTTCGCGTCGACGTCGTACATGTACATGTGCACGACCACCCGCAGGTAGTAGAACGCCGCGAGCACGGCGTTCAGCGCGATGGCGACGGCGAGCCACACGAGGCCCGCGTCCAGCACCGGCTGGAGGATGAACACTTTCGCGACGAACCCGATCGTCGGCGGGATGCCGGTGAGCGAGATCAGGAAGACCGCGAACGCGAGCGCGCCGCCGGGATGCCGCCGCGCGAATCCGTTCAGCTCGTCGAGCGTCGCGCCGCGCGTGCCGTCGAGGTCGAGGTAGATGAGGCACGCGAACGCGCCGAGATTCATGATCCCGTACGCGAACACGTAGAACAGCACCGCCGCGGACGCCGACGCGCCGGCCTGGTACGCGGCGACACCGGCGAGGATGTACCCGGTGTGGGCGATGCTCGAGTACGCGAGCATCCGCTTCACGTTCGGCTGCGCGAGGGCGACGATGTTGCCGCCGGTCATCGTGATCGCGGCGAGGACCGCGAACACCGCGCCCCAGTCGATCCCCAGCGGTCCGAGGCTGCCGACCATGACCCGGAGGATCGCGGCGAACGCCGCGGCCTTCGGGGCCACGCTCATGAAGGCGGTCGCCGGCGTCGGCGCGCCGTCGTACGCGTCGGGCGTCCACTGGTGGAAGGGCACGACCGCGGCCTTGAACGCGAGGCCGACCGTCACGAGCGCGAGCGCGACCATGGTCGCCCCGCTCGTCAACCCGGACTTCGCGAGGGCGGTCGCGATCCCGCTGAACGTCGTGGTCCCGCTCAGGCCGTAGAGCCAGGCGAAGCCGTAGAGCAGCATCGCGGAGCTGAACGCGCCGAGGAGGAAGTACTTGAGCGCCGCCTCGTTGCTGGACCGATCGCGCCGGGCCATGCCCGCGAGCACGTACACCGGGATGGTCATGAGCTCGAGGCCGACGAACACGGTGATGAGGTCCGCCGCGAGCGCGATGGTCATCGCGCCGACGGTCGAGAAGAGCACGGTCGCGTAGAACTCGCCGGCCGGGATCTTCCGCTTCTCGAGGTAGTCCGGCGCCACGACGACCGTGAAGATCGCGAGCACGCAGAACAGGACCCGGAAGAACGCCGTGAACGTGTCGACGATCACGAAGCCGCCGAACGCGGTGTGGCTCGGGATCGTCAGCGGGGCGGAGAAGATCGCGGCGAGCACCCCGAGGACCGCCAGCAGCGGCAGCCACACGCGCGCGGCCTTCCGGTCGACGATCGCGTCGACGATGAGCACCAGCGACGCCGTGGCGGTCACGACGATCTCGGGCAGGACGGTGACGATGTCGTCGACGGTCATTTCAGAACGACCTGCGTCGCGTCGGCGGCGATGGCCAGCACGCGCTTCACCGACGGCTCGATGATCGCGATCGCGGGCTGCGGGAACACGCCGAGGAGCACGGTCAGGACGAGCAGCGGGACCGCGCAGACGACCTCGAGCGGGGAGAGGTCGGGGAGCGCGCGGTATGCCTCGCGCAGCGTGCCGTACATGACGCGCTGGAACATCCAGAGCAGGTAGACCGCCGCGAGGATCACGCCGATCGCCGCGAGCGGTCCCCAGAACAGCCCGCCGGGGCCGCCGGGCGGGTTGAACTTGAACGTCCCGAGGAGCACGAGGAACTCGCCGACGAAGCCGCTCAGCCCGGGGAGCCCGAGCGACGCGAGGACGAACACGCCGAAGAACGCGGTGTACAGCGGCCACTGGTTGGCGAGGCCGCCCAGGTCGGCGATCTGGCGGCGGTGGGTCTTCTCGTATTGGATGCCGACGAAGAGGAACAGCGCGCCGGTGACGAACCCGTGGTTGATCATCTGGAGCACCGCGCCGACGCCGCCCTGCGAGTTCAGCACGAAGATGCCGAGCGTCACGAAGCCCATGTGCGCGACCGAGGAGTATGCGACGAGCTTCTTCAGATCCTTCTGCACGACCGACACGATCGCGCCGTAGAGGATCGCGACGACCGACAGGAGGATGAGGATCGGCAGCCAGGCCTGCGTGCCGATCGGGAAGAGCGGCACCGCGAAGCGCAGGAACCCGTAGCCGCCGGCCTTCAGCAGCACGCCGGCGAGGACGATGGATCCCGCCGTGGGCGCCTCGACATGAGCGTCGGGAAGCCAGGTGTGGAACGGGAACATCGGCATCTTGATCGCGAACGCGAGCCCGAACGCGAGGAACGCCCAGAACTGGAAGCTCGCCGAGAACCGGTTCGTGTGGCCGAGCAGCTCCGGCAGCGACAGCGTCCGGTTCCCCGGATCGCCGCTCGCGAGGTACACCGCGACGATGCCGACGAGCATGAGGAGCGATCCGGCGAGCGTGAAGAGCACGAACTTCAGCGTCGCGTAGACCCGCCGCGGCCCACCCCAGATGCCGATGATGAGGTACATCGGCACGAGCATCAGCTCGAAGAACACGTAGAACAGGAAGAGGTCGAGCGCCATGAACACGCCGACCATGCCGACCTCGAGGAGGAGGAACGCCGCCATGAACTCGCCGACGCGCTCCTTGATCGCACCGCCGCTCGAGTAGAGGACGGAGATGAAGGTGAGGAGCGTGGTCATCGGGATGAGCAGGACCGAGATGCCGTCGACGCCGAGCTCGTAGCGGATGCCGAAGCTCGGGAGCCAGGCCACCGACTCGACGAGCTGGAAGCCGGCCTCGCCGACGTGGAATTGCGCGAGCATGACGAGCGACAGCACGAGCTCGGCGAACGTCGTGACGACCGCGACCTGCTTCACCGCGCGGACGTCGCGGAAGAACGCGACGAGCGGGATCAGCCCGACGATCGGGACGACGACGAGCAGCGTCAGCAGGTGATCCATCAGCGCCGCAGCCATCCGCTCGCGTAGCCGCCGTACACGATGAGCACGAGGAGCAGCCCGGCGACGATCGAGAGCGCGTAGTTGCCGACGACGCCGGTCTGGGCCCGGCGGAGGCCGCCGCCGCCGAGGCGGATCGCCCAGCCGAGGCGGTTCACCAGCCCGTCGATGATGTGGATATCGAAGGCCCACGCCGCTCCGGCGAACGCCTTCGCGACGTCGACGAAGCGACGGTCGTAGATCTCGTCGACGTAGTACTTGTTCACGAGCACGTCGTAGTAGGGACCCGCGGCGCGCGAGATCGCGGCCGGATCGGGCCGGCCGCGCGCGTACATCGAGAGGCCGAGGAGGATCCCGGTCACGCCGATCGCGGTCGATACGGCCGCGAGCGCCAGGAACTCGAGCCAGTTGGTCGTCTCGACTGCGACGTGGGCCTCCACGACCGGCCGGAGGAACCGGTGGATGAACCCGTTCTCCGGTGGGAAGCCGACGAAGCCGACGAAGGCCGCACCGGCGGCGAGCGCGAGCAGCGGCCAGCTCATGACCCGCGGCGACTCGTGCGCGTGATCGAACAGGTGGCGGTCACGCGGTTGTCCGTGGAACGTGAGCCAGATCGCCCGCGTCACGTAGAACGCGGTGAGCCCGCCGGTGATGACGCCGACGCCCCAGAGGATCGGGTAGCCGTTCTTGAACGCCGACCCGAGGATCTCGTCCTTCGACCAGAAGCCGGCCAGCGGCGGGAGCGCCGCGAGCGCGCCGCCGGCGATGACCATCGTCCAGTAGGTGATCGGCATCTTCGCCCGGAGGCCGCCCATGCGCCGCATGTCCTGCACGTCGCCGATCCCGTGGATCACGGAGCCGGAGCCGAGGAAGAGCAGGGCCTTGAAGAACGCGTGCGTGATGAGGTGGAACATCGCCGCGATCGGCGCGCCGACGCCCAGCGCGAGGAACATGTAGCCGAGCTGGCTCACGGTCGAGTAGGCCATCACCCGCTTGATGTCGAACTGCACGAGCGCGATCGTCGCCGCGAAGACCGCGGTGAGCGCGCCGACGCCGGCGACGCCCGCAAGCACCGGACCGGCCGCCTCGTAGAGCGGCGTCGACCGCGCGACCAGATACACGCCCGCGGTGACCATCGTCGCGGCGTGGATGAGCGCGGACACGGGGGTCGGGCCCTCCATCGCGTCCGGCAGCCACGAGTACAGCGGCAGCTGCGCCGACTTGCCGGTCGCGCCGAGGAAGAACGCGAGGCAGATGAGCGACAGGACGCCCTGGGCCGGCGGGTCCTTGGCGACCCGCTCGAACACGTCGACGAAGTTCATCGATCCGAACACGAGGAACGTCGTGATCATCCCGATGGTGAAGCCCCAGTCGCCGATCCGGTTCATGATGAACGCCTTCTTCGCCGCACCCGCGGGCTCCGGCCGCTCGAACCAGAAGCCGATGAGCAGGTAGCTGCAGAGTCCCACGCCCTCCCAGCCGACGAACATCACGAGGTAGTTGTCGCCGAGGACGAGGATGAGCATCGCGAACACGAAGAGCGGAAGCCACGTGAAGAACCGCCAGAAACCGTGGTCGTGGGCCATGTAGCCGATGGAGTACACGTGCACGAGGAACGAGATGATCGTGACCACGAGGAGCATCGCCGAGGAGAGCGGGTCGACGAGCGCGGACACATTCACGTGGAAGTCGCCGACGCTGATGAACGTGTAGAGCGGGACGATCGTGCGCTCCGCGCCCGCACGGACCTCCTGGAAGATGCCGATGGACACGATGGCCGACGCGGCGATCGCGGCCGCGGCCAGCGGGCCGGTCCACTGCTTCAGCCAGCGCTTCCCGAAGCACGCGTTCACCAAGAACGCGGCAAGGGGGAACGCGGGGATCAGCCAGACGTTCTGGATCACCCCTCCTAGCCCTCCCGATCTGCGTGCTTCGCACGCAGACAGCTCAGGGCTGGTGGGACTCGCTCGGCCGGGCATAGCCCGGTCTCGCTCGTTCTCATCCCTTCAGCTCGTGGATCTCGTCCACGTTCACCGTCGGGCGATTGCGATACGCGGCGAGCACGATCGCCAGGCCGACCGCGACCTCCGCCGCGGCGATGACGAAGACGAAGACGACGAAGACGCTCCCGCGCTGGTCCAGCGGATCGCCGGCCGCGAACACCCCGGCGCGGCGGGAGAACGCGACGAGCGCGAGGTTGCTCGCGTTCAGCATGAGCTCGACGCACATGAGGATCACGACCGCGTTGCGCCGGACGAGCACGCCGCCGGCGCCGAGGAAGAAGAGCGCCGCGGACACGGCGATGTACGCCCCGAGCGGAACGGTCACAGCTCGTCCTCGTCGCGCTTCACCAGGACGATCGCGCCGACGAGCGCCGCGAGCAGCAGCACCGATGCCACCTCGAACGGGAATGCGAAGGCCGTGAACAGGCTCGTCGCGAGCGGGATGAGGTCGCCGCCTTTCGGAGACACCGTGCCGGCGTCCGTGAACGTGAATGCCAGGAACATCACCGGCACCGCGATGACGAGTACCACCGCCGCGGCCCACGGCGTCTGCTCCTGGAAGAACAGGCCGTACCCGCGAGGCTCCTGCTTGGTGAACATCACGCCGAACAGGATGAGGATCGTGATCGCGCCGACGTAGATGAGGACCTGGAACAGGGCGATCGTCTCGGCGCCCAGGAGCAGGAACATCCCGGCCATGCAGGCGAACGTGAGCGCCATGAGCAGGGCCTGCGCGGTGATGCGCCGCATGAGGACGACCGACGCGCCCGCCGCGATGATCCCGGCGGCGAGCAGGCCGAAGATGAGCGGTTCGAGGAAGTCGAACATCAGGGCGCGAGTCGCGCGTCGCGCATCCCGACGGTTTCGCGAGTGCGCGTGCGGAATCGCAGCAGGCGGCGGCGCTGCGTGAACGGCAGGCCGAACACGAGCCCGCCCAGGAGGAGCCAGTTGAGGATCGCGACCGGCAGCCTGGCGTCCGCGAACGCCAGCAGCAGGACGGCGGTGCCCATGATGTTGGCGAGGGCGAGCGGGATGAGCACCTTCCAGCAGAACCCCATCAGCTGATCGATGCGAAGCCGCGGCAGTGTCGCCCGGATCCACATGAAGACGAGGACGAAGCCGTAGGTCTTCAGGGTGAACCAGAGGACCCCGAGGAGCGGGACGGCGTCCACGCCGGGACCGTGCCAGCCGCCGAACCAGAGCGTCGCCATGATCGCGCAGACGACGGTGATCGCGCCGTATTCGGACAGGAAGAAGATCGCCCAGCGCATCCCCGAGTACTCCGTGAGGAAGCCGGCGACGAGCTCGGACTCGGCCTCCGGGAGGTCGAATGGCGCGCGGTTCGTCTCGGCGAGCGCGGCGATGAAGTAGGTCACGAACGCGAACGGCAGGATCAGCGCGTTCACGAGCAGGCCCGGCTGCGAGTTGGTGAGATCGACCATCGAGAGCGACCCGGCGTAGAGCACCACCGTCACGAGCGCGAGGATCTGCGGCACCTCGTACGAGATGAGCTGCCCCGCGGAGCGGAGCCCGCCGATGAGCGAGTACTTGTTGTTCGAGGCCCAGCCCGCGATGACGATGCCGAGCACGGTCATCGAGCCGAGGGTGGTGAGGTACAGCAGGCCGACGTTCAGGTTCGCGCCCATGACATCCGCGGAGAACGGCAGCACGACGAACGAGGCGAGGATCGGCGCGAAGACGATGGCCGGCGCGGCGAGGAAGAACGGCGTGTCCGTCAGCTTCGCTCGGATGTCCTCCTTCGTGAGCAGCTTCAGCGCGTCGGCGACGCTCTGGAGCAGCCCGTGCGGACCGACGTGATACGGCCCGAGGCGGTCCTGCATCCAGGCCTGGACCTTGCGCTCGAGCAGTGTCTGGGCGAGCGCGCCGTTCAGCAGCACGAAGACCGCGAGGCCGACCGCGATGACGAGGCGGAGGACGGCCCAGACGACCGGGTCGATCCCGAACGGTCCTACTGGCATCGGATCAGCCTCCGCGCGCGTCGCTGCGCGGCGGCAGGAAGCTCTTCCGGAGCGGGTGTCCGGGGAACGACTCCTCGAGGAAGATCCGGCGCATGTCCGGGTGGCCATCGAACGTGATGCCGAACATGTCGTAGGTCTCGCGCTCGCACCAGTTCGCGCCCGGCCAGACCGCCGCGAGGCTCGGGACCCGCGGATCCATCTCGGAGCAGGTCGTGCGGAGCATCACGAAGACGTGCGTGGTCGTGCCGCGGACGAACGTGACCGAGCGGAGCTCGGCGCCCGTGTCGACGCCGGCGTTCACCGAGTACAGGTCGCAGCGCGTGAGCGGGTCGTCGCGCACGAGCGTCGCGACCTCCACGAGCCGGTCGCCATTGACGTCGAGCACGACCATGTCGTGCAGCGTCGTCACGCGGGCGCGGTCTCCGAGCTTCGCCGCCAGGGCCGCGGCGACGCGCGCGAGATCGATCGCCGGGCGTGGCGCGCTCAGTACCACCGCAGGACCTGCTTCCGCCACGCGTAGAACAGGCCGACGACGAGGATGGCGATGAACACGAACATCTCGATGAGCCCGCTCCACCCGAGCGCGCGGAACAGCACCGCCCACGGGAACAGGAAGATCACCTCGACGTCGAAGACGACGAACAGCAGGGCGAAGATGTAGAAGTGGCTGGGGTATCGGCTCCAGGCCTGGCCGATCGGCTCCTCACCGGATTCGTAGGTCCGGGACTTCTCCAGCGAAGGCTTGCGGGGCGCGATGAGCCTCGATGCCCCGAGGATCACGGTCACGAAGCCCGCTCCCACCAGAAAAAAGACAAGGACATAGAAATAGGAGAGGTTGTAGTCGGGCACCGCGATGTAGCGTACGAAGGCCTCTACGACGCCGCAAACGCGCGATGATCAGGGCATTCCGCGCGGGTCCAGGACCATCGTCCCAGTAGCGTCATGCCCCCGTTGCGCGGTTGACACACCGTCGGCCGCCTTGGTACGGTGCGGTTGTTCCCGAACAGTGAGTACGCAAACCGTACATGCTGTCCGCTTGGGACCGGCATCGCGGCGATGCCGAAAACCGTGGGGAGTGAGTATTGAAGGCGACGCACCGTGATCCATCGGCCACGCCGCTCTCGCGGCGACAGGTCGGGCGATTCGCCCACCAGGCCGGCGGGACCATCGAGCGTCTGGCCCTCATCAGCTCGCGGCAGCTGGGCCGCCGCGCCATCATCGTCTCCCTCAATCTGCTCGTCGCCGCGGTCGTCATGTCGCTCCCGTTCGTCGCCGGCTCCGCGGCGCAACGCTCCCAGCAGAGCCAGTTCGCGACCGCGCCGATCGGATCGACGAGCCTCGCGCCCGTCGACGGCGCGCCGCAGGTCGCGCGCGCGGCGACGCAGCCCCGCGGCGGAACGATCGTCGCGGGGCGCAACCCGGTCACCGCACAGGCGGACGGCGTGCGCCCGATCGGGCAGTACACGCTCTCCGCGAACGACACCCTCTGGAGCATCGCCAACTTCTACGGGCTGTCGGCCGAGGCCGTCGCGTTCGCGAACGGCATCACCGATCCGTATCACCTGGAGATCGGCCGCGAGATCATGATCCCGCCGTTCGAAGGCGCGCTCTATACCGTCGCCGCCGGCGACACCGTCGACTCGGTCGCGGCACGATTCAAGGTCGACCCGTCGGTGATCCGCGAGTACAACCGTCTCTACTTCGAGCCGCAGCACTTCGCGCCGGGCCAGCTCGTGTTCGTCGAGAATGCCGTGCTGCCGACACTCCCGCTCCCGCCGGGTGAACCGGGCTCGCAGTCCAGCGTCATCGCCCGGGCGGGCGCTCCGGCACCATCGGTCAAGAGCGGTGGCGGCTACCTCGCATGGCCGGTCGCCGGATACATCAGCCAGTACATGTGGGGTGGCCACACCGGCGTCGACATCGCGGCGCCGTACGGCAGCGGCCTCGCCGCGTCGGTATCCGGCGTCATCAGTGAGAACGGCTGGGTCCCGGTCGGCGGACTCCACATCTGTGTCACCGCCGGCAACCTTCAGGAGTGCTACTACCACCTCAGCGCGGCGTACTACGGCGTCGGCACGCAGGTCGGGCAGGGCCAGATCATCGCGGCGATCGGCCTCACCGGAGTGACCACCGGCCCGCACGTCCACTGGGAGACCAAGATCGACGGCCGGTTCGTGAACCCGCTCGGCGTCCAGCCGTAGCCCGTACGCGAAAGCATCGCTGAAGAGGCCGGCGCTGGTGCGCCGGCCTCTTCGCATACTTAGAACGTGTACCAAGCTGTTCACAGCGACCGGTCGGGCCGGGTGTTCGTGTCCGCGGATTACGGCGCCGCCGCGCTCGATGGACCGACGCCCGTCGCGCTCGATCGCGCCATCCCGCTTCCGGCGGGCGCGGAGCTCGTCCCGCTGGCCGACCGCGCCGCGATCGGCATCGATCGGCGGGGCCAGCCGCGGTCCCTGGGGCCGACCCGCTGGGCGCTCGCCGCGATCCTCGGGCCCGGCCAACTGCGTACCCACCTCCCGGCCTGCCTGAGCGAGGGCCGGGTACCGGCGCTCGATCCACTGGGCTATGCCGCCGTCGCGGCCGACGGGCGCGGAGAGCTCGTCGTCGCGGCGGTCGCGCTCGGACCGGCGGCACCGCCGACCGCGGCGGACCTCGGGGCGGCGATCACGACGCGCCTTCGCTCCGAGCCCTCGAACCGCCTCCTGCGGCAGCTCGCGCGGTGCGCGCGCGAATACCGCTGCCCGTACGCCGCGAACGCGTTCCTCGGCACCGGCGAATGCGCGCTGCCGGTCGGCGCGCCGGCGAACGACGGGGCGGCCCCGGTCGTCGCGCTACGCCGCCGCGAGGAGCGCGCTCCGTTGGAGCCGGTCACGTTCGAGGCCGAGACATCGGACATCGCGGCGGTGGCGGTGGCCCACCTGAGCGGAGGCGGGGCGTGCGTGTCGTTCGGCCATGCCTGCGAGGGCGAGCCGCTGGCCCGCGCCCGGACGATCGCCGACGCGACCGCGGAGGTCCGCCGGCAGGTGGACCGCCCGGGCGGCGAGATCGTCCTCCGCACGAGCGGCGCATCGGCGGCGGCGCTCGGCCGCGCGGCGGACGCCGGTGTCGACCGCGTCGTCGTGCGGATCGCGTCGGCGCACGGGCCGACGTATGCGGTCGTGCACCGGCCATCGGGCTATCGCTGGACCGATGTGCGCGCGACGCTCCGTGAGGCCGCCGCCCGCAAGCTCGCGATCACCGTCGAGCTGCTCGTGCTCCCCGGCCTCACCGACCGCGAACGTGAGGTCCGCGCGCTCTTCGAGCTGCTCGGCGAGCTCCCGGCCGGCACCGAGCTCCGGCTCGCCGATCTCGCCGCCGATCCGTACGCGCTGCTCGCGCAGCTCCCGGCGGTGGCGGTCACGGGCATCGCCGCGCTGATCGCGCGGCTCCGCACCGACGCGGCGCACCTCCGGCTGGCGGCCTAACGGTGTTCCTCGATCGGGCGCGGGTCACCGTGAAGGGCGGGAGCGGCGGCCGCGGCATCATCTCGTTCCGCAAAGAGGCGCACGTCCCGCGCGGCGGTCCCGACGGCGGCGACGGCGGCCGCGGCGGGAGCGTCGTGCTGAAGGTCGACCCGGGCATGACGACCCTCTCGGACTTCCGCTTCCGCAAGCTCCTCGAGGCGCCGAGCGGCGCGGCCGGCGGCGGCAAGAACAAGAGCGGCAAGGCCGCGGGCGACCTCGTGGTGCGCGTGCCCGAGGGCACGATCGTCGTCGACCACGAGACCGGCGAGCGAGTGGCCGACCTGACCACCGCGGGTGAGGAGGTCGTCGTCGCGCGCGGCGGCCAGGGCGGTCGCGGCAACGCGCGGTTCGTGTCGAGCACGCGGCGGGTCCCACGGATCGCGGAGGATGGCGAGCCCGGACAGACGCACGAGCTCGACCTCGAGCTGAAGCTCATCGCCGACGTCGGGCTCGTCGGTCTGCCGAACGCGGGGAAGTCATCGCTTCTCGCCGCGCTCACCCGCGCGCATCCGAAGATCGCGGACTATCCGTTCACCACGCTCACGCCGAATCTCGGCGTCGCCCGGCTCGAGGAGCGCGAGCTCGTGATCGCCGATATCCCCGGCCTCATCGAGGGCGCACACACCGGTGCCGGTCTCGGCGAAGAGTTCCTGCGCCACATCGAGCGGACGCGGCTCATCGTGCACGTCGTCGATCTCGCGCTCGAGGATCCGCTCGCCGACATCAAGGTCGTGGAGACCGAGCTCGCGGCATACGGCCGCGGGCTGATGGAGCGGCCGCGGCTCTTCGCGCTCAACAAGCTCGATCTGTTCGAGGCCCGCGAGCGTGCCGCGAGGATCGCGACGGCCCTCGGTCCGGACGCGATCGCCGTGTCCGCCGTCAGCGGCGAGCACGTTCCGGATCTGCTGAAACGCATCTTCGCCGCATGCGGTGCCCGGGAGGTGGTCGCGGCCGCCGCGCCGGGCGAGCGGCGGATCCTGTTCAGCGGCGGCGGCCGCGACTGGACGGTGAAGAAGGAGCCGGACGGCTTCCGCGTGCGCGGCGACCGGGTGGAGCGGCTCGCGTCGGGCATCGATTGGTCGAGCCCCGATTCAGCCGCCTACTTCCAGCGCCTCCTGCAGCGCAACGGCATCGAGAAGGAGTTACGGCGGCTCGGCGTGGGCAACGGCGACACCGTCCGCATCGGCGCGAAGGAGCTGGAGTGGACCGAGGGCGGGACCGAGTGAGGGTCGGGGTCTTCGGCGGCACCTTCGATCCCGTGCACGTCGGCCACCTGGCGATCGCGAACGCGGCGCTCGAGTCCATCCCGCTCGATCGCGTCGTCTTCGTGCTCGCGCGCCGCTCGCCGCTCAAGGACGCCGGCCCGGTCGCGGGCGAAGACGACCGCCTCCGGATGCTCGAGCTCGCCGTCGCCGGCGAGCCGCGCTTCGCGGTCTCCCGGATCGAGCTCGACCGCGAGGGCCCGTCGTACACGGTCGAGACGCTCGAGCGCCTGGCCGGCGATGACGAGCTCTTCCTCATCCTGGGCGGAGACGCGGTGGCGGACCTGCCGCGGTGGAAGGACCCGGAGCGGATCGCGGCGCTCGCCACGCTCGCCGTCGCGGAGCGGCCGGGCGCGCCGGAGCGCGCGGGGAGCACGCCGGTCGTCCGCTTCGACGCTCCGCGGCTCGACATCAGCTCGCGGGAGCTGCGCGCGAGGGCCTCCCGGGGCCGGTCGCTGCGATACCTTGTTCCCGATCCCGTGTGGACGCACATCGAGGCGCGCGGCCTGTACCGCGCGGAGGAGTCGACGTCGCGAAAGACCTGAGCCCGCGCGAGCTCGCCGACATCGTCGTCGATGCCGCGGCCGACAAGAAGGCCGAGGACATCCTCGTGATGAACGTGTCCGAGGTCACCTCGATCGCCGACCTCTTCGTCCTCTGCAGCGGCCGCGGCGAGCGACAGGTCCAGGCCATCGCCGACGGCATCGTGGAGCAGGCGAAGGCCGCCGGGCGCGCGCCGGTCGGCGTCGAGGGCTACAGCTCGGGGCGGTGGGTCCTCATCGATCTCGGCGACGTCGTCGTGCACGCGTTCGTGCCCGAGGAGCGCGACCTCTACAAGCTCGAGCGCCTCTGGGGCGACGCGCCGATCGTGCTGAAGATCGAGTGACCGCCTAGGTGTGATTCGCACCGGTCGTTGAGACTCAGGCCGCGGCCATGAGCTCGGCCAGCCACGGCTGAAGGTGCTCGAGTGCCGGGATGTGCTCGAAGCCGCGGTCGGTGAATGGAGTGCCGTCGAACCGCTCGCCCGGCGTCAGCCAGCCGATCGCGCTTGAGAGCCGGTGATAGTTGAAATAGCTCGCGTACTCGGCCAGCGCGCGCTCGGCCGCACCGAGCGATCGGAACACCTGGCGGTCGAGG
>DASWFN010000206.1:0-4567 GCA_036394215.1 Candidatus Limnocylindria bacterium
CGAGGTCTCCTCGCAGCGGCTCGTCGGCGACCTCCTGATGCTCGGGGGCGCCGCGTGCTGGAGCGTGTACGCGACGCTCGGCACGATCACGACGCGGCACGGCTCGCCGCTCGGCGTCACCGCCATCGCCTGCCTCGCCGGCGCCGCGATGCTCTTCCCGTTCGGCTTTCTCGAGCACGGCTATCGCGACGTGCCGTCGTGGCCGGTCTCGGCGTGGCTCGACATCGCGTACCTCGTGATCTTCGCGACGACGATCGGCTTCGTCCTCTTCTATTGGGCCGTGCGGCGCTTCGGCGCGGGCCTGGCGTCGATGGTGAGCTACCTCGTGCCGGTGTTCGCCCTCGTGCAGGCGGTCGTCCAGCTGAACGAGCACCCCGCGGCGCTCGAGCTGGTCGGCGGCGCGATCATCCTCGCCGGCGTGCGCTTGGCGACCTGGCGAGTGGCCCCGATCAACCCGCTCGAGGACGCCGGCTCGGCCTAACTCGTACGTTCGGCCGACGTAACTCGGACGCGCCCGGCGGCCGGCGCGCCCACCATCTGACCATGCGCCGACCGCTCGCGATCGTCCTCGCCGCCTGGGCAACGGCTGCCTGCGCCACGAGCAGCGCCGAGCCGAGTCCCGCCACGGCACCCGAAGCGACGGTCACGCCGGCGCTTCCGGCGATGACGCCCGCACCGGTCGGGCCGCCGGTCCGGATCCTCTGGGCGCCGGCGGACCAGACCCTGCCGGTGAGCATCCGGGTCGAGCCCGGTGTCCGCCCCGCGCCCGCCGCGATCCCGCTCAGCCCCGCGACAGCGGACGCGATGAAGGCCATCGAGGGGCAGTTCGCATCGCACTTCACGAGCAGACTCGGCTTCTTCACGACGCTGCAGAACCTGCGTGACCAGAGCTACCACGGGACCGAGGAGTGGATGTTCAAGACGACCTTCGCTCCCGGCGCGTTCGCGGACAAGGTCCGCGAGCTGGTGACGACGCGGCGCGAGAACGAGACGCGCGCGTATCACGCGGGCCAGGCCGTGCTCGAGAACGCGTGGACGCGCCCATCGCAGGGCCCGTTCGGCGCTGCGGCGGACATCGGGCTGGTCGAAGGCACGGTCACGTTCACCGAAGACGTGGTCACCGGCGCGGGCACGACCGTCCTCGAGCATCGCTGGCACATCCGCGCGCTCGTCCAGGGCCAGTTCTTCATCGTCGACGGCGCCGAGGCGCCGGACGAGCTGCGGCCGATGGCGCCGTTCGACGCGGCGCAGCTGGACAGCGAGCTCGCGAGCCAGGTGTCCGCATACCTCATGCAGGAGTCCGTTGGACCGGCGGCGAGGCCGTTCGCACCGTTCAAGGGGACGGCGTTCTGGGACGCGCGCGCCGGCGCGCTCGAGTGGCTGAGCACGCTCGCCGACCGCGGCGCCCTGACCGACCGGCATTTCGACGGCGTCCGGGCGAAGGTCACGGCCTTCACGCCGACCTCGTTCCTCGGCGACGGTTACGCGACGGTCGAGCTGCGCGGCACGCTGGTCGAGCAGCTGAACGGCGCGCAGCACGCCTATCCGTTCAGCACGATGGTGCGATTCCAGCGCTTCTCGTTCGCGCAGCCGTACTGGCAGGCCGTCGACGGCCTGAACGACGACGGCACGTGGATCGCGAAGGGCAGCTACGGGACGCCCCAGCCCACCTCGCACGGCTGATAACGGGAACGCGCCGGCGGTCGCCGGCCCGACAATGCGCGGCGTGAGGATCTTCTGCGCGATCGCGATCGCGTTGACGACGGCCTGCGCGCCTCCGATCGCGCCGACGCCGTCACCAACGGCGACGGCTTCCGCTGCGGTCGCGACGCCGACGACCTCGCCACTGGCCACCTCGAGCGCGACGACGTGGGCCACGATCTGCGGCACTGTCGGCGAACGGGTCTACCGGGCGGACGGCGAGTCGGTCACGCTCACGTCGCCCGGTCGGTCGCCGCTGAAGGTCGCGTTCGTCGCACCTCGTTGGACGGGCGGTGGGATGTCGGGCTACGTCTGCATCGGTGTCGACCAGGGCGTGCCGGATCCGCTCTTCGCGGGCTTCTTACCCGGCGGCGCCACCGTCGCCGGCTTCGTGAACGAGGGGACCTACCCCGCGACGATGGCCAGGCCCGCGCCGCCCGGCTTCGTGCTCCCGCAGGCGTGCGCGTTCGTGCGGCCGCCCGAGATCGGCGCGGATCAGACGAGCTGGTGGGTGGACTGCGGCGCGGAGGCGAATCGCAGCGCCCGCGGGACGCTCGGCACCGCGCTCGGCCAGCAAGGCTGGACGAGCTGCGGTCCCGCGGCGGCGACCGAGCTGTTCTTCAAGGGCACCGTGCGGATCGTCGTCGTCGAGTCCTCGCTCGCGCCCGGTGATTACCCGCGCTTCAGCCAGGAGCTGCGCCCGGCGACCGGCTGCCGCTAGCCCGACATCGTCGGTGCTACGGGTAGCCCGTCCGTTCCGCTACAGGACGGTCGCGGTGAACGGCGTGCGACCGGTGTGGAACCGTTCGATGGAGAGATCGCTGATGTCGAGGGTCGTGGCCGTTCCGTCCAGCATCTCCTCGACGACGAGCTGCGCCGTCGCCGGCGCATGCATGAAGCCGTGGCCCGAGAAGCCGGCGGCGATGTAGAGGCCCGGCGTGCCCGGGACCGCGCCGACGATCGGATGGTCGTCGGGCGTCATCTCGTAGTTGCACGACCACTGGTCGGTGATCTTGAGGTCCGCGAACGCCTCCATCCGCCTCGCGCCGCGCGCGCGGACCCACGGCTCGAGCTGCGGTGGGACCTCGAGATCGCCAGAGGGTGCGCCGAATTCCCGCGGCGGTTCGGCCGGACCCTTCTCCACGGCACCGGTCGCGGTGAGGTTCGGCATCGCGAAACGCTGCGCGGCGCCACCGCTCCGCGTGTATGGGCGGAAGTGGAATCCGGACTCGAGCTCGATGACCAGCGGCATCTTCGCGAGCTTCGGGAACGGGCCGATCGCCTCCATGATCGTGCGCCGGTACGGCCAGATCGGTACAGGCACGCCCGCGCTCGCCGCGAGCGGGGCGGTCCACGCGCCGGTCGCGAGGAGGACGCGATCGGCGCGGATCTCAACGTCGCTCGTGCGCGCGCCCGTGACGCGACCGTTCTCGGTCAGGAGGGCGTCGACGCGAACGCCCTCGACGAGCCGTACGCCCTCGAGCGCGGCGGCCGCGGCGAACCCCGCGAGCGCGTCCATCGGCGAGCCGTAGCCGTCGCCTGTGCCAAGCCGGCCGCCCTTCAGATCGTCGGTGCGGATGCCGGGTACGAGCCTGGCGATCCGTTCGCGCCCGATCATCTCGACCTCGACGCCGAGCTTCCGGTAGAGCGGCAGCGCATCGCGGAGCGTCGCCAGGCCCTCGTCGGTCTCGGCGAGGAAGAGGTAGCCGTTCTGCTCGAACTCGTGCGCGCTGCTCGTGAACGCGCTGAACTCGCGCCAGAACTCGGTCGCGAGCTGCGAGAGGCGCACGTCGAGCTCGTCAACGAACTGATGGCGGATGCCGCCGAGCCCGCCCTTCGTGGTGCCGGAGCCGAGGGTCCCCTGCTCGAGGAGGACGACATCGGTCTCGCCGCGCTCGGCGAGGAAGAACGCTGTCGCCACGCCGACGATGCCGCCCCCGACGATGAGCGTCGACGCGCGGTCCGGGATCGTCAGTCCGGGAGCTCCGTGTACCTGAGCTTGCCGTCGACCTCGCTCAGCGTGCCGAAGCGCGGCAGGTCGTGGGTGAAGCCGACGATCCACTGCTCCTCGACCGCGCGCGCGAGGATCGTCCGCTTCGCCTCGAGCGTGTCGAGCGGATAGAGGTCCTGCGCCGGGATCCACGGGAGCGGCAGGTGATGCCGGTCCGGCATGAAGTCGGAGGAGAAGAACACGGTCCGCTTCGCGTCGCTCACGCGCACGGTCTGGGTGCCGCGGGTGTGCCCTTGCACGCGATCGAGGCGGATGCCGGGCAGGATCTCGACGGCCTCGTCGATGAGCTCGAGCTTGCCGGCGGCCTCGAGTGGCGCGAAGTCGTCGGGGAAGTACGACGCGCGCGTCCGCTCGTTCGGCTGCATCGCGTCGGCCCACTCGAGCCGCTGGAAGACGTAGCTCGCGCGCGGGAACGTCGCGACGAGCGTGTCGCCGTCACGCCGGGTGTTACCGCCCGAGTGATCGAAGTGGAGATGCGTGTTCACGACGAGCGTGACGTCCTCGGGCTTCACGCCGCGCTTCGCGAGCTCGTGCAGCAGCTGCGGCGGCTTGTCGATCCCGTAGATGTCGCGCTGTTTCTGGGTGAGCTTGGGGCCCGCACCGGTCTCGACGAGGACCACATGGTCCGCGTCGCGGATGAGCAGGCAGCTCATATCCATCGTGATGCGGTTGCGCTCGTCCGGCGCCTTCAGCTTGTCCCAGAACACCTTCGGCACGACGCCGAACATCGCGCCGCCGTCGATCTTGAACTCGCCGTCGCTGAAGATGTCGACCTGGAAGCGTCCGAACCGCATGGTGGGAGTATGGGCACAACATGGAGCTGAGGACGTACCGCGAGGGCGATGGGGATCGGCT
>DASWFN010000207.1:0-3190 GCA_036394215.1 Candidatus Limnocylindria bacterium
CGAGGAGGCTCGTGCCGTCCTGCCGAAGGACGTGTCGCGCAGCGACGCGGTCTTCAACCTCGCGCACGCGTCCGCGCTGCTCGCCGCGATCCTCAAGGCCGACGGCGCGCTGCTCTCGGTCGCGATGCGCGACCGGCTCCATGAGCCGGCGCGGCTCGCGCTCGTGCCCGCGCTCGAGGAGATCGTGTCCGCGGCGCGCGACGCCGGCGCGTTCGGCGCGGCGCTCTCCGGCGCCGGTCCGAGCGTCATCGCCTTCGCGCCGGTGCGGCTCGCGCCGCGGGTGACCGCCGCCATGGAGGAGACCGCGACGCTCGCCGGCTGCCCCGGCCGCGGCCGCGTGGTGCGGGTCCGAGCCGCCGGCGCGCAGCTCGTCCGGAACCAGTGACGCCCGGCCGGCGTCAGCGTTGGTGATGGTGATGAGGCGTTCGCTCGCGCTCCTGCTGGCGCTGACCCTCGCCGCGTGCGGCTCGGCCGGCACCGCCGGACCGTCCGCCACGCCGCCGCCGTCACCGACCGCGTCGCCCGCTCCGTCGCCGGTCACATCGGCGAAGGGTGCGATCACGTTGAAGACGCCACGGCTGAACGAGACCGTCTCGTCGCCGATCACCATCAGCGGCGACGCGAGCGTGTTCGAAGCGACCCTGCAGTGGCGGATCACGGACACCGCCGGCCGGGTCATCCTCGAAGGGATCGTGACCGCGAGCCAGGGCGCGCCCGGCCGCGGCGACTTCTCGAAGAGCACGACGTTCAGCGTCTCCGGCCCGACCCCCGCGTTCGTCGAGGTCTACTCGCGGAGCGCGAAGGACGGGAACATCGACGAGCTCGTCCGGATCCCGGTGCTGCTCCGCTAGCTACGGCCCGTCGTTCGCGATCGCGCTCACGTAGATCGTCTGGTCGTTCATGTCGCGGAACACGTAGTACGGCCGGATCGGATCGCGCTCGGTGAGGACCTCACCCTCGACGTAGACGATGTCGACGGACTTGACCATGAAGCGGTCGACCGTCCCGGGCGTCAGCGGCGCGCCGTCCTCGAGGTTGAAGGTGAGCCACCGGCCGGCCTGCGCGAGGGTCCACGCCTCCTGCGCGGTCCGCGTCGGGTACGCGCTCTGCTCGCGCAGCGGCCGCCGCCGGATGAGGACCTGGAAGACCTGGCCGTTCGCATCGACGTACGCGATCGCGCCCTTGTTCGTGTACGTGATGCGCCCGTCGATGCGCCGCGCGAAGGTGATGCGCCAGCCGTCGCGCTGCCGCACGACGCGGGTGAGCTGCGTGTCGGCCGGCAACAGCCCGCGCGGGCGAAGGACCGCCTCGGCACGCGCCAGCGCCGCAGTCTCGGTCGGCGCCTGCAGCACCGGGCCGAGCGGTGGCGCGCCGCCCGGCACGACATTGCCTGCCCGATCGAACTGCACGAGCGAAAAGAACGGAACGAAGTCCCAGCCCGGCTCGTTGAAGCGCGACACGCGGGCCTTGTCCGCGTCCGGATAGCCGCCGGCCATGTACACGTTGAGCGTCGGCGGCGCGGTCGGCAGCGTCGTGGAGAGCTGGTACGCGTTGATCCGCAGGACCCGACTTGCCTGCCGCTCCGGCGGCAGCGGCGTGAACGCCGACGGGCCGCGGACCTGTGGCGTGTCGGCATCCCAGAACACGACCGGCTCCGCGGTCGGCGACGGCGTGGCGGCGGGCGCCTCGCAGGCCGTCATGAGGAGCACGGCGGCCAGCAGCAGACGTCGCACGGACCGCCAGCCTAATTTGACGTGGGCTAGCCTCGCTCGCGATGCCACCGGACCGTCGCGATCCCGCCAGCGGCAAGCCCACGTACACCGCGGGCGCGTTCGCCATCGCGCGCGACGAGGCCGGCCGGGTCCTGTGGATCCGGCGCCGCGACACCGGCTGGTGGGGATTGCCGGGCGGCGTCATCGAGTTCGGCGAGACCCCCGGCGACGCGGCGGTCCGCGAGGCGTTCGAGGAGACCGGGTTCGTCGTCGAGGTCATCCGCCTGGCCGCGATCGACTGGAAGCGCGCGGTCGCCGATGCGGTGTTCGTGTTCGAGTGCCGCATCACCGGCGGGAGCGCGACGCCATCCGACGAGACGAGCGAGGTCCGCTTCATCGACATGGCCGAGCCACCGGACGCGCCGCCCCACATCGTCGAGCGGGTGCGGCGCGTCATCGCGTCACCGCACGAGGTGCTGCTGCTCTCGACCTCGTGAGCTAGTAGTGGGGCATCGCCGGTGCTTCGGTGGCCTGGCCGCCGCCGGGGGCCTGGGTGCCAAGCACCGTGGACGAGGGCTTCCCCGGGTTGGACGACCCGCACGCGCCGATCAGCAGCGCGAACAGCGTGAGTGCCGCGAGCATGTTCCGCATCATCGCCTCCCTAGTAGTGCGGCGTCGGTGGCGGCGTGTACACCGGCATCGGTGGTGCCGTCGCTGCGGGCGCCGGTGGAGGTGGCGCCGGAGCGGTCGTCGCCTGGGCCGGCGGTTCGGTCGGTTGCGCCGTGACCTCGATCGACGGCGCCGGTGCTTGCGTTCCGAGCACCGTCGGTGATGGCTTGCTCGGCTGCGACGTACCGCAAGCGGCGACGAGCGTCGCGAGTAACGAGATCGTGACGAAGGTCAGCCTCCGCATCATCGCCTCCTTCTAGGTACATACGAATGACGCCGCATGACCGATGCCCCAGTCGGCATCGCGAGCGACGCCCTGGTCGCCCGCTAGCCTTGTTCGCAGATGGATCGCCTCGCGCTGCTCGCGGATCCGGCGGTGCGCTCGGCGTTCGGTGGCGAGCTCGGCCGCGACATCGAGTACCACGCGTCGATCGCGTCGACCCAGGATCGCGCGCGCGAGCTCCCGCGCGCCGGCGGCGCGCGGTCGACGATCGTCGTCGCCGATCAGCAGACCGCGGGACACGGTCGCGGCGAGAAGTCGTGGCTCAGCGAGCCGGGGGCGTCGCTCCTCGCGTCGTGGACGTTCCGCCCGGCGCCCGCGGAGCCCGCGCTCTTCGCGCTCCTCGCCGGCGTGGCGGTCGCGCGGGCGCTCAAGACCGTCGGCGTCGCGGACGCGGGCCTCAAGTGGCCGAACGACGTGTGGCTCACCGGCGGCAAGATCGCCGGCTGCCTCGCGCATGGCGCGTCGGACCACCTCGTGCTCGGGATCGGAGTGAACGTCTCGCAGCGCGAGCTGCCGCGCGAGATCG
>DASWFN010000208.1:0-3861 GCA_036394215.1 Candidatus Limnocylindria bacterium
CCGCTGCGACATAGACTCGTCACATGGACATCACCGGCCTGCTCGCGCCGATCCTCATCGTCGCCATGCTCGGCATCGCGGCGTCGCGCAATGCCGGGCCGATGACCGCGGCGACGCCTGGCGAGCGTCTCCTCGAGGTCCGCATCGGTCTGCTCTTCCGCGCGCTCGCGCAGCGGGTGAACATCATGGCCGTGCTCATCGTTCTCGCGATCGGCAGCGGCGCATTCGGCGACAAGTGGATCTCTCCGGCGTTGTTCACGTTCGCGATCATCGGACTCATCGCGGTCGTCCTCGTACCTGCCCGGTACGTGTTCACGACCGAAGGGATCTCGACGAACCGCGCGACGTTCCGGCCGTGGTCCGATTTCAGTGGTTGGACCGAAAGTGGAAGCATCTTCGGGCTGCACGCGGACGGCCGGTTCTCGTCGGTGCGGCTGTACGTCGGCGGACGCGACCACGACGCCGTGAAGCGCGTGCTCACGCGCTACCTCGGCGGCCACCGCGGCGTGCGGGGCTGAGCCGCCGGCCCAGCGCGCGGATCGATCCCCAGCCCGGGAGCCCGGCCCCCGAGCCACGACTGAACTCGCGCGCCGCGAGGATCTCGGCCCGGCGCAGCAGCGCGCTCACGTACTGATAGGCCTCCCACGACGGCGGGTGCTGGGCGGTCGCGCGCTCCAGCAGCGGCTTCGCATCGCCGGCCCGGCCGGTGCGGAGCCACAGCTCGCCCAGCCCGACCAGCGCGAGGTAATCGCTCGGGGCCTCCGCGAGCCGCAGCGCGAGCGCGTCGGCCAGATCGGCGAACGCGACCGCCACCTCGCGGGCCGGGCGCGCCCGCACGATCTCTCCGAGATCGAGGAGCGAGACCACCGGGGCGGGGCCGTGACGAGCCTGCGCCTCGCTCCCGGCTGGTCGAGAGGCCACTGGCATCGTTGTCGGTAGCGGGACCATCACGCACCGCACGCTACGGAGGGCGCGGACGGCCGACAGTCATCTCAGGGTCACCGGAACGTCGCGGTTCGGTGCGCGTGGGGCGACGCCGAGGTGTCGGACATGGCTACAGTCCGTCTCCGTGAGCGACCCCGTCACCGTCGAGCGCCTGCGCGACCTGCTCGCCGCATTCAACGATCACGACCTCGACCGGATCATGTCGTTCTTCGCCGATGACTGCGTCCTCGAGATGCCCCGAGGCCGGGAGCCGTGGGGCACGCGCTATGTCGGCAAGCTCGCGGTCCGCGATGGCCTGGCCACGCGGTTCGCGGGCGTGCCCGATGTGTCGTATCGAGAGGACGAGCACTGGGTCTGCGGCGAGCACGCGGTGTCGACGTGGCGACTCAGGGGCACGACGACCGATGGCCGCCGGCTCGACGTCCAGGGCTGCGACCTCTATGCGTTCCGGGATGGGCTCTGCGTCCGCAAGGACTCGTACTGGAAGATCGTCGACTGACTAGCGGTCCGAGCGGTACACGAGATGGATCCGCGGGTCTTCCCTGCCCCACATCGTCTCTTTCCACACGGTCATCCCGAGCCGCTCGGCGACGCCGCGGGACGGAACGTTGTCCGGCCGGATGAGCGAGATGACGTGGTCGGCCGGAAGGTGCGCGAAGACCCACTCCCGCGCGGCCCGGGCCGCCTCCGTCGCGATCCCTTGGCGTGCTCGCTTCGGCGTGACCGACCAGCCGAGCTCGACCTCATCCACGCCGTCCACGCGCTGCACCATCGGACCGATGTTCCCGAGGAGCTCGCCGGTCGCGCGGTCCTCGACCGCCAGGACCGCGAAGCCGTCGCGCGCGTACCGCTCCTGCATCCGCTCGATCCACTGCTCCGACTCCGCGAGGCTGAATGGGTGCGGGTAGAACAGCATGTGCTCGGCGTCGGACTGGATCGTGTTGAGCGCGACGGCGTCCGACGCGACGAGCGGGCGCATCCGAAGGCGCGCGGTCTCGAGCGTCGGCGGCGTCACTCGGCTCACGCCCGTGCCAGACGTACGTGCGCGACCGCCGGCGACGCCGCGAGCTCCACGCAGACCAGGTCCGTCGGACCGTCGAACAGCCGCTCGCCGGCGCCGAGGACGATCGGTACGACCGCGACGTGCATCACCTAGGGCAGGACGCGGTAGGTCACGTGCGTAACCGAGGTCGCGCCTCGGGACTTCACCTGCTCGAGTCTGAGGGGCGGAACACCTTCGAACAGGCGCGTGCCGCCGCCGAGCGTAAGGGGCACGATGTGCAGCCGCAGCTCGTCGATCAGTCCGGCAGCCAGATACTGGTTGATGGTGGTCGCGCCGCCGTGGATCGAGACGTCGCCGTCGCCGGCCGCCTCGCGCGCCCGTGCCAGCGCCGACTCGATCCCGTCGGTGACGAAGTAGAAGGTGGTGCCTCCACCCATCGGCTGCGGCTCGCGGGGGTGGTGGGTGAGCACGAAGACCGGGGCGTGGAACGGCGGATCGTCGCCCCACCAGCCGTTCCACTTCCGATCCCACTCGCCTCGCACTGGGCCGAACATGTTGCGCCCCACGATGAATGCTTTGGCGGCGGTGGTCAGGTCGATCTCTGCCCGGTTGTCGTCGGAAGCGTCGAACATCCAGGCGTGCAGCTTGCTGCCCCGTCCGTCGCCGCCATCGTCGCCGAATGGGCGTTCCTCCGTCTGGTTGAACCCGGCCGAGTACCCGTCGGCCGAGATCGTGAGGTCGCAGGTCACCCTGCCCACATGTTTGGTCATTGCGGTCTCCTCCTCGTCGGGACGTCCGTCGACTTCCCGGTGAGCTTCCGGTCACGCATCAGCATGAAACAGATGGGGCTTGATCCGACCACTGACCTGCGAGTTCCGACCTGGATCTCGAGACGGTGGGCTCAACTGGGCTCGAACCAGTGACCTCAGCGATGTCAACGCTGCGCTCTAACCAACTGAGCTATGAGCCCCTCGCGGGACCCTCAGTTTATCGCCCGGACGAGCCGGGCGTGGTGACCGGCCGGGTCGTGACGGCGACGGCCAGCGCCTCGTCGGCCGCGCCGCGGAACGTGCCGCGGGTCGGCGGGACATCGTGGTAGTCGCGGCCGACGGCCATCTTCACGTGGTGCTCGCTGGCCAAGAGATCGTTCGTCGGATCGAATCCGCGCCAGCCGTGCGTCGCCGTGTAGGCCTCCATCCAGGCATGCGAGGCGGCCGCGCCGAGCGTCGGCTCGTCGCGCTCCGTGCCGGCGAGGATGTATCCGCTCACGTAGCGGCTCGGGATTGCGATCGCGCGGCACAGCCCGATGAGGACGTGCGCGAGATCCTGGCAGACGCCGGATGCGCCGGAGAGCACCTGCACGACGGTCGTCTCCACGTCGGTGATGTCCGGTCGGTACTCGAATCGTTCGTGGACCAGGTGCATGAGCTTCCGCACCGCGTCGAAGGCCGGCTCCTCCCGGAACGGCTCGGCCATCGCCTTCAGCTCCGGCGCGGGCGGCACGAGCGTCGACGGGCCCAGGAAATCCGCGCGGTTGCTCGGTGACAGCTCCGGCGGACGGCCGCGCGGATCCTGGAACGGATCCGCGAGCGTCGTCTCGATCTCGCCGCGCATGACGACCTCGATCGAGCGATGCGGCCGGGCGACGGTGATGAGGTGCGCGGCGTTGCCGAAGCCGTCGTTGTACCGCCGGACCGACGCGGCCGGCTCGACCTTGAGGTCGAAGGAGATCCAGCGCTGGTGCTCGTCGGTACGCGGCCCGACGCGCGCGTCCATGACGCTCTCCTGGACGTCACCGCTGTACGAGAGCTTCGTGCGGTGCTCGACGGAGATCCTCACTGCTGTTGCTGCTGCGCGGCCATGATCATCGTCGCCCGCGCGACCCCGACGGCGCTTCCCGGCAGGGGCTGGTC
>DASWFN010000209.1:0-18072 GCA_036394215.1 Candidatus Limnocylindria bacterium
CATGTTCAACTTCGGCGCCGGCGGCGCGGCCGTGCTCCTGCGCGCGGGCCATCCCGAGAACGTCGTCCTCGAGACCGCCGGCTTCACCGACGGCCGATTCGCCGACGACGTCATGGTGCCCGCGGGTGGATCGCGCGAGCCCGCGACGGTCGAGACCGTGCGCGCGCGGAGGCACTACCTCGACGTGCGCGACCCGCAGGACATGAAGGAGCACCTCGATCCGATCTCGGCGGGGAACTTCGTGCGCGTCGCGCGCGAAGCGGTCGAGCGCAGCGGCTGCCGGGTCAGCGACATCGCGCTCCTCTGCACCATCCACACGAAGCGTTCGCTCTTTCAGAAAGTGCTCGACGGCCTGGGCCTCGGCGAGGACCGCGCGATGTACCTCTCGGACCACGGCCACATGTCGGCCGTCGACCCGCTGCTCGGCCTGCACCGCGCGCGCGAGCAGGGCCGGCTGCGCGATGGCGACCTCGTCGTCATCCTCGCGGCTGGCACCGGATACTCGTGGTCTGCCACGGCCGTCCGCTGGGGGCGCGCATGACCGGTCTTCCGGGGCAGCGCGACGCGTCGCCGGTGCCCGCGTACGGCATCGCGTCGTGGCTGGCGAAGCGCGCGTTCCTCGATCCGCGCAAGGTGGCGGTGATCGAGGGCGGCAAGCGCTTCACGTACGCCGAGCTCGACGACCGCGTCACCCGGCTCGCGGGCTTCCTGCACGTGGCGCTCCGGATCTCGCGCGGCGACCGGGTCGCGACGTGCTCCGTGAACTGCAGCGAGTTCATCGAGGTGCTGTTCGCGACCGCCCGCATCGGCGCGCTGCTCGTCCCGCTGAACTGGCGGCTCGCGCCGCGCGAGCTCGAGTACCAGCTGAAGGATTCGGGAGCCCGCGCGCTCTTCGTCGCGCCGGAGCAGCAGGCCCTGGCGACGTCGCTCGAGAGCGACATCCCCACGAAGTTCCGGATCGTGTTCGGGCCGCAGTACGAATCGGCGCTTGCCGGGAACGCCGGAATTCCGATCGCCGAGGCGGATCAGGCGCGCTTCGCCGACCCGCACCTCATCCTCTACACGGCAGGCACCACCGGCCGGCCGAAGGGCGCGATGCTCACGCACGCCAACCAGTTCTGGAACTCGGTGAACATGACCGCGCCGGTCGGGCTCACGGCGTTCGACACGACCATCACGACGCTCCCGATGTTCCACTCCGGCGGCATCGGGCTCTACACGGTGCCGATGATCCATCTCGGCGGCACGGTCGTCGTGATCCGCGCGTTCGAGCCGGAGTCGCTGCTCGACCTCGTGCGCGAGCACTCGGTGCGGTTGATCTTCGGCGTGCCCGCGATCTGGCTCGAGCTGCTGAAGCGCCCGGACTTCGATGTGGCGCACCTGCCGTCGCTCCGGTTCTGCGTGTCGGGCGGCGCGCCGCATCCGATGGCGATCATCAACGGCGTCGCCGAGCGCGGGTTCACCTTCCTCCAGGGCTACGGTCTCACCGAGACCGCCCCGGGCGGCACGCTCATGCCGATCGCCGATGCGAAGCGCAAGGCCGCGACCGCGGGCAAGCCCGCGCTGCACGTCGAGCTGCGCGTGGTCGCCGACGACGAGCGTGCCTGCGCGCCGGACGAGATCGGGGAGGTGCAGTTCAAGGGGCCGAACGTCTTCGCCGGCTACTGGGGCCGGCCCGACGCGACGGCCGAGGCGTTCACGGCCGATGGCTGGTTCCGTACCGGCGATCTCGGCCGGCTCGATGACGAGGGCTTCCTGACGCTCGTCGATCGCAAGAAGGACATGGTCATCACCGGCGCCGAGAACGTGTACTCGGCCGAGGTCGAGGACGTGCTCTTCGCCCATCCCGCGGTCGCGGAGGCGGCGGTCATCGGGATCCCCGATCCGAAGTGGGGAGAGTCGGTGTTCGCCGTCGTCGTCCTCCGTCCCGGCGCGTCGGCGACGGCGGAGGAGCTCATCGCGCACTCCCGGTCACAGCTGGCGAAGTACAAGACGCCCACGGGCGTCGCCTTCGTCGACGCGCTCCCACGGAACGCCGCGGGGAAGGTGCTGAAGCGTGAGCTGCGCGAGCGATTCGGAGGTGCGCGAGTGGAGTGAGGGGCCCCGGTGGGCGGCGATCTCGCAGCTTTAGGAAGGAGCACGACATGCGCAAGACATTCGCAACGATCCTCGCGGTGACGGCGGTCCTCGCCGTCGCCTGCGGCGGCGGCGCAGCGAGCCCGTCGCCGACAACGACGACGGCGGCCGCGACGAGCGCGGCACCGAAGCCCGCGATCAAGCTCGGCGCGCTGCTGCCGCTCACCGGTCCGTCCGGAGCCACGGGGCTCGACATGAAGGACGGCTACGAGCTGGCGAAGGAGCAGATCAACGCCGCCGGCGGCGTGAACGGCGCCAAGATCGAGGTCATCTACGAGGATGACAAGAACGACCCGGCCACGGCCGTGGCGTCGTTCGAGAAGCTCGCGAACAACGACAAGGTCGAAGTGATGATGGGCGGCCTCGCCAGCACCATCAGCGCCGCGCTCATCGAGCCGGCGAAGAAGGCGGCCATCCCGATGGCCTGGACCGGTGCGGCCGCGACGGCCGTCGAGAAGGGCTTCGTCGACCAGCCGTTCTTCTTCCACTACCACCCGTGGGAGTACCAGAACGCGACGTCGGCGCTCGCGTTCCTCAAGTCGACGCCGCTCAAGACCTTCGCGGTCGTCTACGAGGACGGCCTCTTCGGCACCGGCGCGGCCGATGGGTTCAAGACGACCCTTCCCGCGCAGGGCCAGACGCTCGCGATCAGCGAGGCGTTCAAGACCGGGTCCACGGACTTCACCGCGCTGCTCAACCGCGTCAAGGCCTCGAACGCCGAGGGGCTCATCCTCGTGCCGTTCGCGGGCGACGTGATCCCGTTCCTCACCCAGATGCGCGAGGTCGGCTACAAGCCGAAGCTCGTCTACGCCTCGCCGCCCTCGTTCCCCGCGAACTTCGGCGCGTCGCCGGTCGCGGAGGGTGTCGCCGGTCTCACGCTCTGGACCGAGGACATCCCGGCTCCGGCGTCCAAGAAGTTCGTCGCGGACTTCAAGGCGAAGTACAACCACACCCCGGTCAGCTACTGGTCGGCGCTCGCCTACACCAACATCATGACCGCGGTCGACGCGCTCAAGAAGTCGGGCCCCGGCAACAAGGCCGCGTGGATCACCGCCATGGAGGCGACGAGCTACGCATCGCCCGTCGGTCCGACCCTCAAGTTCGTCCCGAGCCAGTTCATCAAGCACCAGGGGTTCACGCAGCTCGTGAGCTTCCAGTGGCAGGGCGGGAAGCAGCAGATCGTCTTCCCGGCTGATCTGTCCACCGCACCGCTGAAGTAGCGAGAAGGAGAGGGCGTGGAGGCGCTGCCGCAGACCCTGCTGTTCGGGATCCTGCGTTCCGGCCTCTACGCCCTCACCGCCCTCGGTCTCGCGATCTCGCTCGGCGTCATCGGCGTGGTCAACTTCGCGCACGGCGAGTTCGTCATGGTCGGCGCCTACATCGGGTTCTGGTCCTACCTCGTGCTCTCGGGTCCCCTCGGCCTCGGCCCGGCGGTGAGCCCGCTCGTCATCGTCGTCGGCATCCCGCTCTCCGCGCTCGCGCTGTACCTCGTCGCCGCTGGCATCTTCCGCGTCGCGCTGAAGCCCGTCCTTCGCCAGCCCGAGCTGAACCAGATGCTCCTCACGTTCGGGCTCTCGATCGTCATCGTGAACGCGATGTCGATCACGTTCACCGCGCAGGCGCAGGACGCGAACCTCGCGTGGCGCTTCGATCTCCTCGACCTCGGCTTCGTGAACGTCACGTACTCGCGCGTCGCGGGCTTCGCCGTCTGCGCGCTGCTCGTCGCGGCCACGTACGTCCTGTTGCAGCGCAGCCGTCTCGGGAAGCAGATGCGCGCCGTCGCGCAGAACCGCCTCGGGGCGCAGGTCGTCGGCATCCCGGTCGACCGGATCTACGAGGTCGCGTTCGGGCTGTCGGCCGCGCTCGCCGCCGCGGCGGGCGTGATGCTCATCTTCCAGACGCAGGTGAGCCCATTCGTCGGTCTCGGGACGCTGCTCAAGTCGTTCTCGATCGTCGTCCTGGCCGGCCTCGGCAACCTGGCCGGGGTCATCTGGGCCGCGCTGCTCCTCGGCATCGCGGAGCAGGTCATCTCGCAATACGTGCCGAACGGCGCGGCCCTCCGCGACGGCCTGTTCTTCGTGCTCATCTTCGTCGTCCTGCTCGCGCGGCCGGCCGGGCTGCGCCGATGAGGCGCGAGCTGTGGGGCTGGGCCGGGTTCTTCGCCGTCGTGGCGGCGCTGCCGTGGGCCGGGGTCAGCGGCGATCGCTACCTGATGTTCCTCGCCAACATCATGCTCATGTTCATGACGCTCGCACTGTCGTGGGACGTGGTCGCGCGCACCGGCCAGCTCTCGCTCGCGCACGGCGCGTTCTTCGGCCTCGGCGCGTACACCGCCGGCATCGCGTACCGCTCGGCGCACCTGCCGCCGCTTGCCGGGCTCGTGCTCGCGGCGGTCGTCGGCGCCGTCGTCGCCGCGTCGCTCGGCCTGGTGACGCTGCGCCTGCGGGGCATCTACTTCGCGATCGCGACGCTCGCGTTCGCCGAAGTGCTCCGCACGATCGCGCTGCAGCTGCCCGATCTCACCGGCGGCAACGTCGGCATCTCCATGCCGCCGCTCTTCGAGGGGGACCGCGTCGCCAGCTACTACCTCGCCGGCGCGATCTTCGTGCTGGCGGTCGCCCTGTCGGTCTGGGTGCGCCGGTCGCGGATGCAGTACGCCGTTGCCGCGATCCGCGCGAACGAGAACGTGGCGGCGGTCGTCGGGGTGAGCGTCGTGCGCACCAAGGTCGCGCTCTTCGCGGCATCGGCGACGCTCGCGGCCCTCGCCGGCGCGTTCTACATGCCGTTCATCACGCACACCGACCCGGCGGACGCGTTCGACATCTCGCGCTCGGTCGCCGCGCTGGTGTTCCCGATCTTCGGCGGCCTGTACACGACCATCGGTCCGGTGATCGGCACGCTCCTCCTGCGGTCGCTCGAGGAGTACCTGCGCGTGACCCCGCCGTGGAAGGACGGCTACCAGGTCGCCTACGGCCTCGTCATCGTCGTCGCCGTCCTGTTCATGCCGCGCGGCCTCGTCGGCCTCGTGCGCGACCGACTCCCGAGGACCATGTGGCGCTTCTCGAGGTAAGCGGCCTCGTCCGCCGATTCCATGGGCTCGCCGCGGTGGATGGGCTGTCGTTCGAGATCGACGAAGGCCGCACCGTCGCGATCATCGGACCGAATGGGGCCGGGAAGTCGACCGCGTTCAACCTCGTCTCCGGCCTGCTGCGGCCGAACGCCGGCACCATCCGGCTCGACGGCCGGGACATCACCCGCGCGCCGTCGCACGTGCGCACGCGCGCGGGACTCGGCCGCACGTTCCAGCTGGTCCAGCCGTTCCACGATCTCGACGTGCTCGGCAACGTGATGGTGGGTGCGCTGTTCGGCGGGCGCCAGAAGCGAAGCCTTGCCGGCGCGCGCACGCGGGCCATCGAGCTCTGCGGGCTCGTCGGCCTCGGCGGCCACCTCTCGGCGGCGGTGTCCGCGCTCACGATCGCCGACCGCAAGCGGCTCGAGCTCGCGCGAGCGCTCGCCACGGAGCCGCGGCTCCTCCTGCTCGACGAGCTCATGGAAGGGCTCACGCCGACGGAGGAGCGCGATGCGGTCGCGCTCCTCGGCCGGATCCGCGCGCAGGGCGTCACGCTCCTGCTCATCGAGCACGTGATGAGCACGGTGCGCGAGCTCTCCGATCACGTGATCGTCATGGACTACGGGAAGAAGCTCGCCGAAGGCGATTACGCGACCGTCTCGCACGACCCCGCCGTCATCGCGGCGTACCTCGGCACCGAAGAGGAGGCCGCATCGTGAGCCTGCTCGAGATCTCCGGGCTCTCGGTGGGCTATGGCGGGGTCAATGTCGTGCGCGATCTCTCGCTCCACGTCGAGGCGGGCGAGTCGGTCGCGCTCGTCGGCGCGAACGCCGCGGGCAAGACGACGCTGCTGCGCGCGATCAGCGGGATCGTGCGGCCGACCGCCGGATCGATCCGCTTCGCGGGCACGGAGCTCGTCGGCGCGACGCCGGAGGCGATCTGCCGCGCCGGGATCGCGCAGGTGGCCGAGGGCCGCCAGCTGTTCCCGGACATGAGCGTGCGCGAGAACCTCGAGCTCGGCGCGATGGCCCGCCCGGAGGCGTGGGCAGCGCGCGCGCAGTCCATCGAGCGCGCGATCGCGCTCTTTCCGCGCGTCGGGGAGCGTCTCGCGCAACGCGCTGGGACGATGAGCGGTGGCGAGCAGCAGCAGGTGGCGATCGCCCGCGCGCTGATGGCGCGCCCGCGGCTCCTGCTCATCGACGAGCCGTCGGCGGGGCTGGCGCCGGTCATCGTGCAGGCGGTGTTCCGCGCGCTCCGCGAGATCCACGCGGCGGGCACGACGATCCTGCTCGTCGAGCAGAACGTCCCGCTCAGCCTGCGGCTCGCGCAGCGCGCGTACGTCATCGAGCTCGGCGCGGTCGTGCTCGAAGGCAGCGGCGCCGCGCTGCTCGCCGACCCACACGTGCAGGCGGCCTATCTGGGGCGCGCGTAAATGGGAGGAGCGATGTTCCGGCTGGATGGCAAGGTCGCGATCGTCACCGGTGGCGCGCGCGGGATCGGCGCCGAGACCGCGAAGGTGTTCCGCGAGGCCGGCGCGACGGTGATCACGTGGGATGTCGGCGGGTCCGCTGATGAAGCGGTCGATGTGACGAGACCGGTGGACGTGGCGGCGGCCGTCGCGAAGGCCATCGCGGCGCACGGCAGGATCGACATCCTCGTCAACAACGCCGGCATCGTCCGCGACGCGCAGCTCGTGAAGGTGAAGGACGGTGCCCTGGCCGGTCGGATGAGCGAGGCCGAGCTCGACGCCGTCCTCAACGTGAACCTCAAGGGCGTGTTCCACTGCACCCAAGCCGTCGCGACTGGAATGATCTCGCGCGGCAGCGGCCGCATCCTGAACGCGTCGTCGGTGGTCGGCATCTACGGCAACTTCGGCCAGACCAATTACGTCGCGACGAAGGCCGCGGTCATCGGCATGACCAAGGTCTGGGCCCGCGAGCTCGGCCCGAAGGGGATCACCGTGAACGCCGTTGCGCCCGGATTCATCGGCACGGAGATGGTCCGCGAGATGCCGGAGAAGGTCCTCGCCGGCATGGTCGAGCACACCCCGGTGCGCCGGATGGGCGAGCCGCGGGACGTCGCGCTCGCGTACCTCTATCTCGCGTCGGACGAGGCCGCGTTCGTGAACGGGATCACGCTGTCGGTCGACGGCGGCCTCGTGCTCGGGACGTAGCGGTGCCGAACATTCACGCAGGCGATCTGGACGTCCACTACCTCGAGGCGGGGGATCCGCGTGGCGCGCCGGTGGTCCTGGTCCACGGCAACTGGGCGACGTCGTCGTGGTGGGAGCCGGTGCTCGCGCGCGTGCCCGCCGGGTATCGCGCCTTCGCGTATGACGTGCGCGGCCGCGGCGGCACGACCGGACCCGACAGCTCCTATGCGATCGATGCGCTCGCGGCAGATCTCCTCACCTTCGCGACCGCCGTCGGCGCCGACCGCTTCCACCTCGTCGGTCACTCGCTCGGCGGCGCGATCGCGCTGCAGGCGGCGCTCGACGCGCCGGACCGGGTGCGCTCGGTCGCCGCGATCGCGCCGGCGTGGGTCGATGGCGCGCCCGCGGCCTACAACCAGCCGGATCGCCAGCGCCAGCTCGCCGACGACATCGCGTTCTTCGGCGGAGCGCTGAAGGCGCTGGCGCCGACGGTGCCCGACGACGAGTTCTGGAAGCGGCTCGTGCGCGAGGGCCACACGCAGCGGATCGACGCGACGCTGCGGAACCTCGATGCCCTCGAGGCGTGGACGCCGGGCGATCGCCTCGCGACGATCCGTCCGCCGAAGGTCGTCATCGCCGGGGCGCTCGACCCGCTCACCGGCGGCGCGACGGCCGCGCGCGCGGCCGAAGCGCTCGGCACACCGCTCGTCACGCTCGACGGAGTGGGGCATTCGCCGATCATCGAGGTCCCGGATCGCATCGTCGCGCTGCTCGCGCGGCTCTGGAGCGGCGCGACGCCGGCCTAGCCCGTGGCGGGCATGAGCACGAGCGCGCGGAACAGCCTCTCGAGCTCGGCGGCCGGGTCGGCCGAGATGCCGGTATGGACCTCGGACGGTTGGATGATCGTGCTCGAGGGTGCCGACAGCGAGTAGAACCGCTGGCCTTCGTCGAGCCGCGCGATCGGGCCGGCGTCCGTGTCGCCGTTCGCGACCCGCTCGATCGCAGCGAGGTGCGGTCGGACGGACTCGGGGTCGAGCTCCGGCCACAGCGCGGCGAGCCGCCGCTCGTCGAGCGCGGTGCGCGCACCGAGGTAGCGGAGCGGGCGCGAGAACACGACCACGCCGACGTTCATCTGCTCCCCGCGCTCGACGCGAGGCACCAGCCGGTAGACCGCGTAGGAGAACGGGCTACCGCTCACGGGCACGCTCCGCCTCGTCGACGAAGTCCCGCGGCTCGGCAAGCCGGCGCTCCAGGTACGTCACGTACGTCCCCACGTCCACATCATCCAGCCATTCGGCCGGGACGGTCGAGGCGACCTGCTCGAGCAGGTCGCGGGTCACGCGTCCCGCGAGGCGGGCGTCGGCGTCCCGGATCGAGCCGGCGAAGGGGAGCAGCACGTGCTGCGCGATGAGCGGGAACGGCGTCCGTTCGTCGCCGGGCGTGCGCGCCGGCGCGTGATGGAAGTAGAGCGACGCGCCGTGATCGATGAGCCAGAGGTTCCGATGCCAGGTGAGGAGGTTCGTGTTGCGCGCGGTGCGGTCGACGTTCGTGACGAGCGCATCGAGCCAGACGACGTCGGCGGCGAGCTCGGCCGCCGGCCGCCGGCTGGCCGCGGGATTGAACGGCAGGGCCCCTGGGAGGAAGTCCACCCCGAGGTTCGTGCCGCCACTTCGCTCGAGCAGATCCTGGAGCTCCTGATCGGGCTCGGCGTTCGCGAGCTGGGGATCGAGCTCGACGCGCACGAGCGCCGGCACGTTGAAGCCGAGCGCGCGTCCGAGCTCGCCCGCGACGACCTCGGCGACGAGCGCCTTCGGGCCCTGCGCCGCGCCGCGGAACTTGACGACGTAGAGCCCGTCGTCACTCGCCTCGACGAGTCCGGGCAGCGAGCCACCTTCGCGGAGCGGCATGACGTACCGGGTCGCCTCGACGGTCTTGAGGGCCATTCGCCCGAGGGTAGATGGTGTCGAGCGAGAGCTAGCTTCGGGCGGCGCCGGCTCCCGCGGTGCGGATGCTGTCGACCAGCAGAGCGAACTGGTCGTCCTTGCGCACGCAGGCGACCGCTCCGGCGGCGAAGGCCGCGTCGTTCAGGTCCGCGTCGGTCGTGTAGATCAGGATCCGCGTCGCGACGTCGGCTCGCGTGAGGGCACCGGCGACCTTGGTGCCCGTGATGTGCGGCATGTGCTCATCGAGGATGGCAACGTCCGGCTTCAGCTCCAGGCAGAGCGACAGCGCTTCGATGCCGTTCCCGGCGACACCGACGATCTCGAAGCCGGGCTCTCGGCCGAGCAGGACGCGGAGATTCTCGCGGACCGATGGGTGATCCTCGGCGATGACGATGCGGAGCCGCGGGTCGTTCATGGACCGCCAGCAAACGCGCACCGGTCCCGATGGGGAAGGCATACGAACGTAGGGGTCGATGCTCATGTGCGCCGGCGCGCCGGCTGCCACACACTGAGCGCATGCCCGAACGCAGCTCCGCGCGCGACCGCATGTCCACGTCGTCGTTCCATCTCACCTCCCGCGAATCGCAGGTGCTCGCCTTCGTGCTCCGCGGCCAGGGCAACAAGGCCATCGCCACCGAGCTCGGGCTCAGCGAGCAATCGATCAAGGACCATGTCTCCGGGCTGCTGCAGAAGTTCGAGGTACCCAATCGAGCGGCCCTCGCCGAGGCCGGATCGCGCATGGATCTCACCGGCGAGCGCGGCGTCGATCGCGCGTGGATCCGCCAGCTCTTCCGCGACGCCGAGCCGCAGATCGCCGTCCTGCGCGGCCCCGAGCTCCGCTACGAGGCCGCGAACGAGGCGCTCCGGCGGGAGACCGGACGGCGCCCGATGATCGGGCGGACGATGCGCGAGACATTTCCGGAGGTCGAGGGCCAGGGGATCTTCGAGCTCGTCGAGCGGGTCTATGCCACCGGCGAGGCGCACGTCCAGCACGAGGTCGCGCGCAGCTGGGATCGGGGGACCGGCGTGGAGACGCGGTACATCGATCTCGTGCTGCAGCCGCTCCGGAACGAGGACGATGAGGTGAACGGCCTGGTGTCCTTCGCCATCGACGTCACCCACATCGTCGAAGCACGGCGGGGCGACCCGCGCTCCTAGACTCGCCCCGATGTCCCAACGATCGGCCGAGCGTGACGAGCTCGTCGAAGAGCTCGAAGGACCGGCGACCGATCTCGCGGCCGATGTCGAGCCCGGACGCACCTCGGCGCTCGCGGCGCTGCGGTACCGCGACTTCCGGCTCTTCTGGTTCGGCCTCCTTGTTTCGAACGTCGGCACGTGGATGCAGATGTTCGGACAGGGCTACCTCGTGGTCCTGCTCGCCGTGCGCGACGGCGTGCCGCAGCTCGCGCCGTTGTACCTCGGCCTCGTCGGCCTCGCGCGGGCGATCCCGGGGCTCACGCTCGGGTTGTTCGGCGGCGCGGTCGCGGACCGGAGCGATCGCCGGCGGCTCCTGACCGTCACCCAGTCGGCCGCGGCGATCACCGCCACGATCCTCGCGACGCTCGCGATCACCGACAAGATCAACATCGTCGAGATCCTGCTGCTCGGCGCGCTGAACTCGACGATCTTCGCCTTCGACGCCCCGACGCGGCAGTCGATGGTCCCGCGCCTCGTGCCCGAGCGCGACCTCATGAGCGCGATCGGGCTCAACTCGGCCGCGTTCAACGGGCCACAGATCATCGGTCCGGTCATCGGCGGGCTCATCTTCGTGCCTTTCGCCGACCGACCGACCTTCGGGGCGGGCCTCCTGTTCTTCATCAACGCGATCTCGTACCTCGCGGTCGTCGTCGCGCTGCTGCGGATGCAGCCGATCCCCGTCGTCGGGAAGAGCGGCGACGTTCCGATGCTCGATGCGATCCGTGAAGGCGTGGCGTACGTGCGCCGCGACGTCGTGGTGCGGTGGATCATCGTGCTCGCCGCGACGACCGCGCTGTTCGCGCGCCCGTACATCCAGCTCCTGCCGGCCGTCGCGCACGAGGTCCTGCGGGTCGGCGCGGTCGAGCTCTCGTGGATGCTCGCCGCCTCCGGCGTCGGCGCGCTCCTCGGATCGCTCGCGACCGCGGCGCTCGGCGGACTGCGGCGGCGCGGCGCGGTGCTCATCGGGTCGGCGGCCGTCTTCGGGCTGAGCCTGACCGGGTTCGCGCTCGAGCGCTCGCTCCTCCTGTCGCTGCCGCTGCTCGTCCTCCTCGGCTTCGCGACGATGGTCTTCCTCGGCATGGCGAACGGCCTGCTGCAGACGCGCTCGCCCGACCACCTCCGCGGACGTGTCATGAGCGTGTACACGATGGTCTTCATGGGACTGATGCCGCTCGGCTCGATGGTGATGGGCTCGATCGGATCCGTCGCCGGTGTGGCGAGCGGCCTGCTCGTCGGCGGCATCCTCTGCACGCTCGTCGCGCTCTACGCGGGCGCTCGGGTCACGGCCCTGCGCGACGCGGTCGGCGGCCCGCGCCGCTTCGGGCCGGGCCGCTCCCGCTCGGCTTGATGCCGCGCATCCCGGCGTTCGTGCTCGCCGTCGCGCTCGGCAACCTGCTCGTGCCGCTGAACTCGACGATGATCGTCGTCGCGCTTCCGCTCATTTCGCGCGATCTCGGCGCGGACCGGCTCGCCGCCGCCTGGCTCATCACCTCATACCTCATCGTGATGGCCTCGCTGCAGCCGATCGCGGGCCGGCTCGGCGACCGCTTCGGGCGGCGCCGCTTCATGCTCGGCTCGCTCCTGTACTTCATCGCCGCGTCCGTCGGCGCCGCGCTCGCGCCCAACCTTCTGGTGCTCATCGCCTTCCGGCTGCAGCAGGCGCTCGCCGCGGCCGGCGTCGTGCCGAACAGCCTCGCCCTCCTGCGCGGCCGCGCGGTCGACGGCAAGGCCGGGACCTACTTCGGGATCTCCGGGGCGACCACGAGCATCGGCGCCGCCATCGGTCCGCTGCTCGGTGGACTGCTCGCGGCGATCGACTGGCGGCTCATCTTCTTGGTGAACTTGCCGCTCGCGGGCCTCGCGTTCGCCGTGGCGCTGCGCTCACTGCCGCAGGGCGACCCGCCCCGCAAGAGCGCCCGCCCGGATATCGCGGGCGCGGTCGCGCTCGGGCTGCTCCTCTCGATCGCGGCGTGGACGCTCACGAGCGCGAGCGGACTGCCGCCCGCCGCGGTCATCGCGCTCGCGGCGGCGGTCGTCGTCGGCGGATCCGCGTTCGTGCGCTACGAGTCGCGGCACCCCGACCCCGCGCTGCCGCCACGGTTCTTCACGGTCCGCGCGTTCAGCGCCGCGAACCTCACCATCGCGCTGTCGAACCTCGCGTTGTACGGGACATTCCTCGCGGTGCCCGTCATCCTCGCGGGTGGTCCCGATGCCACGGTGCGCAGCGGGATCGCGCTCTCGGTCCAGGCGGCCGCGATGATCCTGCTCTCGCCGGTGAGCGGCGCGCTCGTCGACCGCGTCGGCGCGCGCTGGCCCACCGCGATCGGCGGCCTGCTCATCGCCGCGGGCCTCAGCGCACCCGCGCTCCTGGGACGGGCCGCGGACTTCGGCACGCTCCTGATCTTCCTGCCGATCGTCGGCGCGGGTGTCGCGCTCACGTTCCCGGCGACGCGGATCGCGGCCCTCGACGCGGTGCCGGCGCGCTACGCGGCCCTCGCCTCCGGCGTCACGTCGTCCAGCCGCTACTTCGGCGGCATGATCGGCGCGCTCATCGCGGGCCTCGCGCTCGTGGACCTGAGCGGTCCGGCCACCGGGCGGCTGTTCTTCATCCTCGGCGCCGCCGGCGTGCTCGCGGCGCTGGCCGGATCGCAGCTGCCCCCACGCGGCACGCACACCGCGGACTTCGAGGCCGCGCCGGCGGTCTAGCTCCGACCGACCCGGCGGACCGTACCCGCGCTCCCGTCGACGACCACGATCTCGCCGTCGACGAGCAGCTCCATCGCGGTCCCGGTGCCGCAGACCGCGGGGACGCCGAACTCACGCGCGACGAGCGCCGCATGCGAGAGCGCACCGCCGATATCCGCGACGATGGCGCTCGCCATGGTGAACAGCGGCACCCAGCTCACCGTCGTCGACCGGCACACGAGCACGTCGCCGCGCTGGAAGCGCTCGAAGTCCGCGCTTCCGCTCACGAGGCGCACCGGACCGCGTCCGGTGCCGGGGGACGCGGCGACGCCGCGCAGCACGTCGCGTTCGGTCTGCTCGACCCGGTACCCGAGATCGCGGATCGCGGACGACGGCACCGGCGCCGCGAGCGGCGCGCCGAGGTAGCGCGGCGGACGGAGCCGGCGGTCGCGCTCGTAGTCGCGCCGGCGCGCGGCGACGAGCGCGCGCTGGTCGGCGCCGGTCGCGAGGGCCGCACGCACGTCCGCGATCTTCAGGTGGAAGATGTCATCGGGGACCGCGATCGACCCCATCGTCACCAGGACATCGCCCACGCGGCGGATGAAGCGCCGGCTGTGAGCCTGGCACAGACGGTCGATCCAGTAGTTGTGCTCTTCACTGAGCGAGCCGCAGGCGCGCGCGGCGGCCAGCAGCTCCTCGAATCGCGCGAGGTCGCCCGGCCGGTCACGCAGCTCGTCGCGCGTGCGCGCGGCGATCGCATCGCCATCCGCGAGGAGCCTCGCCCGGCGCGCGGCCGGGCTCTCGTCCTGCGAGCGCACGAGGCGCGCAAGCTCGACGAGCAGCTGCCGCGGCTCATCCGACCACGACGGGCTCGTGATGTCGAAGCCCGCCTGGCCGACGTCGCCGTGGCGCTCGAGGAACGCCTCGATCGCCGCGCGGATCCGCATCCCACCCTCCAGCGCCGTGAGCTCGTCGAGGCTGCGGACCGTCGGGATGCGCTCGGCGACCGCCGGCGTCGCGCGGACCGCGGCCGCGAGGTCGTGGAGGCCCTGCTGCATCTCCTGCAGGGTCGCCGCGCGTCCGGCGAAGAGGCTCGGTGCATCCGTCGCGGGCCGGCCGGTCAGCGACGCGTACGCCGACGCGAGCTCCTCGAGCAGCGAATACACCGGCGGCACGATGAGCATGTGGATGAGCCAAATGTCGTTGACCCGAGGCCAGAAGCCGTCCCACGCGGCGAGCGCGCTCGCGGCGTCGGCGATCCGCGCCGCGCGCATCCACGCGAAGTGGTCGAGCACCATCGGGAGGTAGCGATCGGGCCAGTCGCGCCCGAGCGTGCGCGCCGCCTCGCGCCTGCGCTGCAGTCCGGTGGCCTCGAGCGCGGGCAGATCCGCCGCGGGCGCGAGCGGGACGCGGGTCGCGTACATGTAGCCGTGCACCGCCTGGTACCGCGTTCGGGCCGGCGGGCCGAACACGATGTTCGCGCGGTCGAGCCCGAACGCGGGCGCGTTGATGACGTACTCGCACGCGAGCGCCGGAAGGCACTCGTTCATGTGGACGTCCTCGCGCGCCCACGTCAGCGCGGCGTCGGCGGGGTCGTCCCAGTCAGCGCTGAATTCCACCGGCTCGCGGAGGGCCGTGATCGGCCGGGCCTGCAGGAGGTACAGCGTGCCGCCCGCGAAGGCGCACTCGACGTCGACCGGCCCGGCGCGCTCGGCCTCGAGAGCGATCGCGAGCTCGGCGACCTCGCGCACCTGGTCGTCCGTGAGCGCGGGCCGCTCGCCGGTGACCGTCCGCTTCACGATCGCGAGCCCTGACTTTCGCAGCGCGTACGTGTCCGGCGTCACGGTGCCCGACGCGATGGCCTCGCCGTTGCCGATGCACGCGTCGACGACGACCACGTCGCGGTCCCCGGCGACCGGGTCGGCGGAGAAGGCGATCGCGGCCGCATCGGCCGGCACCATCTCCTGGACGAGGACCCCGACGCGCGCACGGTCCGCGATCCCGTGCTCCCTCCGATAGGCCACGGCGCGCTCGGACGAGCCGGAGCGCCAGCACGCGACCACGGCGTCCACGATGGCGTCGACCCCACTGACGTCGAGGAGGGTCTCGTGCTGTCCGGCGAACGACGTCTCGGCGCCGTCCTCACCGATCGCTGAGGAGCGAACCGCCACGAGCGGCGCCCGACGGCCGGTGCGCGACTCGAGGCCCTGGTGTCCGGACTCGACGAGCGCTCGCAGCGTCGCGAGCGACGCTGCGTCACCCTCGACCGCCGATCCGAGCCGATCGAACACCGTCGCGTCGAGGCAGAAGCCCGCGGGCACGCGGAACCGATCGGCGAGACGCGAGAGCGTCGCGGCCTTCGCGCCGACGAGCCGCGCGTCGCGCGCGCTGTCTTCTCCGAGGAACGCGGTCTTCATGGGAGCGCGAGTGTATCGAGCGTTCACTACTATCCGGGTAGCGGATGGGGAACGTCACGGTGAAGCTGCACGGCGCATTCAGCGAGTTCGCTGGCGGCGCGCGAAGCGCGACGGTCGACGCGACCGACCTCGCGGGCGCGCTGGCCGGGCTCGTCGCGCGCTACCCGACCCTCGCCGAGCGCCTGCGCGACGAGCATGGGAAGATGCGCGATCACGTGAACATCTTCGCGAACGACGAGGACATCCGGTACCTCGAGGGCGAGCGCACCCAGCTGCGCGACGGCGATATCGTCCACATCGTGCCAGCCGTGTCCGGCGGATCCGGCCGATTCGGCCGATTCGGCCGATTCGGGGAGAGGGGATAGCGATGGCCCGCAGCGTCTTGGTGCTCCTCGGAACGAAGAAGGGCGTGTACGTGTTCCGGAGCGGCGCCGCGCGCGAGCGCTGGCGCCTCGAGGGGCCGTACTTCCCGGGCCAGCCCGTCTATCACGTCGCCTTCGATCCGCGCGACGGCCAGTCGCTCTTCGCCGGCGTGAACATGACCTGGGGCGGACCGCGGGTCGAGATCTCGCGCGACCTCGGCAAGACCTGGAAGCCCGGCAAGAACCCGGCATTCCCGGCCGGTGACGAGCGCACGTTCAGCCGGACGTGGCACATCGAGGCCGGTCACACGAGCGCACCGGACGTCATGTGGGTCGGCACCGAGCCGGCGTCGCTGTTCAAGAGCACCGACCGCGGCGAGACCTGGGAGTCGGTGCGGTCGCTGAACGACCATCCCGACACGAAGCACTGGGCCCCGGGCGGGGGCGGGCTCGGCATGCACTCGATCGTCGTCGACGCGGGCGACGCGAAGTCGATGGCCATCGGGATCAGCTCGGCCGGCGTGTACGAGACGAGCGACGGCGGGACGTCGTGGGCCCGGCGCAACGAGGGTCTCGGCTCGCCGGTCCCGCAGGGCCCCGAGGGCGACTACACCTGAGTGCACCACCTGGTGGGAAGCCCGACCGTGCCGGGTGCACGGTTCCAGCAAGCACACACCGGCGCGTACTTCAGGGACGCCGGCGACAAGAAGTGGGCGAACGTGACGAAGGGTCTACCGACCGACTACGGCTTCGCGTCGGCGATCCACCCGCGCGATCCGAAGACCGCGTATCTCTTCCCGCTCGAGTTCCCGATGCGCATGTCGCCCGCGGCGACTGGCGCGGCGGTGTGGCGCACCCGTGACCGCGGCAAGACGTGGTCGAAGCTCGCGAACGGGCTCCCGCGCGGATCGAGCTACGAGGTGATGCGCGAGGGCCTGGCGACCGACCGGATGGATCCGGCGGGCGTGTACTTCGGGACGACGAACGGCGAGATCTGGGGAAGCGCCGACGAGGGCCGGACGTGGTCCCTTATCGCGCAGCACCTTCCACCGATCTTGTCGGTGGAGACTGCGACGCTCTAGCCGACGCGTCCTTGGTCCCGCGGGCCGTGCGGGCGCGGCCGCGATCGGCGAAGCAGTGGGCGCAGACGTAGTCCTCGGTGCCGGCCAAGCGGATGTAGGCGTCCTGTCCGCAGTCGGTGCACCGGGCCGGTCCCTTGTGGTCGATGTCCACGTGGCGCCCCCTTTGGCCGTTGGGTGGTGCACGACGGTGGCCACGGAATGCGTTTCGTCACGTTCTCTCGGGCAACTTTTGGTGGCAACTTCGCGCTTGACGCCCGCCCGACCCCCTTCTACTGTTAGAACATCCGTTCTATGGAGGCCAGGCCAGGGGACGGAGAACGGGGAGCGTGGCGGGTGGCCCAAGGAAAAGCGGCTCTGGCGCAGGCGATCGCGAGCGTGGAAGGCCGCTTCGGCACTCACGTGCTCGCGCATGGTGCGGTGACCGAACGGCGCACGAGCGAGCGCCGGATCCAGACGGACAGCTCGCTCGACACGCTCACACCCGGGCTCGCCGCGGGTGCGCCGCTCGCGTTCGTCGGAGCGGGGAGCACCGGGAAGGTCGGGCTCGCGCATCGGGCCGCCGCCGGCGCGCAGCGCGACGGTGGCACGGTCCTGTGGGTCGATCCGACCGCGACGTTCGATCCGGTCGCGGCGCTCCGCGCGGGCGTCGACCTCGCGCGCGTCTTCGTGGTGCGCGCGACGACGCGCGACGACGTGCTCCTCGCGGCGAGCGCGGCGCTGCGCAGCGACGGATTCCGGCTCGCGGTCGTGGACACCGGCCCGCAGCTCGCGCCCGGCTCGACGCGCATCGACGATCTCGCGCCGCTCCTGCCGATGGTGCGGTCGTCGCCCGCGGCGCTGCTCGTGCTCTCCGACATGCGCGCGCTGCGCCTGGCCATTCCCACGTTCACGGTCGCGCGCGTCGCGTGGCAGCAGCGCTTCGGCCGCACGTCCGGGTGGACGTCGCTCGTCGCCGAGCGCGCGATCTTCGACTTCGCTGCGCTCGGGACCGACGTCCGCGACGGCGGGATCCGCGGCGCGCTGCTGGA
>DASWFN010000210.1:0-5690 GCA_036394215.1 Candidatus Limnocylindria bacterium
CCATCGGCGGTCGAGGCGACGAAGCCGGTCACCACCGGCACCGTGCCGTAGCGCATCCGCGGGAGGAGCTGCGTCTCGACGCGCTCGCGGGTGAGCTCGAGGATCGGATTCGCGTGGCCGAAGGCGTCGTCGGTGATGAGCAGGCCCTCGGCGGACAGTGCCTCGGACGGTACGCCACGCGCGGTCAACGTCGCGGCGACGATCGGCGCGGACACGCGCTCGCCGTACGAGAGGATCGCGTCCGAGGAGCGCGGGCTGCACTCGCGCAACAGCGCCACGCTCCGGAGGAGGGCGATCGTCCGCTCGGTCAGCTCGCCGATCTCGGTGAGCGCCTCGGCGCCCTGGACCCCCAGCAGATCGGCCGCGAGGTTCTTGTGCTGCTCGGCGAGCCGCTCGATCGCCTTCTGGGCGGCCGCGGCGTCGCCGGCAGCGGCCTGCTCGGCGGCCTTCACGAGCGCGTCGGTGGTTCCCGACGTCGCGGACACGACCACGATCCGCTCGCCCTTCTCGGCCGCGACGATCTTCGCCACCGCCTCGATGGCGGCCGGCGACCCGACGGATGTGCCGCCGAACTTGAAGACGAGGGGCTTGCTCAGCGCATGGCCCGCGCGATCGCGATCACATCGGCGAGTATCGCGGACGCGGTCGCGTCGCCGCCCGCACCGGGCCCGCTCCAGACGAGCGTGTCGGCCATGTCCGATTCGAGCGTGATGACGTTCGTCGGCCCGGACGCCCGGCCCTCGAGCGAATCCGCGACGACCTCCTCCGGACCGACGCGGCACTTCGTCGCCTTGTCGCCGAAATCGGCGACGGCGAGGTACCGCAGCCGGGCGCCGCGCGCGGCGGCCGCATCGGCGTCCGCGGACGAGACCGAGCGCAGCGAGGTCCGCCGCACCTGCTCGGGCCGGAAGTGCCGTCCCTCGAGGAGGCTCACGAGGATCGAGAGCTTGTACGCGGAGTCGAACCCGTCGATATCGTTCGTGGGGTCCGCCTCGGCGTACCCCTTCGCCTGGGCCTCGGCGAGCGCGTCGGCGAAGGCGATGCCGTTCTCCATGCGCGAGCAGATGTATGTCGTCGTGCCGTTGACGAGGCCGCGGAGGACCCGCGGCCGCACCGCGCCGAGATCCATGACCCCGCGGATGACCGGCACGCTGCCGCCGACCGCGGCCTCGAAGCGCAGCTCGCGCTTCGCGAGGCGCGCGGCCTCGTGGAGCGCGTTCCACTCCTTCGCGACGGCCTCCTTGTTCGCGGTGACCAGGTGCTTGCCGCGCTCGAGCGCCGCGAGCTGGAGGTCGAACGCCGGCTGATGCCCGCCGATGACCTCGATGACGAGGCCGATCTCGGGGTCGTCGAGGATCGCGAACGGATCGCCGGTGACCGGCGCGTCGCCCGCGTCGCGGGCCTTCTTCGGGTCGCGGACCGCGGCACCGAGCAGCCGCACCGGACGGCCCGCGGCCGCATCCACGCGCTTCTGGCGGTCCGCGAACGCGCGCGCCACCGCGCTGCCCACCGTGCCGAGGCCGAGGAGGCCGACGCCGAGGGACTTCGCCGTCATGGCGCCACCGGCCGGCCCCAGACGATGCGTCCGCCGACGTGCCGGACGATGGAGTCACGGCCCGCAACGAGCGCGCGGACCTCCGCGTCGAACTTCGCCGCGGCTTCGGGCCCGATGCGGTTGCGCGCGAGCGAGCTCCGCGCGTGGAACGACGCGATGTACTCGTTCACGGTCTGGGTCATCGGGAGCGGGTCGATCCGTCGCTCGCCCTCGCGGACGAAGAGCCCACGCCGTTCGAGCTCGGGGATCAGCGCGAATTGATGCACGGCCTGCTGGACCATCGAGTAGCGCCGAATGATGTCCAGCAGCCCCTCTGACCACGCCTCGGGTTCCTCGGGATCGTCGACGATCGCGAAGTGCCCGTCCGGGGCGAGCGCGGCGGCGAAGCGCGGGATCACGACCTGCCAGTCCATCCAGTGGAGGCTCTGGCTGGTCACGATCATCCCGTACGGCCCGTCGAGCGGCGCATCCTCCGCCGTGGAGCGGATCCAGCGGATGCGCGCGCTGTCGCCGCCGGGCAGCCGCCGCGCCTCGGCGATCATCGCGGCCGACGGCTCGACCGCGTCGACGCGCTCGACGCGCGACGCGATATTCCGCGCGATCGCGCCCGTTCCGGCGCCGGCGTCCAGGACGACACGACGCGCCGTGCCAAGCAGCTCGATGAGCGCGTCGAAGAGCGCCGGCGGGTACAGCAGCCGGTGGCGGTAGAGCGCCGCGACCTCGGGATCGTCCCACGCCCGCGCGTGCGGTCCGGTGAGGAACTCCGGCCGGGTGCTCACCCGATCGCTTCCGAGAGCAGCTCGAGCGCGACGCCGACGCTCGCGAGCCGGTTGCCCGCACGGTCGAAGGTCCATTGCTGCTTCTTCACGGTGTGGACCTTGTCGCTGTCGACCGCGATGTACACGAGACCCACCGGTTTCCCCGGCGTCGCGCCGCCCGGCCCGGCGATGCCGGTGATGCCGAGACCGATCTTCGCGCCGAGCTTCTCGCGCGCGCCGCGGGCGAGCGCCGCCGCGACGACCGACGACACCGCACCGTGCGAGTGGATGAGCTGTGGCGGGACCTCGGCGAGGATCGTCTTCGCCTCGTCCGAGTACACCACCATGCCGCCGCGGAAGTAGCCGCTCGCGCCGCCATGCTCGGTGAGGATCGCCGCCAGCAGGCCGCCGGTGCACGACTCCGCGCACGCGACGGTCAGCTTCTTCCGCCGCAGCTTCGGATGCAGCTCCCCCATCCGTGCCGCGAGATCGGCGTAGGCGGGCGGCTTAGCGGGCACGGGTGCGGGCGCGATCGCGCGGCGCGATCCGCCACCGCTCCAGGCCGCCCCGGCCGGCGATCGCGAACGAGGCTTTCCAGAGGTAGTCGGCACCCGAAAGGATCGTGAGACCGACCGCGGCGCTGAGCAGCGCGTACACGAAGTACGCGAGCGGAAGCGACGGCACCGCGAGGAGGAGCAGCAGACCCGCGGCGGACGCGGTCTGGAAGATCGTCTTCACCTTGCCCGACGCGCTCGCCCCGACGCTGTAGCCGCGCGCCGACGCGATGGCCCTCAGATTGGTGACCGCGAGCTCGCGCGCGACGATGACGACGACGACCCACGCCGGCACGAGCCCGAGGCCCTGCAACGGGATGAGCGTGCCGATGACGAGCAGCTTGTCGGCGAGCGGATCGAGGAACGTGCCGAGCCGCGTCACCTGGTCGAGTCGCCGCGCGAGGCGGCCGTCCACCGCATCGGTGAGCGCCGCGAGGGTGAAGATGAGGAACGCCCATGTCGCGTTGCGCTCGTCGGGCGCCTGCAGGAGCAGCACGATCGGGACGACCGCGAGCATCCGCGCGAAGACGAGGACGAGCGGGAAGTTCAGGGTCATGGGAACTTGAACGAGCGTTCCGTGACCTGGCCCGCGTCCCCCATCTTCCCGAGATCCTGGCCGTTGAACGAAAGGAACGTCGCGCCGGCGTTGCCGGTGCGGATCGTCACGGTCTTGCCGGTGAACGTGAGCACCTGCCCGGCCGGGAAGACCTTGTTCGTCCCCGGAGCCTGGGCCCCGTCGACGGTCGCGACGATGAATGCCTCGCCGCCGACCGTACGCACCGTGACGACCGCCGCGGTGAACGAGACCGACACGGTGCGGGTCTCCTGGACCTCCGCGCCGGTCGCGGTCTTCGCGACGACGCGCAGGGTCTGCGGCCCGGCGACGAAATTCACCGTGACGCCGAACTTGAGGTCGCTGCCGATGGTCGCCGGCGTTCCGTTCACCGTGACGCTCGCGACGGACTTGTCCACCCGGCCGGACACCGTGACCGGCGCGTTCGTGTACGTGCCGCCGTTCGCCGGCTGCTCGACGATGAGCTGCGGCGCCTGGGGCTCGTTCGACACCGCCGGGCTCAGCTGGATCGTGCGCGACGCCTGCGCGAGCTTCCCGGACGGGTCGAGCACCTGGATCTCCACATGGTTCGGCCCGGGCTTCAGCGGCACGACGACACTGAACGTGCCATCACGCGCGGGCTTGACCTCGGGCAGCGGATCGAGGCCCGGCAGCACGCGGACCGTGATCCGGCCGTCGGGGTTGGTCTTGCCCTTCACGGTGTATTCGGCGCTCTGCGAGACCGCATCGCCCGGCGGGTCGGTGATGTCGACGTGCGGCGCGACCGCGAAGGTCGTGAACTGGTAGTAGACGTATAGGACGAACGCAAGGATGCCCGCGAGGACGACGACCGGCACCAGGACGGCCGGCGTGAAGATGAAGCTTCGCTTCACGAGCGGGCGCATCGGCGCGAACGTGCGCGCGGGCTCGGAGCCGCCGCGCTCCCCGGTGTAGAGCGCGACCATCTCCTCGGGGTCGAGATTCAGGTAGCCCGCGTAGTTGCGGAGGAAGCCCTTCGTGTAGACGGTGCCCGGGAGCGACTGGTAGTCGCCGCTCTCGATCGCCTGGAGGAACTTCCCGCGGATGCGGGTGTCCTCGGTGGCCTGCTCCAGCGTCACGCCCATCTGCTCGCGCTGCTGGCGTAGCGCGTCACCGAGGCGTGCCACTAGCTCTCATCTCCGCCCGTCGCCGACGGCCGCGCGCCGTAGACCTGGCGCATCTTGCCCGGCCCGACGGACGGACCGATCACACCTTCCTGCTCCATGATGTCGACGAGCCGGCCGGCCCGGGCGAACCCGATCGTCATCTTCCGCTGCAGCATCGAGACCGATGCCTGGCCCGCGCGCCGCACGATGTCGACGGCCTCCTCGTAGCGGTCGTCCTCGATGTCGGAGTCGCCGCCGTCCTCGCGCTGCTTCGCGCGGTCCTGGTCCTCGAGGATCTCGAGCTTGTAGCGCGGGTCGCGCTGCGCCTTCCAGTGCCGGGTGACGGCCTCGATCTCGCGGTCCGACACGAACACGCCCTGCGCCCGGATCGGCTTGGGCACGTCCGGCGGCAGGACGAGCATGTCGCCGCGGCCGAGCAGCTTCTCGGCGCCGCTCATGTCGAGGATCGTGCGCGAGTCGACCGCCGACGCCGTCGCGAAGGCGATCCGCGCCGGGATGTTCGCCTTGATGAGACCGGTGATGACGTCGACGGACGGCCGCTGCGTCGCGACGACGAGATGGATGCCCGTCGCGCGCGCGAGCTGCGCGAGCCGCGTGATCGCCTTCTCCACCTGGATCGGGGCCGACATCATGAGGTCGGCGAGCTCGTCGACGATGAGCACGATGTACGGGACCTTGTCCGGTCCGGTGCGCATGGCGTTGTAGGCCTCGATGTTGCGGGCGGTGGCCCGCGCGAAGAGCCGGTACCGCCGGTCCATCTCGCCGACGGCCCAGTAGAGGGCGTTGAGGATCTTGTCGTGGTCGGTCACGACCGGCACGACGAGATGCGGGATGTTGTTGAAGCCCGCGAGCTCGACGCGCTTCGGGTCGGCGAGGATGAGCCGCACGTCGTCCGGCGTCGCGGTCATGAGCAGGCTGCAGATGATCGAGTTGATCGACACGCTCTTCCCCGATCCGGTCTGGCCGGCGATGAGGAGGTGCGGCAGCTTCGCGAGGTCCGCGACGATCGGCGACCCGGACACGTCACGGCCGAGCGCGACGGTGAGCTTGGAGGTCGCCTCCTTGAACATCGCGGTCTCGGCGACGTCCTTGAGCGTGACCATG
>DASWFN010000211.1:0-13396 GCA_036394215.1 Candidatus Limnocylindria bacterium
GCCGCGGCGGCCGAGAGGATCCGCTCGCGAAGCGCTGCCGGCGGCTCCCGGAGGGGGACCATGTCGGGCAGCGCGTTGACGACCACATGCAGCTCTTCGAGCTGCGACCGGCAGGCCGGGCAGGTCGCCAGGTGCGCGGCCACGCGATCGGCCTCGGGCTCGGAGAGCGCGCCGACGGCGTAGAGCTCAAGGTCGTCGGTGACGTGATCGATCATGCCCGCGACCCTTCGAGCGCGCGCCGCATCTTCTGGAGCCCGATGCGCATCCGGCCCTTCACCGTGCCGAGCGGCACGCCCATGAGATCCGCGAGCTCGACGTGGGTGTAGCCGCCGAAGTAGGCGAGCTCGATCGTCCGGCGCTGGGCCTCCGGGAGCGTCTGGAGGGCCCGGCGGACGGTCTGCTGCTCGACGTTCCGCTCGGCCATCGCGGCGGTGTCCTCGTCGGCGGCGCGGTGCTCGGCGGCCTCGAGAGGCGCCGGCCGGAAGGTCGTCTTGCGACGGAGGACGTCGACCGCGCGGTGGTGGACGATCGAGAGCAGCCAGCCGCGCGGGTTGCCGCGCTCGCGGCGGTACGTGGCGGCACCGCGCCACGCCGAGATGAACGCGTCCTGGACGACGTCCTCGGCGGCCTCGCCCTCGCCGAGGATCCGGTAGGCGAGGGCGTACGCGAGGCGCCCGTAGCGGTCATAGAGGGTGGCCAGAGCGGACAGATCCCGGGCCGCGAGGGCAGCCATCAGGAGGTCGTCGGCCGGAAGCGCGTCAGCCGTCATTCAGCAACTGTACGAAGGCCGGACGGGTGTGGATGCGCCGGACAAAAAGCGACCCGAGCGACCTGCCTCCGTGCCCTGCCGCAGCTTCGAAGCTCTGCAGCCTGGCCGTGGAGCCGATCCTCGATATCCTCTCGGACCGCCTTTGATGCTATCTCCGGTTGCGCTCCTGAGGCTCGGTTCCGTTGATGGAATCTCCGGATCCGTTCCTCTTGGCAGACCCCTCGGGTCGCGATGAAACATAGCCGCCGACCCAGCGACCGGGCAACGGATTTATCCACCAGTTCGCGACCCGGCAGCGCGATGTTGTCCACGACGTACGGAAGTTTTCCACGATGCGTCCACGCGACTGTGGAAATCCGTCACCGTCGCCGCGATACCTACCATCGAATGGTGACGACGCCCGACCCCGTCCTCGATGTCCTCAATCCCGAGCAGCGCGCCGCGGTCACGCACCCCGGCGGGCCGCTCCTCATCCTGGCCGGCGCCGGCTCGGGCAAGACGCGCGTGCTGACGCACCGGATCGCGTACCTCATCCGGGATCTCCATGTGCCGCCGCGGAAGATCCTGGCCGTCACGTTCACGAACAAGGCGGCGAAGGAGATGCGGGGCCGGCTCCAGAAGCTCGTCGGCGACGAGGCCCTGACCGACCTGACGGCCGGGACGTTCCATGCGTTCTGCGCCCGGCTGCTCCGGCGCGACGGGCCGGAGGTCGGCCTCGACCGCGGTTTCGCGATCTACGACACCGCCGACCAGCGCGCGCTTCTCCGGCAGGCGATGGCCGACGCCGGCGTATCGGAGCGCCTGTTCTCGCCGGGAGCGGTCGGTTCCGTCATCTCGGGCGCCAAGAACGAGCTCAAGGGCCCGGCGGACCTGGCGAACGAGGCCACCGGCCAGCTCGCGAAGGTCGGCGCGATCGTCTGGCGGCGGTATGAGGAGCTCCTCCGGGAGAACAACGCCGTCGACTTCGACGACCTCCTCGTCCTGCCCTGCCGGCTCTTCGAGACGAGCGACCGCGCGCTCGAGAAATGGCAGGACCGCTTCGACCACATCCTCGTCGACGAGTACCAGGACACGAACCGCGCGCAGTACGTCCTCATGCGCTACCTCGCCGGCCGGCACCAGAACCTCGCGGTCGTCGGCGACGACGACCAGTCGGTGTTCTCGTGGCGCGGCGCCGACGTGCGCAACATCCTCGACTTCGAGCGCGATTACCCGGACGCGACCGTCGTGAAGCTCGAGCAGAACTACCGGAGCACCCAGCGGATCCTCGACGCGGCGCACAGCGTCGTCCGGCACAACGCGGCCCGGAAGGAGAAGAAGCTCTGGACCGACCGCGCGGGCGGCGAGCCGGTCACCGTGGTCCAGGCGCACGACGAGCATCACGAGGCCGAGACCATCGCCCGCGAGATCGAGCGGCTGCGCCGGGCGGGCGATGCCACGTCGGCGCGCGACGTCGCGGTGCTGTACCGGACGAACGCGCAGTCGCGCGCCATCGAGGACGTGTTCCGCAGCTTCGGCCTGGCGTACCAGGTCGTCGGCGGCCTCTCGTTCTACGCGCGCCGTGAGGTGAAGGACGTGCTGGCGTACCTGCGGCTCCTGCGCAACCCGGTCGACAGCGTCGCCATCGCGCGCGTGCTCAACACGCCGCCGCGCGGGATCGGCGCCAAGGGCCAGGCGGGCCTCGCCGCGTTCGCGAAGGCGCGCGGCGTTCCGATCGCCGAGGCGCTCCTCGCTGCCGAGCAGGCGGCGGAGATCCCGAAGCGGCAGGCCGCGGCGATGGTCGCGTTCGGCCGGCTGCTCGCGCGGCTCCGGGACGAGCTCACCGTGAAGGATCTGCCGGCCATCGTGGACGAGGTCGTCCGGACCACCGGCTACGGCGCGTACCTGAAGGACGGGACCGAGGAGGGCGACGAGCGCTACGCGAACGTGCTCGAGCTCCGGACCATCGCCGAGGACTACGTGAACCTGCCGCGCGACGAGCAGCTGCCGTCGTTCATGGAGGAGGTCGCGCTCGTCTCCGACGTCGACGAGTTCGCCGAGGCGAAGCCCGCGGCCACGCTCATCACGATGCACGCGGTGAAGGGTCTCGAGTTCCCGATCGTCTTCGTCACCGGGATGGAGGAGGGCGTCTTCCCGCACTCACGCTCGCTCGAGGACGAACGGCAGCTCGAGGAGGAGCGCCGGCTCTGCTACGTCGCGATCACCCGCGCGATGCACCGCTGCTACCTCACGTTCGCGAGACGGCGCCAGCTCTTCGGACGCACGAACGAGAATCCGCCCTCGCGGTTCCTCCGCGAGCTTCCCGCGGACATCGAGCTGCGCGGCGAGATCGAGACCGAGGAGCGCGACCAGTGGGAGGAGCTCGACTGGGAGCGCGGCCGTCAGCGCTACGAGGAACGGCGCGCCCAGCGGCACACCGCCGCGCTCGCGGATCTGCCCGCGACGTGGGGCGGGGGCGGCCGCGAGCCGAGCTCGGCGCAGGTGAACCGCGCCGCGCGCGCCGCGGCGGGCGGCGGGACGCAGTTCCGCGCCGGCGACCATGTGACCCATCCCGCGTTCGGTGCCGGGATCGTCGTCTCGAGCGCGCCGCGGCCGGACGACGAGGAGGTCACCGTCGCGTTCGCCGGCAAGGGCGTGAAGAAGCTCATGGCGAGCTTCGCGGGGCTCACGAAGGGCTAGGGCCGCGATCCGGCGTCGAGCGCGTCGACGAGGTCGCGATAGGTCGCGCACCGCACGTCGCGCAGGTGGCACACCTCCGCGAGCAGCCCTTCCAGTGCGAGCGAGTACGCCCCGTCGTTCCAGTCCTCGAAGTGGTGGGCGATGATCACGGGCTCGCGCGCGCCGTCGTAGCGGGACCAGAACAGCGCCCGATAGCTCTCGTACGCCTGCGCGCGGAACGCGCTCGCCTCATCAGGGCTCACATCCTCCGCCCGGCTCTGATTGAGATAGAGGTTGTAGTCGGTCGCGAGCGTGCGATAGCCGGCGCCGGCCACCTCCATGAGCGGGATCGGGATCTCCCAGATCCCGTCGGCCCGGTACGGTGCGCCGCCGCCCGGCTCGCTCGCGTCGTAGCGATACCCGTGCGCCGCGATCGCCTGCCGCTCGAACGCGGCGATCCCCTCGAAGCACGGTGTCCGTGCTCCGGCGATCCGGCCGAACGCGGTCCGCATCCCGGGAAGATCGTTGTGCTCCGCGACCTGGCCGACCAGATCGTCGAATGCATCGATCTCGCGGCTCCAGTCGGCTGGTCCCCATCCACCGACGGCCCCCGGCCCGCGACCGCAGAAGTGGCCGTTGAAGTGCGACGCGATCTCGTGCCCGTCGACCGATGCCGCGTTCAATGACCGCACGAGGTCCGCGATGTTGCGCCGGACGTCGGTGCCGGGCGGCGCGATCGCGAAGCCGATATCGGATACGCCCGCGCGATGGCGTGGCGGCTGGTAGAGGTTCGCGCGGTCTCCGTCCAGGAGGTAGACCCCGCTCAGGAAGAACGTGAACCGGGCGCCGACCCGGTCGCCGACCGCCGTCCAGTGATCCAGATGCTCGGCATCGCCCGCGCCGTCGAACGACACGATGACGTACTGCGGTCGAGGCTGGGCCTGGGGCCCCGGCTCCGGGATCCCCGCGTCGCCGACCAGCAGGAGCATGAGCAGCAGCACACGCATGCGCCGAGCGTCCGCCGAACGACTCGCGCCGTCGTCACCCTCCGGCCCGCAAGTCGTAGCCGGACAGGTACCGACGGCATACGACTTGGATGGGGGACAATCGGACGATGGTCACGTCGATCCCGCAGAAACGCGTCGCCGAGCTGCGCGAGCAGATCGAGAAGGCCAACTACGAGTACCACATCCTCGACGCGCCGACGATCGACGACTTCGCGTACGACGCGCTCATGCGCGAGCTGCAGGAGCTCGAGGCCGAGCATCCCGAGCTGGTCACACCGGAGTCGCCGACCCAACGCGTCGGCGCGCCGCCGTCGAACCGGTTCGCGCCGGTCGAGCACACCCATCCGATGCTGAGCCTCTCCAACGCGTTCGACGAGGCGGAGGTCCGCGCGTTCGACCAGCGGGTGCGCAAGGTGCTCGGCCGCGACGATGTCGGGTACGTCTGCGAGCTGAAGATCGACGGGCTCGCGATCAACCTGACCTACGCCGACGGACGGTTCGTGCAGGGTGCGACGCGCGGCGACGGCTCGGTGGGCGAGGACGTCACCGCGAACCTCCGCACCGTCAAGTCGATCCCGTTGACGCTCCGGGAGGCGGTCCCCGGACGGCTCGACGTGCGCGGCGAGGTGTACCTGCCGACGGCGGCGTTCGAGGCCACGAACCGCGAGCGCCTCGAGCGCGAGGAGCCGCCGTTCGCGAACCCGCGCAACGCCGCGGCCGGCGCGGTCCGGCAGCTCGACCCGGCGCAGACCGCGAAGCGCAATCTCGCGATGTGGGTCTACAGCGCCGCCGGCCTCGACGTGGACTCGCAGCACGCGCTCCTCGCGCGGCTGCGCGAGCTCGGCCTGCGGACGAACCCGAACGTCCGGCGGGCAACGGACATCGACGACGTGCTCGCGTTCATCGCCGAGTGGGGGACGAAGCGGCACGACCTTGACTACGGCACCGACGGGATCGTCGTGAAGGTCGATCGCGTCGCGGACCAAGAGGCCCTCGGGTTCGTCTCGCGGAGCCCGCGCTGGGCGGTCGCGTACAAGTTCCCGGCCGAGCAGGCGACCACCACCGTCGAGGACATCAAGGTCTACGTCGGGCGCACCGGGGTGCTCACGCCGGTGGCCGCGCTCGCGCCGGTGCTCGTGGGCGGCACCACGATCCGCAATGCGACGCTCCACAACCTCGACGAGGTCCATCGGCTCGACGTCCGCGTCGGTGATCGCGTGATCATCCAGCGCGCGGGCGACGTGATCCCCGAGGTGGTCCGCGTCGAGCCGCCGCTGGTCGCGAAGGGAAAGCGGGCGCCCAGGCGGGGGCCCGAGTTCGCGATGCCGGAGCGCTGTCCCGTCTGCGACACGCCGGTCGAGCACCGCGAGGGCGAGGTCGCATACCGGTGCCCGAATCCGGCGTGCCCGGCGAAGACCGGCCAGCGTATCGGCCACTTCGTCTCGCGCGGCGGCTTCGACATCGAGGGCGTCGGTGCGTCGCTCATCGAGCAGCTGCAGGCCGGCGGTCTGGTGAACGATCCGGCCGACCTCTTCTTTCTCACGAAGGATCAGCTCCTCGCGCTCGACCGGTTCGCCGAGAAGAGCGCGACGAACATCTACGACCGCATCCAGGCGGCGAAGCGCCGCCCGCTGCACCGGATCATCAACGCACTCGGCATCCCGCAGGTCGGCTGGTCCACGTCGGAGGATCTTGCCGAGTGGGTCGCATCGAAGGTGCCGCCCGACGCACGTCTCGCCCAGGTCTTCGACGTGCTGCGCTCGGCCAGCGCGCAAGACCTGCAGGCCATCGACGGCGTCGGCGCGAAGGTCGCCGATGCGATCCGCGCGTACCTCGGCGACGCATCGGAGACCGCCGCGATGGACAAGCTCGTCAAGGCCGAGGTCGTACCAGTACTACCGGCGGTCTCGGCCGAGGCACCGGCGGGGCCGTTCGCCGGCAAGACCGTCGTGTTCACCGGCACGCTCGAACGGCGCAGCCGCGAGGACGCCGAGGCGCTCGTGAAATCGCTGGGCGGCAAGCCGTCGGGATCGGTGAGCGCCAAGACCGACCTGCTCGTCGCCGGACCGAAGGCCGGGACCAAGCTCGAGAAGGCGAAGCAACTCGGTGTCAAGGTCGTGGATGAAGAAGGCTTCGAGGCTATGCTGAACGGCGCGACGCGTTAGTCACAGCGGTGAGGGAAGGGGCGACCGTGTACCAGCCGCAGGCCCGTCCGGCTCCGACCATGCCCCTTTCGGGCGCTCCCGGCGTGCCGGCCGCGCCCGACGTCCCGCTCCCGCCCGAGCCAGGGTCCATCGAACAGACCGGACTGACGCTCAGCTTCATCGCCGACCTCGCCCTCAAGACGCTCTACCTGCGCGGCCAGATGACGATGGCCGAGCTCTCGACCGCCCTCGGCCTCCCGATCACGAACGTCATCGACAAGGTGATGGAGTTCCTGAAGGGCGAGCGCCTCGTCGAGATCCGCGGTGGCACCGGGCTGTCTGCCGCGAGCTACCAGTTCGTCATCGTCGACCGCGGGTCGGAGAAGGCCCAGGAGGCCCTCGCGCGGAGCCAGTACGTCGGCAAGGCGCCCGTGCCGCTGCAGTCCTACCTCGACGCGGTGAAACGCCAGACGATCAGCAACATCTCGGTCACCCAGGAGGAGCTCGCGCACGCGTTCTCGCACATGGTCATTCCGCGCGAGACGCTCGGTCAGCTCGGCCCGGCGGTGAACTCGGGCAAATCGATCTTCCTGTTCGGCCCACCCGGCAACGGCAAGACGACCATCGCGGAGGTGCTCGTCTCGCTGCTCCGCGGCGAGGTCGTGCTCCCGTACGCCGTCGAGGTCGATCAGCAGGTCATCAAGGTCTACGACCAGGTCTACCACCGCGCGGCGCTCGATCCGGTCGTCGCCGACCGCCTGCGCTTCGACCACCGCTGGGTCGTGAGCAGGCGTCCGATCGTGATGACCGGTGGCGAGCTCACCCTCGAGACGCTCGACCTCATCTACGACGAGACCTCGAAGTTCTACGAGGCGCCGTTCCAGATGAAGGCGAACGGCGGCATCTTCATGGTCGACGACTTCGGCCGGCAGCGCGTGTCGCCGAAGGACCTGCTCAACCGGTGGATCGTCCCGCTCGAGAAGCGCGTCGACTACCTCACGCTCCACACCGGCAAGAAGCTCGAGATCCCGTTCGACATGCTCATCATCTTCTCGACCAACCTCGACCCGGCCGACCTTGTCGACGAGGCCTTCCTCCGGCGCATCCGGTACAAGATCGGCATCGAGGCGCCGAGCGTCGCCCAGTACGAGGAGATCTTCAAGCGGATGTGCGCGCGCAAGCAGATCGAGTACCGCGCCGACGCGATGTCCCAGATCCTCGCGCACTACCGGCGCAAGAACCTCGGGCTGCGGTCGTGCCACCCACGCGACATCCTCGAGCAGCTCACCGACACCGCCCGGTTCCTCGGGCGTCCAGCGCAGCTGACCCCCGACCTCATCGATATGGCCTGCGAGTCGTACTTCGTGTCGCTCGACCCGAGCGGGTCGCCGCAGGGGGCCTGACCCCGCCTACGCCGCCGGCCGCAGGTACTTCCGCACCCGCCACGATCTCGCGCTGGGCGCCATGAACAGGACGAACATGATCCCGTAGTAGGGAAGGTGGCCGATGAATTCGGTCCAGCCGAACACCGGCACCGTCACCGTGAAGATGACCGCCCCGATCGCGATCACCGGCCGGGTCAGCTGTCCCGACAGGATCACGACGCCGATCGCGAGCTCGGTCAGCCCCGCGAGATACGCGAATTGCGGATCGCCGATCCCGAACGGCCGGGCGACGTTCAGGTAGGGCCGCTGGTCGAGCAGCGCCTGGGCGAGGGCGGGATCGAGCAGCTTCTCGGTGAGCGCGCCGAACGCGATGCCGAAGCCCATGCAGACGCGGAGCAGCGTGAGCGCCCACGCCGGCGCGAGGTCGTGCTGCACCGGCGGGCGCACGCCGCGGACGCGATCGAGCGAGAACGGACCGCGGCCCACGATGAAGAAGAAGATCGCGATGCCCAGGATCGCGACCTGCTCGAGGATGCTCTCGAAGCTGAACGGCTGCATCGCGACGACGCCCAGGAGCGCGAGCAGCACCGCCGCGCCCCGCGTCGCGAGGCCGAGCAGGAGCATCAGCCCGCACATCGCCTCGACGACGAGGATCGATGTCCCGAGAGCGTCGTCGTGCGGCCGCAGGTTCGGCGCGAACAGGAAGCCCAGTGCCGCGGACGCGAGGAGCGCGATCCCGACGTGGATCCCGAGCGCCGTCGGCGCGATCTTCGCGAAGCGCTCGAAGGTCTTCATGATCGCGGGCTCGGGGAAACGTCGCTGGATCTGATGCGCCACGACGACGGCTCCGATGGCGATGGCGAACGCGAGGAGCACCGGGCCGCTCGCGAGCAGCGACCACTCCGTGGGATGCGCGGCAGGGTCGGTGAACCACTTGACGTGCCGGAGGCCGTCGGCGTGCATCGCCGGCTATTCAATCAGTCCGCGGCGCGCACCTCCAGGTGGCCGTCGTCCGCGGTCCGGGTCTTCCACGCCGGCTCGCGGAACGTCGCCGGTCCGCCGTGGACCGAGCCGTCCTTCACGCGGAACCGCGATGCGTGCCAGGGGCACTCGATCTCGCAGCCGTCCGTGCCGACCCATTTGCCTTCGTTCAGCGGCCCGCCGGCATGCGTGCAGGTGTTCCCGATCGCGTAGACCGCGCCGTCGACCTTCACCACGAGCAGCGCGATGCCGGATCCGCTCTCGGCGAGCACCGGCTTGCGATCCTCGAGCGAGCTCTCGCGTACCGCGAGGCGTTCCCACGTGCTCGGGATGTCGGTCCAGGCCTGACGGTTGACCTCAGTGCCGAACCCGAACACGAGCTCCCCGCCGAAGTAGGCCGAGACGATCATGACGAGCCAGGCCGCGGTCGAGATCGTGATCGCCGTGGTCCGCGCGTCGAACGGAGCATTCACCCGCATGACGAGCGACGCGATGAAGCCGAGCGTGGCTGCGACCATGAGGAGGCCGTGCAGCATGCCGGTCCGGCGCTCATGGTCGACCGTCTCGTTCCAGTCGGTCAGGCCGGACACGATCGAGAGGAGCGACGTGATGAATGCTCCGACGAGGAGGAAGTCGGCCGCGCGAAGGAGCGCGCGCTCGCCGGTGACGACATACAGCACGTCGACCGCGACCAGCGCGGTGTAGCCGCCGATCGTGAGGTCCGTGACGGCCGGGTGGAGCGGGTGGCCGAGCGGCCATGTGCCGTGGAGGGCGTTCTTGAGCGGGCGCGTACCGGGGATCCGGTAGAACCCGCCGACGATGGCGCCGAAGAACCCCGCGAACCCGTCCAGCCACCGCCAGGACCGGACCAGCCGGTGTGCGCTCGTGTTCTTCCCAGAGCTCATGTCGATCCTCCCGCCGCGGTCGTGGTTGGTCCGACTGTCAGCACGGCGCGCGCCGTGCGCGTATCGTTCTATCGCAAGTGTCCATTATTTCTAGGACCGCCGCACGGACCGGCCTCCCCGCGGCACGGTCCTTGTAGGTATGCCGGGCGGATGACGATCCCACCGTTCTTCACGGTCCGCGGCGGAGCCCGGCGCGGCGAGGTGCTCGTCACCCGGGCGAAGCCGTTCGAGGCCGCGCACGCGTACCGCGACCCCGCGTTCGGGCGCGCGACGCGGGTCCACGGCCACAACTACGTGGTGACCGCGACGATCGGCGGGCCGATCGATCCGTCGACGGAGCTCCTCGCCGACTTCCGCGATCTCGACGGCCTGCTCGCGGACCTCACGGCGCCGCTCGATCATCACCGCATCGACGTCGAGTACGCACCGCTCGCGGGCCGCGAGGCGAGCGCCGAGGCGCTGGCGGCGACGCTGTTCGCGGAGCTCGCGCCGGCGATCGGGCGCGGGATCCCGGCCGCCCGGCTCGTCAGGCTGCGGCTCGCGGAGACCGACGGGCTCTGGTCCGACACTGATGGAGGTGACGACGTGGAGCTGACCCGCGCGTACGGATTCTCGGCCGCGCATCGCCTCGCCGATCCCGACCGATCGGCCGACGAGAACGCGCGGCTCTACGGCAAGTGCGCGCGGCCCGAGCCGCACGGCCACGACTACCGCTTCGAGGTCACCGTGCGCGGCCCGCTCGACCCACGGACGAGCACCGTGACCGATCTCGGCGCCTTGGACGGTGCGGTCGAGGAGCTTGTCATGTCGGCGTTCGATCATCGCTACCTGAACGTCGAAGTTGAACCGTTCACGAGGGTGATCCCGACCGCGGAGCGCATCGCCGAGCGGATCTGGCAGCTGCTCGCCCCGAGGATCCGCGGCCTCGCGCGCGTCGTCGTCTACGAGACGCCGCGCTCGGCGTTCACTTACGAGGGGCCGGCGGCGTGAGCCTGGCCGGCCGGCGGGCATTCGTGAGCGGCGCCTCCAGCGGCATCGGCGCCGCCACGGCGCGCGCGCTCGCGGGGGCCGGCGCGCGTGTCGCGCTGGCGGCGCGCGACCGGTCGGCACTCGAAGCGCTTGCCCGAGAGCTCCCCGGCGCCTGCGCGACGCCATGCGATGTACGCGAGGCCGAGAGCGTGGCCACCGCGGTGGAAACCGCCGCGCGCGCGTTCGGCGGGCTCGACCTCGTCGTGACGGCCGCCGGCCTCGGACGGTTCGGCGACACCGCGACGTTCCCGATCGAAGCCTGGGACGAGGTGCTGGACGTCGACCTGCGCGGCACGTTCCTGGTGGTCCGCGCGGCGCTTCCACACGTACGCGCTTCAGGAGGTCACGTCATCACGATGTCCTCGGTGGCCGCGATCCACGCGTTCGCCGGTGCGGCGGCCTATGGTGCCGCGAAGGCCGGAGTCCGTGCGTTCGCCCAGGTCGTCGCCGAGGAGAATCGCCGCCAGGGCGTGCGGGTCACGAACCTCATCGTCGGCTCGGTCGACTCCCCGTTCTGGGAGCGAGCGGGCGGCACCGAGCTCCCGCGCGATCGGATGCTCAAGCCCGAGGACGTCGCCCGCGCGATCGTGCACGCGGCGGCGCAACCGGAGTCCATCAGCCTCGACGAGATCGTCCTCATGCCTCGCGACGGCGTGCTCTGAGAACGCGCACGGAGACGGAAATGACGCAGAACGGCAACGGCGACCGGAAACAGCCCGGCATCCGCGCGGATCGCATCGCGCGGGGCGGCGTCGCCCACGACATCGACCCCGACGAAGCGGAGAACGAGCCGGCCGAGCCGGGCACGCGCGTCGAGCGGGTGGCGACCGCCTTCCGCAGCGTCCTCGAGGCGCTCGACCTCGATCTCACCGATCCGAATCTGACGACGACGCATCTCCGCGTCGCGCGCGCGTACGAGGAGCTCTTCGCGGGGCTTCGCGAGGGTGGAGAGCCGGTGTGGAAGTCGTTCCCCAACACCGAGGGCTACTCGCAGATGGTGAGCGTCCTCGACGTCCCGTTCTTCTCGCTCTGCGCTCATCACTTCCTGCCGTTCTTCGGCTCGGCGCACGTCGCCTACATCCCCGGCGACCAGATCGTCGGGTTGTCGAAGCTCGCGCGACTGGTCGACTTCTACGCTCGCCGGCCGCAGCTCCAGGAGCGCATGACCGAGCAGATCGTCGCGTGCCTCAACAAGCGGCTCGCCCCGAAGGGCGCGATGGTCGTTCTGCAGGCGCGCCATTTCTGCATGGAGATGCGCGGCGTCTCGAAGCCCGGCGTGCTGACCACCACGAGCGCGCTGTCCGGCGCGTTCGAGGAGGATCGCGTCCGCCAGGAGTTCCTCAGCCTGCTTCCGTCGCGGACCTCGCTGGGCTGACCATGCGGGTCGCGCTCGTCGCGCCGTTCGTCGCGGCGATCGATGACCGCCGTCCGCAGATCGGTGGTGCGCAGGCCGTCATCGCGGACCTCGCGCGAGGGCTCGCCGGACGCGGGCACGCGGTCACGCTGATCGCCCCGCGTGGCTCATGGATCGGCGGTGTCACCCTCGTCGATCTCGGCATCGATCCCGATCCGCGTGCCGCCCTGCGACCGGACGCGGCGTCGGGCGCCGCTTCGCAGGTCGCGGCGTTCGCCGCGGTCGGCGCGTGGCTCGACGAGCACGGGGCCTCGTTCGACGTCGTCCACGGCCACGCGTTCGACGCGCCGGCGTTCGCGCGGTTGCGCGGGGATCGCGTCGTGCACACGCTGCATCTGCCGCCGATCGACCCGGTGACCGTCGCCGCCGCGCGCGGCGCGCGCGCGCGGCTCGCGACCGTTTCGCGGGCGTGCGCGGCGGCATGGCGCGCGGCCGGGGTGCCCGTCGCCGAGGTGGTCCCGAATGGCGTCGACCTCTCCGCGATCCGCGCCGGCGACGGTGCCGGCGGATACCTCGCGTTCGCCGGCCGGATGAGCCCGGAGAAGGGCCCTGCTGCCGCCTGCCGGATCGCGCGCGCGGCCGGCCTGCCCCTTCGCCTTGCCGGGCCGATCTATGACGTGCCGTACTTCGAGCGCGAGGTGCGTCCGCTGCTCGGGGAGGGGATCGAGCATGTCGGACCGCTCGACCGGCGCGCGCTGTGGCGGATGCTCGGCGGCGCGCGGGCCACCGTGCTGCCGATCCGCTGGGACGAGCCGTTCGGTATGGTGGCGCTCGAGTCGCTTGCCTGCGGCACACCGGTCGTGGCCTACCGGCGCGGCGGGCTCACCGAGGTCGTGGTCGACGGCCACAGCGGTCGCCTGGTCGCGCCGGACGACGAGGTCGCGCTCGGCGCCGCCCTCGCTGACGCACGTGCGATGGACCGATCCGGCAGCCGCGCGGACGCATCGCGGTTCGATCTCCCGGGGATGCTCGACGCTCACGAGGCGCTCTACCGGCGCGTCGCCGCGTGAGCGGCGGCGCGCCCGGCCCTCAGCGTTGTTGAACGGACGCTCGGTCGGCTAGGGGACGAACGTGTCCTCGCGCTCATGCTGCTCGATGACCGCG
>DASWFN010000212.1:0-2418 GCA_036394215.1 Candidatus Limnocylindria bacterium
GTGAAGACCGTCTTCTTGGAGAGGTTCTTGCCGACGCCGATGACGACGCGGTCGAACAGCCGGGCAGCCCGGTCGACGATGTCGAGGTGGCCGTTCGTCGGTGGATCGAACGAGCCGGGGTAGATCGCTACGCGTTCCGTCCCCACGTGGTCGCGCCTCCTGTTATCGGTAGTGCACGCCGCGCCGTAAGCCTAAGGCCTCCGGAAGGCCTGCCACGTCGCGAATGATCCGATCAGCAGCGTCGCGCCGGCGCCGAGCGTGGTGAGATCCGGCGCCGGCCCGTGCACGGCGAGGACGGCGAGCCCCGCGCCGGTGAGGGCGCCGCCGATGGCCGCGCGCACGCGATCGCCGCCGATCCCGAAGGGGAACAGGAATGCGATGCCGATGAAGATGCCGCCGGACTCGGCGATGACCCAACCGAGCGCGGCGCCGGCGATGAACGCGACGGCCCACCAGGGCATGCGCTCGCGTGCGCTGGTCAGGCGACCCTCCGTCCGCCCGCGTACACCTCTCGAACGAGCGGCGCACCCAGTCGATAGGCGAGGTCGCGCTCGTCGTCGGTCTCGAGGATCACGAGATCCGCACGGCGGCCCGCGACGAGCGCGCCGGTGCGGTCGCCGCGCCCGAGGGCGTGCGCGGCGTTGATCGTGGCCGCGACGATCGCCTCGTGCGGCGTCAGGTGGCAGAGCGTGACCCCGAGCGCGATCGCGGTCGGCATGCCCTCGAGCGGCGACGTGCCGGGGTTGTGATCGGTCGCGATCGCGACGGGCACCCGCGCCGCGAGGAAGCGCCGCGCGTCGGGCGGCGCGTAGCCGACGAAGAACGCGCTGCCCGGAAGGAGCACCGCGACGGTATGGCCGATCCGTGCGAGCACCCGCATGCCGTCCGCTGAGACGTTCGCGAGATGATCGGCCGACCGCGCCTGCAGGCGCGCCGCGAACGCCGCGCCGTCCACGTCGTTCAGCTGGTCCGCGTGGACCGTGACGGCGAGCCCGGCGGCCTGGCCCGCCTTGAGGACCGGCCGGACCTCCTCCGCCTCGAACGCGCCCTTCTCGACGAAGGCGTCGATCGCCTCGGCCAGATGCTCGGTCGCGACGGTCACGGCCATGGCCTCGGCCGCCTTCAGGAACGGCCGTCGCTCCATGCCGTGCGGCATCGCGTGCGCCGCGAGATACGTGACCGCCACGTCGATCGCCGCTTCGGTGCGGATCCGCGCGATGAGCCGCAGCTGCCGCAGCTCCTCCTCGGGATCGAGGCCGTAGCCGCTCTTGATCTCGATCGTCGTCGTGCCCATCGAGACCGCCCGCGCGAGGCGCGATCGCATGAGCGCGAGCAGGGAATCGTCGGACGCCTCGCGCGTGGCGCGCACGGTCGCGTGGATGCCGCCGCCGCGCTGCAGCACCGCGAGGTAGTCCGCACCGCTCTGGCGCGTCGCGAACTCGTCCCAGCGCTCGCCCGCGTAACAGAGATGGGTATGCGGGTCGACGAAGCCGGGCAGCACGACGCGACCGCCGGCCTGACGCTCGACCGCGCCCGCCGTCAGCTCGAACTGCTGCCAGCCATCGCCACGTCCGGTCCCGAGGATCGCGCCGTCGCGCGCGGCGAGCCAGCCATCGTCGACCGCGCCCACGTCGCCAGCGGCGGGGCCGACCCGTGGCTGCTCGATCCGGAACGGCGCGAGCGTGAGCAGACGCGCGCCCCGGATGAGGAGATCGGCCTGCGGCCGCTCATTCACGTTACGAAGTGCGCTTCGATCACCCGGTCGCGCGTGAAGCCGTCGAGCTTGAGGGCGTCGGCGGCGGCCGCGAGCGCCGCATCGAGCGGCAGCAGGCCGATGAGCTCGCCGCGGAGGATGCGCACGCCGGCCGCGCTCGCGCGCGTCTCGACCTCGCGCCACGCCGTGGGGAGCGACGTGACGGTGTGATCGAGCAGATTCATCGAGACCTGCGCGCGCGGTGGATCGGAGAGCATGAATCCCTTCGCCTGCACGGCAGGCAGGCCGCCCGACGACTCGCGGATCTCCCTCGCGATGCGCTGCGCGAGCTTGAGATCCGTCGTGTCGAGCTCGATGTTGAACGCGATGAGCGGCGGTCGCGCCCCGACGACGATGGCGCCGGCCGTCGGGTGCAGCGTGCGCGGCCCGGCATCCGGCACGTGGGTCGTCTCGAGGAAGGCCGCGAGGCCCTCGTACTGCGGCCTGCGGATGTCCGGGAGGCGGACACGCTCGGGCCGCTTCGCGGCGTTCGCGTAGTAGTACACCGGCACGTCGTGCTTGGCCGCCGCGGCCGCGCCGACGCGATGCGCGATCGCGATGCACTGCTCCATCGTCACGCCTGCCAGCGGGACGAACGGCACGACGTCGACGGCCCCGAGGCGCGGGTGCTCGCCGGTGTGGCCGCGCATGTCAATGACCTTGAA
>DASWFN010000213.1:0-14606 GCA_036394215.1 Candidatus Limnocylindria bacterium
CTCGGCCGAGCGCGAGATGATCTACGTGAACGCGTCGGCGCCGCGCTTCGCGACGGACTACTTCTACAGCGTCCTGGCGCACGAGTTCTGCCACATGATCCAGTTCAACAAGCGCGTCCGGTCGATCGTGTGGTTCAACGAGGGGCACGCGCAGCTGTGCGAGCGCTTCGCGGGCTACCAGGGCGGCTTCGATCAGATGTTCCTGCGCCAGCCAGACACGCAGCTCAACGACTGGAGCGACCTCGACAAGGACGCGACCCTTCACTACGGAGCGGCCCTGCTGTTCCTCGAGTTCCTCCGGGAGCACGCCGGCGGCGACGACCTCATCAACGCGCTCCTCGGGCACGGCGTGGACACCCCGCTGGATGTCGACGCGGTGCTGAAGTCCCACGGCCAGGCCGGCATGGACGAGCAGTTCGCCGACTTCGTGGCCGCGAACGCGATGATCGGCGCGAACCCGGAGCCGAAGTACGCGTACGGCGGTGGCCGGCTGAGCGCCGCGGCCCCCTCGGCACAGGACCGCGTCATGGTGGGCGGCGAGCTCAAGACCTCGGTGCACGAATACGCGGCGCGGTACATCGCGCTGCCACAGTCCGCGGTGCACGTGAAGCTCAGCGGGCCGACCACCCAGCGGATCATCCCGACGGACGCGCACTCCGGGCGGATGAGCTGGTGGTCGGATCGCGTCGACAGCCTCGACTCGACGCTCACCCGGGACGTCGATCTCTCCGGCGTCGCGAAGGCGACGCTGTCCTTCTGGAGCTGGTACGAGATCGAGCCGGACTTCGACTACGGCTACGTGGCCGTGTCCACCGATGGCCAGCGCTGGACGACCCTCAAGACCGAGGCGACGACGAGCGACGACCCGAACGGGAACAATCTGGGGAACGGGATGACGGGGAAGTCGGGAAACGGGGCGAAGCCGGCCTGGATCAAGCAGACCGCTGACCTCGGCCCCTGGGCGGGCAAGAAGGTCCAGCTGCGGTTCGAATACGTGACCGACGGCGCCTTGGACTTCAATGGCCTCGCCATCGACGACATCAGCATCCCCGAGATCGGCTTCACCGACGACGCGGAGAAGGACAACGGTTGGACCGCGAACGGCTTCCTCCGCTCGTCGAACGTCGTGAAACAGCGCTACGTCGTGCAGGTCATCCGCTTCGGCGCGGCCGCCACGGTCGAGCGCCACGTCGTCGAGGACGGCGTGCTGGAGCTCGACGTCGACGGCTCGAAGGACCGCAAGCCGCCGGTGCTCGCGGTGACCGGCATCGCGCCTCGATCGACCGAGCCGGTGTCGTTCACCGTCGCGGCGGCGGCCAGGTGAAGCAAGCGAAGCCCGTCCGCACCGCGGTCATCCCGGCCGGCGGCCTCGGCACGCGCTTCCTCCCGTTCAGCCGCAGCGTGCCGAAAGAGCTGCTTCCGCTCGTCGACACGCCGGTGCTCGACGCGGTCGTGAGCGAGTGCGCCGCCTCCGGGATCGAGCGGGTGATCCTCGTCATCGCGCCCGGCAAGGAGTCTCTGGCGGCCTACTTCCAGCCGAGCCCGCGGCTCGAGGAGCGCCTCCGGGCCGAGGGCCGCACGGCGGAGCTCGACGCGCTGAAGCGGCCGGAGCGCCTCGCGAGCGTCGAGGTGGTCGTGCAGCGGGAGCCGAAGGGGAACGGCCACGCGGTGCTCGTCGCGCGCGAGGCCGTCGGCGACGAGCCCTTCGCGATCCTCTGGGGCGACGACATCGTGGTCGGTCCGACCCCGGCGCTGCGCCAGATGCTCCACGCCCGGGATCGCCTCGGCGGCAGCGTGGCCGGCGCGGCGCGGATCGCGCCCGCGGACGCCTCCCGGTACGGCGTGTTCAGCGGGACGCCGGAGGCCGGGGCCTACCGGGTGTCGGGGATGGTCGAGAAGCCGGCGCCGGCGGACGCCCCGAGCGACCTCGCCGCCGTCCACGGCTACGTCCTCGAGCCGGAGATCTTCCCGATCCTGGAGCGCCAGGCACCCGGGCGAGGCGGGGAGATCTGGCTGGTGGACGCGGTGAGCGCGCTCGCGGCCCGCGCGCCGGTCTGGGCGGTCGAGCTCGCCGGCGAGCGGTACGACGCGGGCGATCGGGCCGGCTACGTCACCGCGTTCGTCGACCAGGCGCTCGGCCGGGACGACGTCGGACCGGCCCTCCGCAACCATCTCCGGCAGCGGGGGTGGCGTCCGCCGGGGTCCTAGGCGGTCCTAGGACGTACCGGTCGGGCGGAGAGCGCCCACTTTTCGTTGCTCCTGCGACCGCGAACGGTCGCGTTGCGGTCCTGATACCCTTTCGTCGTCCCCCTTTCGTACACCTTGGCTATCGCCATGGTCGCGTGCGGCTGGGGTGGGAGGAGTCGGAGATACACAGCTATACCGTCCAGCGGGTCCTGCGCAGCGCCGGCCTGGGGCTCGCCGCCTTCGTCGTCATGGCGGGGACCTGGGCCATCGCCGCGCCGGCCCGGCCAGCCACCGCCGTCCTCGGCTACGAGTCGGATACCCGGGCCGCCGCCACCGCCCGGTTCCGCCCCCTCGCCGCCATCGACCCGTTCACCTCGGTCACCCTCGTGATCGACGGGATCAGCGTCGCCACCGACGCCCGGCCCGGCGAGACGGTCGGCGCGCTCCTCAAGGGCGCCGGCCTGGACGTCGCCGCCGGGGACAAGCTCTCGGTCAGCCTGGGCCAGCCCCTCGTCGCCGGCCTGCGGATCGTGCTCGACCGGGGCGTCCCGGTCACCGTCGTCGACGGCGGGGTCCCCGTCGCCCTGCGGGCCCAGCCGGGCACGGTCGCCTCGTTCCTGGGCCAGTCCGGCATCGCCCTCGGACCGAACGACCGCCTCGAGGTCGCGGCGGACGGGCCGGTGGTCGCCGGGGCCGTCATCGGCATCCAGCGGATCACCGAGTCGACCACCATCGAGACGATCCCCGTCGCCGCCCCGATCGAGACGATCGTCGAGCCCGAGCAGTACGTGGGCTGGCACTGGGTCGCGGTCGCCGGCGCGCTCGGGCAGGCCAAGGTCACCTTCCTCGTCCGCAGCGTGAACGGCGTCGAGTCGGAGCGGACGGTGCTGTCGCGCGAGGACATCCTCGCCCCGGTCGCCCAGGTCGTGCACGTCGGCATCAGGCCGAAGCCCGCGCCGCCGGCGCCGGCCGAGATCGAGGCGATCATCCGCGCGGCCGCCGCGACGTACGGGGCCGACGCCGACCAGCTCCTGCGCGTGGCGTACTGCGAGAGCCGCTACGACCCGCTCGCCTACAACGGGATCCTCGGGGCGTCCGGCCTGTTCCAGATCATCCCCGGGACCTGGCGCGCGAACAGCGCGCGCGCCGGCCTCGGCGGGGCCAGCGTCTGGGATCCTGTCGCGAACGCGAGCGTCGCGGCCTGGATGTTCGCCCACGGGCAGGCGGGCCAGTGGGCCTGCAAGTGAGGCGCACGACCTAGGCTCGCTTCGCGATGAGCCGCGACCTCAGCGACCCGAAGAGCCTCCGCGCCGTTCTCGAGCGCCACGCTGTCCGCGCGGCCAAGGGCATCGGCCAGCACTTCCTCACCGACCGCGCGGCGCTCGCCGCGATCGTCGACGCCGCCGAGCTCTCGAGCGACGACGACGTGCTCGAGATCGGGCCCGGACCGGGCGTCCTCACGGCCGCGCTCGCCGATCGGGCGCGCTCCGTGACGGCCGTCGAGATCGACGAGCGGATGGTCGCGGTCCTCCAGGACACCGTCGGCGAGCGTGAGAACGTTCGCGTCGTGCGCGCCGACGCGCTCGCGGTCGATATCTTCGCGCTCGGGCCGCGGCCGCCGACGCGCATCGTCGCGAACCTGCCGTACCAGATCACCTCGCCGCTGCTGGCGAAGTTCCTCGAGGATCCGCGGCGCCCGCCGCGCATCGTCGTGCTCGTACAGGAGGAGGTCGCGCGGCGCATCGTCGCCGGCCCGGACGATGCGAAGGAGCGCGGGTTCCTCTCGGTGTTCGTGCAGTCCTTCGCCGCGCCGAAGATCGTGCGGCGCGTGCCCGCCCGCTCGTTCAGGCCGCCGCCGAAGGTCGACTCGGCGGTCGTCGCGATGCGGACCCTCGCGGTCCCGGCGTTCGCGCCGCTCGACCAGTCCCGGTTCCTTGCGCTCGTGAGCGACGCGTTCCGCCATCGCCGCAAGCAGCTGCGCGGAGCGCTCGGGTTCGAGGCCGGCCTCGAGAAGGACCGTGCCGATGAGGCTCTGCGCGCCGCGGGCATCGAGCCGACGCGCCGCCCCGAGGAGCTGTCGCTCGCGGAGTGGGTCGCGCTCGCGAAGGCCATCGGGTGAGCCGCGCGGTCCGGCTCGACGCGCCGGCGAAGGTCAACCTCACGCTCGAGGTCATCGGGAAGCGGGCGGACGGCTATCACGAGCTCCGCAGCGTCTTCGCGACGATCGATCTCGCCGATCGGGTGCGCGTCGCCGCCGCGACGCGTTTCGACGTCGACGTGCGGCCAGACCCTGGAGCCCCGCCGGGCCGCGAGCTCACCGCGCGGGCGGTCGAGATGCTCGCCGAGGCGACCGGCCATCCGGCCCGTGCGCACGTGCGGGTCGTCAAGCGGATCCCGCCCGCCGCCGGCCTGGGCGGCGGATCGAGCGACGCGGGTGCCGCGCTGCGCGGCCTCGCACGGGTCTGGCGGACCGACGCGGATCTCCTCGCGGTCGGTGCCCGGATCGGATCGGACGTGGCCTTCTTCGCCGCGGGCACGGCGTTCGCGCTGGTCGAGGGACGGGGCGAGCGCGTGCGCGCCCTCCCGGCGCCGGCGGACGCGCTCTGGATCGTGCTCGTGCGGATCGCGGCGCGTGTGGCGACCGCCGAGGTCTTCGCCGCCTTGACGCCCGATGAATGGAGCGATGGCGGCCGCTCGACCGCGCTCGCGCGAGCGTTCGATGACCGGACCGTCGATCCGGCAACGATCCGAGCGCACCTTCGTAACGACTTGCTCGACGCGGCGAGCCGCGTCTGCCGGGACATCGGCGAAGCGCGGCTGCTCGCCGGAGGGAAGGGCGTGACGCTCGCGCTCTCGGGCAGCGGCCCATCGTTGTTCGCGATCGCCGATTCGCGTCCCGATGCGCTCCGGCTCGCACGCATCCTGCGGGGTGTCGGCCTCGATGCCAGACCGCGACAGCTCGGCTACACGGCCCGGCGAGCGAGCGCTGTCCTCTTACCCTCAAGAGGTGAAGGACGACAACAAAGGTGACATGACCGTGCGGGCGGCCGGGCGGAAGGGCGGGAAGCTCACGGCCACGAAGCACGGGCCGGAGTTCTACCGCGAGATCGGCCGCCGTGGCGGCCAGGCGCGGAAGAAGCAGCTCGGTGCCGGAGGCTATGCCGACCTCGGGCGCAAGGGCGGCGAGGCCCGCAAGGGTCAGCTCGGCAGCGAGGGTTACGCGCAGCTCGGCCGTCGTGGTGGGGAAGCCCGCAAGAGCCAGCTCGGCAGTGAGGGGTACGCCCAGCTCGGGCGCAAGGGTGGCCGGCGCGTCGCTGAGCTCATCAAGCGTGGAAAACGGCCGCCAGGCACGAACGGTCAGTCCGCGGCGTAGCGCGCACCTAGACTTGCGCCATGCCCAGCATCCAAGCGTCCCGTCGGTGGGGCGTGGCCAAGTGGTAAGGCAGAGGACTTTGGATCCTCTATCCCAGGTTCGAATCCTGGCGCCCCAGCCCGCCCGCTGATCCCGAACCTCCCCGAATGACCAGATGAGCGCGCCGGACCATCCGACCTGGGCCATCGTCCTCGCCGCGGGGCTCGGCACGCGCATGCGCTCGAAGGTGCCGAAGGTCCTGCATCGCTGCGCGGGCAAGCCGCTGCTGCTCTGGTCGGTCGAGGCCGCCGCGAAGGCCGGCGCCCGGCCGATCGTGGTGCTCTCGCCCGAGAGCGAGGCGGCGCGCGGCGTCCTCCCGCCGGGCACGGCCGTCGCCATCCAATCGCCGATGCGCGGCACCGGGGACGCGGTCCGGGCGGCGCTCGCGGCGACCGACGCCCGCGACGGCGACGCCTTCGTCGTCTACGCCGACACGCCGACGGTCCGCGCCGAGACGCTCGAGCGCCTGCGATCGCTCCGCGTGGAGCGCGGCGCCGTCCTCGCGCTCCTCACCGCCCAGCTCGGGACGGACAACGCGTACGGCCGCATCGTGCGCTCCGCGTCCGGCGACGTGCTGCGGATCGTCGAGTCGCGGGTCGCGACCGCCGAGGAGAAGCGGCTACCCGAGTCGAACCTGGGTGCCTATGCGATCGATCTCGCGTGGCTGCGGGCGGCCATCGCGAAGCTCGCGCCGAACGAGACGGGGGAGGTCTTCCTCACCGACCTCGTCGCGGTCGCGGTCGGTGAGGGGAAGACGGTCGCGGCGCACTGCACTCCGGATCCGAGCGAGGGCGTCGGCGTGAACACGCGCGTGGAGCTCGCGGCGACCGAGGCGATCCTGCGCGCGCGCATCCGCGAGCGGCTCATGCTCGCGGGCGTGACGTTCCACGACCCGACGTCGTCGCAGGTCGACGACACGGTCACGATCGCGACCGACACCGTCATCGAGCCCGGCTGCATCCTCGAGGGCACGACCGCCATCGGACCGGACACGCGGATCGGTCCCTACTCGATCCTCCGTGACACGACGGTCGGCGCCCGCTGCATCGTCGAGGCGTCGGTGCTCGAGGGTGCGACGCTCGAGGACGATGTGCGCATCGGCCCGTTCTCACACCTCCGGCCGGGCGCATACCTCGAGCAGGGCGTCGGGATGGGCAACTTCGGCGAGGTGAAGGCCGCGCGCCTCCGCAAGGGCACGAAGATGCACCACTTCAGCTACGTGGGCGACGCGGACGTCGGCGAGCGCGTGAACATCGGCGCCGGCACCATCACGATGAACTACGACGGCGTAAACAAGCACCGCACGACGATCGGGAACGATGCCTTCATCGGCTCCGACACGCTCCTCCGCGCGCCGATCACGGTCGGCGAGGGCGCGGTCACCGGGGCCGGCTCCGTCGTCACGAAGGACGTCGCGCCGGGCATGCTCGCGGTCGGGGTCCCCGCGCGCCAGATCAAGAAGGCGACGAAACCGGCACCGAAGGCGAGGTCTTGATGGACGGTTGGTCGCTGCTCGCGGTCGAGCTGCTGCTCGTAGCGGTCCTGTCGATCCTGTCGCTCGCCGAGGCTTCGCTCCACGCCATCCGGCGGCCGCAGATGGTCGAGGAGCTGCTCGCCCGCGGTCGCCGCGGCCGCCGCGCGGGCCGCATGGGGGAGCGTCGCGTGCGCTACCTGGCGGCCATCCAGGTCGTCGAGTTCTTCGTCATCTTCGCGTTCTCCGGCATCGCCGCGGCGTTCATCGCGCCGCGCCTGTCCGAGGCGCTCCGGGTCTTCGGCATCGCGGCCGTCTTCAGCGATGTCGGCGCGGTCATCGTGACCGTCGCCGCGCTCTCGCTCGTCGCCGTGCTCTTCGGCCTCTTCGTGCCGCGCTCGATCGGCGCTCGTCACCCGAAGCCGGTGCTCCTGCTCTTGGTGTTCCCGCTTGACCTCATCACGTGGCTCACGCGGCCGCTCGTGGCCGTCCTGTTCTTCCTGACCCGCCTCATCACCGCGCCGTTCGGCGCGAATCCCCAGGAGGGCACGCTCATCAGCGAGGACGACATCAAGGCGCTCATCGAGACCGGCGAGGAGCAGGGCGTGCTCGAGTCCGGGGAGCGCGACATGATCCGGTCCGTTTTCGCGCTGGGTGAGAAGCGGGTGCACGAGGTCATGGTCCCGCGGACCGAGATCGTCGCGATCGACGTGAACACGTCCCCGGCCGAGGTTCTCGAGACGGTCGTGAGCGCGGGCCACTCGCGGATCCCGGTGTACGAAGGCTCGTCCGACCAGATCATCGGCGTCCTGTACGTGAAGGACCTCTTCCGGCGCCTGGCGCGCGGCGAGAAGGACGTCACGGTCCGGCCGTTCCTGCGGGCGGCGCAGTTCGTCCCCGAGACGAAGAAGGTCGACGAGCTGTTGCGCGAGATGCAGCGCGACAAAGTGCACATCGCGATCGTGGTGGACGAGTACGGAGGCACGGCCGGCCTGGTGACGATCGAGGACCTGGTCGAAGAGATCGTCGGGGAGATCCGGGACGAGTACGACGTCGAGGAGGAGCTCGTCCTTCCGGTCTCCGAGAACGAGGCGGTCATGGACGCGCGCGTGCCGTTCTCCGAGGTCCGCGAGACGTTCGGCATCGATTCGCCCGACGGCGACGACGAGTTCGACACCCTGGGCGGCTACATCACCCACGAGCTCGGCCGCCTGCCGAAGGCCGGCGACGTCGTGCAGCGCGATGGCGTGAAGTTCCTGGTCGAGTCCGTCGAGGGCCGGCGCATCGGGCGGGTGCGCGTCCTCCGCGAGCCGACGCGGTCAGAGCAGCACGCGTGACGCTTCCGCCGGGGGACGAGGACCTCATCCGCGTCGCGTCGCTCGCCCGCGCGCGCGCCTATGCGCCGTATTCGAGGTACAAGGTCGGTGCGGCGATCCGCACGAAGCGCAACAAGATCCATTCCGGCGCGAACATCGAGAACGTCTCGTACGGCCTCACCATCTGCGCCGAGCGGTGCGCGGCGTTCGCGGCCGTCGCATCCGGCGAGACGAAGGACTGGGACGCGATCGCGATCGTCATCGACGACGACAAGCTGCCGTCGCCCTGCGGCGCCTGCCGTCAGGTGCTCGCCGAGTTCGCGCCCGACCTCAAGGTCGTGCTCGCGACGACGGGTGGCCTGCGCAAGACCACGACGCTCCGCGAGCTGCTGCCGGACCCGTTCCTGCCGGCGTCGCTTCCGCGGGCCGACTAGCTCCGGGGCACCGAGGCGAGCGTGCCGCCGACCACGGCGGTCGAACCGCTCGCCAGCGCCGGGTCGAGCGCCGCATCGGCGATCGCGCTGGCGAACCGCTCCGGCGTGATGAGCTCGTCGGTCCGCGCGTCGTGGAGTCCGGGTGCGCGTCGCTCGAGCAAACGCGCGGTGATCGTGCCCTCGACGAGGTCGCCCGTGACGACGATGAGCCGGACGCCTCGCGCGGCGAGCTCGGGGATCCGTGCGCGGAGGGCCTGCTCGCCGGCGTGCTTGCTGCGCGCCACCGGCTCGTAGTCCGGCAGCTGCGGCACAGTGCCATATAGGTGCGCCCAGTGGCTCGTGACATGGATCACCGACGCCGCCGACCGGAGGAGGGGAAGCAGCGCGTCGAGCGTCGCGAGCTGCGCATCGCGGTTGATGCGCATCGCGTAGTCGGGATCCCGTGCGAGCAGATCGCGCTCGAGCCCGCCCGAGGCAGGTCGCACGCACGGCGGGGCGGCGGCGCCGCGCGCGCGGCGACGCTTCATCACGGCGCGTCGAGCGGTCGGTGTTGACGCCTCGCCCGCTTCGCGGGCTCAATTCGCCGCGCGCGCGCCGCCGCCACCCCGCCCAGCTCGACTTCCTTGTTCCGATAGGTCAGCGCCACGTCGAAGCCGCGTGCCGCGAGCTCACGGGCGGTGGCCGCGCCGATCCCGCGTGAGCCGCCGGTGATGACGGCGGTGCGCCGCCCGGCCATCAGCGGCCGGGCGTCAACGCGTCGGTGAGCTGTGCGTAGAAGCGGCTGGCGCCGGTGATCGCGATCTCGTGGAGGCCTTCGGTGACGCGCTCCTCGGAATGCATGCCGGCGGTCTCGAGCTTCAAGATGCCGTAGTCGGCGAAGAGCGAGGCGGGGAACGGCCGGGTCAGGCTCGCGTCCTGGACCCGCTCGAGGAGCACCGCGGCCTGGGTCCGGTTGAGGATGCCGCTCTTCGCGATCACGCGTCGGTCGGTGAGGACCCAGACCCGGCTGATCCACTGCACGTACTGGACGATGACCGTCAGGATCACGACGAACGCCGCGACGAGCGCCGCGAGCGCCGGCAGCGTGTCCTTCTGGCCCGTCGCGATGGCCGCGGCGATCATCAGCACGAGGTCGAACGCGAGCAGGAACGTCCACCACGCGAACGGCCGGCCGACCGCGAGCACTCGCTCGCCGGGCTCGTAGATGATGCCGCCGGGCGCCTTCAGCGAGGTCTCGGACATCGCGGCGATGCTAGCGGCTGCCGCTCCCGACGGGCTCCTCGGCGCCGGTCGCGGCTGCGACGAGCTGCTCGATGAGGAGCTGCGGCTCGGAGGCCAGGCCGCCGATACCGCGGAGCGCATGGAGAGCCCGCGTGCGGTGTGCGGCGATCTCGCCCTCGAGCTGCTCGCGCGTGCCGAGCTCGTCGAGGATCTCGCGGATGCGTTCGACGCTGGCCGCCTCGAGCGGCGCGGATGGCGCGAACAGCGCGGCGAGCTCGGCCTGGGTCCGCGGCGACGCCTTCTCGAAGGCCATGACCACCGGCAGCGTCTTCTTGCGCTTCACGAGGTCCTGCATCTCGAGCTTGCCGGTGCGCTCGGTCGTCGCCCAGATCCCGAGGAGGTCGTCGTACGCCTGGAAGGCCTGTCCGAATTCGTCCCCGAACCGGGCCAGCGACTCGCGGACCTGCGGGTCGTCCGTCGCGAGGACCGCGCCGCCCTCGGCGCACGCGGCGATGAGCGCACCGGTCTTCTTCGCGGCCATCGTCCGGTAGCGGTCGACGGTGACGTCGGTGCGGCTCTCGAAGCTGATGTCGAGGAACTGCCCCTCGCAGACGCGGACGCAGGCCCGGTCGATGAGACAGGCGAAGTCCAGGATCCGCGCGTCGGGCAGCCCGCGATCGCGGAGCCGCTGGACCGCCAGGCGCGAGCCGGCGTACATCCCGTCGCCCGTGTTGATCGCCTGGGGAACGCCCCAGACCGACCAGACCGTCGGGCGGTGGTGGCGGGTCGGATCCTGGTCCTCGATGTCGTCGTGGATGAGCGTGAAGTTGTGCAGGAGCTCGAGCGCGGCCGCCGCCGGGAGGATGTTCCCGACGTCTCCGGCGAGAGCCTCGTAGACGAGGACGCACATCAGGGGTCGCATCCGCTTGCCGCCGCCCGGCCGCGCCGCGTCCAGCCCGAGGTGGTACAGCATCATCCCGTAGAAGGGCTGGAGCGCCGGCTCGGCCTGCGCGAGCACCTCGCGGATCTCCTGGTCGATCGCATGGATGCGCGACGTGAACCGCCCCGAAACCGTCACCACGACCGATGCTACCCGGTACCATTCATCGTCGATGGCATCACGCACCTACCGTGCCGAGGCGATCGTGCTCAAGACCATCGACTTCGGCGAGACCGATCGCATCCTCACGCTCCTCACCCGTCACTTCGGCAAAGTGAGCGTCGTCGCGAAGGGCATCCGCAAGCCGACGAGCCGTCTCGCGGGGCACGCGGAGCCTCTCACGCACGCGACGTATTCGCTCGCCCGGGGTCGCAACCTCGACGTGCTGACCGGTGCCGAGTCCCGCACGCTCTATCGCGAGCTCCGCGAGGATCTGAACGGGATCGCCGCGGGCTGGTACGTCGCCGAGCTCGCCGACCGCTTCTCCGTCGAGCGGTCGGCGTCGGCGCCGGTCTTCGACCTCGTGGAGAGCGCGCTCCGGCACCTGTCGGCCGGCTTCGCCCCGGCGCTGGTGTGCCGCTGGTTCGACCTGCATCTCCTCGACCGCACCGGCTTCCGGCCCGAGCTCGGCCGCTGCATCCAGTGCCGCACGTCGCCGACCGAGGTGACGAACGCCTGGATCGTCGAGGCCGGCGGCCTCGTCTGCGCGAGCTGCGCGCCGGGCCAGACCCAGGGGCCCTCGGCGCTGACGGTCCGCGGGCTGAAGTCGCTGCGCTACCTCTTGGTGAGCAACTTCGAGGGCGCTTCGCTCCTGCGCGTCGATGCCCCGCTCGCCGCGGAGCTCGATCGGCATCTCCGCTCGTTCCTGCAGTACGTGCTCGACCGCGACATCCACGCGTCGCGCCTCCTCGACGAGCTCGCGCGGCTCCCGCATCCGGCTCCCGCGACCACATGACCGAAGCGCCACCGCCGGAGCTGTTCGACAAGATCGTCTCCCTCGCCAAACGGCGAGGATTCGTGTTCCCGTCGAGCGAGATCTACGGCGGCGCCGGCTCGACGTGGGACTTCGGGCCGCTTGGTGTCGAGCTCAAGAACAACGTGAAGCGCGCGTGGTGGCGGTCGATGGTCCAGCTGCGCGACGACATCGTCGGGCTCGATGCCGCCATCCTCATGAATCCGCGGGTGTGGGAGGCGTCGGGGCACGTCGAGAACTTCACCGACCCGCTCGTCGAGTGCGCGAACTGCAAGCACCGCTATCGCCTCGACGAGCTGCCGAACGGGATCGCGGGCCCCTGCCCGAGCTGCGGCCAGCAGAAGCTCGGCCCGCCGCGGAAGTTCAACCTCATGTTCAAGACGTTCGTCGGGCCCGTCGAGGACGAGGCGTCGGTCGCGTGGCTGCGGCCCGAGACCGCGCAGGGGATCTTCGTGAACTTCGACAACGTCCAGCAGTCGATGCGCAAGAAGCTGCCATTTGGCATCGCGCAGGTCGGCAAGTCGTTCCGCAACGAGATCACGCCGGGCAACTTCATCTTCCGCTCCCGCGAGTTCGAGCAGATGGAAATGCAGTACTTCGTGCGGCCCGACGACGCGCCGCGCATCTACGAGGAGTGGAAGGAGACGCGGCGGCAGTGGTACCGCGACCTCGCCGATCACGACGACCTCTTCCGCTTCCGTGAGCATGCCGACGATGAACGGGCCCACTACGCGGCGCGCGCGTTCGACATCGAGTTCCGCTTCCCGTTCGGCTGGAAGGAGCTCGAGGGCATCCACAACCGGACCGACTTCGACCTGAAGCGCCACGCGGAGTACTCCGGCAAGAAGCTCGAGTACTTCGACGATGTAGCGAACGAGCGATTCGTGCCGTACGTCATCGAGACCGCGGTCGGCGCGGATCGCGCGACGTTCGCGTTCCTCTGCGCGGCCTACGACGAGGAGCCCGACAAGGAGGGCGTGCGCGTGGTCCTGCGGCTCCACCGCGACCTCGCGCCGTACAAGGTCGCGATCCTGCCGCTGTCGAAGAAGCCGGAGCTGAGCGAGCTGGCCCGGCAGGTCTGGGCGAAGGTGCGGCCGCACTTCCAGTCGACGTACGACGAGACGCAAGCCATCGGACGGCGCTACCGCCGCCAGGACGAGATCGGCACGCCGCTCTGCGTGACGGTGGACTTCGAGTCGCTCGAGGACAGGGCGGTCACGATCCGCGATCGCGACGATATGTCGCAGGTCCGGGTGAAGATCGAGGAGCTCGTGCCGGCGCTCCGGGAGAAGCTCGGCCTCGCCTGACCTCGTGCCCGCGGCGCTGCTCGTGCTCTTCCTCGCCGCCGGCCTCCGCACGCCGCTCCTCGCCGCCCTCGCGTTGCGGCGCGTCCGCAATCTGGCGCTCGTCGCGCTTCCGTACGGCGTGGGTCTCCTGCTCGTGCCGCTGCTCGCGCAGGGTATCCGCGTGCCGGATCGTGCCGGACTGATCGCGGTCGCGCTCGCTCCGGCGCTGCTCTCGGGCCCGGCGCTCGCAGCGCGGCTCGGCGGCCGCATCGACCGCGCCGGCGCGCTGCTCCTCGGGACCATCGTCGTCGCGTTCGCCCTTGGCCTGCGGGAAGGTGGGGGTGCGGCTTCGACGGTGCAGGCCGCCGCGATCGCGTTCGTGGTCGGCGGCGGCGTCACGTCCGCGGTCCCGATGCTTCCAGCCGCCGCGCGCCGGGGCATCCAGTGGCTCGGTGAGCTCGCGTTCGTCGCGATCCTCGCGGTCGGCGCCACGCGGATCGACGAGATCGGCCCGAGCCTTTTCGCGACCGCCGCGTTGTTCGGAGCGACCGTGCTGACCGCCGCGATCGCCGCGCGCATCGGTGGCGTGGACCTGACATCGGCCCTGCTGGGCGCCGGCACGCGCGACCCGGCTGTGGCCGTCGCGATCGCGCTCGCCGCGGGTGGGTCCACCGTCGTGCCGGTCGCGTATGCGGCGCTGTCGATCGTCTTCCTCACGGTCGTCGTGCTGGTGAACCGCCGCAAACCTCGGTAATCCCGTTGCGCCCGGTCGCAGGGCGACCGAGCATCTGGGCGTGCTCCTCATCCCCGCCGCCACCGGCCTCGTCGCCGCTGTGTTCGCGCTCATCGTGCTGCGCCAGTACCTCGGCCACCGGAAGACGTATCAGCTCATGTGGGCGGCCGGCTTCGCCATGTTCGCCATCGCCGCGTTCGCGGGCTACCTCGCCCGGAGCGGCCAGACGAACGCGACCGAGTACGAGCTCTTCTACCTGTTCGGCGCGATCCTCAACGTGGCGTGGCTCGCGCTCGGGACCACGTATCTGCTCGCGCCGCGCCGCTTGGCGCACGTCGCTCTCGGGCTCGTGGTCGTCCTCTCGCTCGTGGCGACGTACGCCGTCGTGAGCGCGCCGATCAACCTCGCGCTTGCCGCCGACAACGGCAAGGGCTACCCCGACGGCTCCCTTCCGCGGATCCTCGCGGGCGTCGGCAGCGGGCTCGGCAGCGTCGTGCTCATCGGCGGCGCCCTGTGGTCGGCGTGGATCTTCCTGCGCAAGCGGCACAACGGCCGCCGTGCGCTCGCGAACGTGATCATCGCCGTGGGGGTCCTCATCGTCGCCGCGGGTGGCACAGCCACGTTCACCGGCGC
>DASWFN010000214.1:0-6240 GCA_036394215.1 Candidatus Limnocylindria bacterium
CGTGCTCATCGGCGGCGCCCTGTGGTCGGCGTGGATCTTCCTGCGCAAGCGGCACAACGGCCGCCGTGCGCTCGCGAACGTGATCATCGCCGTGGGGGTCCTCATCGTCGCCGCGGGTGGCACAGCCACGTTCACCGGCGCGTCGGGGGTGCTCGAGCTCGCGAACCTCGTCGGGCTCACCGTGATGCTCGCGGGCTTCCTCTTGATCGGATAGCTCGCCCTAGGACCGCGGGCGACCGTCCGTGACGTCGTCGCCGGCGAAGCGGCCGGCGAACCGCTGGGCCAGGGTCGTCGCAAGGGCGGTGACCGCGGCCATGCCGGCGCCCCACAGCGCTTCCTTCGGCCCGCGCTGCTCAGCTCGTACGTCGCCGATCTCCTTGCGCAGCTGCTCGCGGAAACGCTTACGGGCGCGGCCCTTCAGCCGGTCGACGCGGCCACCGAGCCGCTCTGCGATGCGCTCGATCTCGGCGTCCGGTGTCTTGCGGCGGGCGTCGCGGACCTTCTTGCCGACGGTGACGCCGGCAAGCGCGAGGACCGAGCCGACGGTCCCGAACGCGGCGACCGGCTGCCGGCGCACGAGATTGCGCGGATCGAGGTCGGACTTGGCGCGCTCGATGAGCTCGTCAACGTCGTCGTCGATCTTGCGCCTGAGGTCGGCTAGCTCGCGTTCCGTCCGAGCACTCGGGCTTTCGCCCATCGCACCGTCTCCTTGATGGATTGGATCGAGCGGGTCGGGCCGCGAAGCACGAGCCGCTTGTATCCGCCGTAGCCGAGGAATGCTGTGACCGCGCCGAAGAGCACGAGCGTGACGAGCGCCGCCGCCCAGAGGGGGAGCCAGATCGCGATGAGCCCGATGACGAAGACCGCGAACGCGATGAGCGTGAGGAAGAGGAAGGCGAACGCGATCCCGAACCACTTCGCCGCGTTCAGGTTCGCCTTCAGGATCTCGGCGATCTCCTGCTTGGGCAGCTCGATCTGCTTGCGGATGTAGGTCCGCACGTTGTTGCGGATCCGGCCGATCAGGGAGCTGTAACCGGGGCGTTCGTACATGGGCGGCGACTTTAGCATCGGGCCGTCGCCAGAGCAGGATGTGCGCCATGCACCCGTTCCGCTCCCGTCGAGGCCCATAGCTGCATAGAGACGTGCGAACGATGACCGGCAGCGCCGGCACGAGCCGATTGCCGTGGCGCGACCTGTACGAGGCGCATGCCGCGGAGCTGGTCGGCTATCTCTGGAAGCTGACCGGGGACCGGGAGGTCGCGACGGATCTGATGCAGGACACGTTCGTTGCCGGGATGCGCGACGACCAGGCGCTCCGCGAGCCCGCCAAGGCACGCGCATGGCTCTACCGGATCGCCACCCGTCTGGCGATCAAGCGCCTGCGACGGGCACGACTCATCGCGTTCCTTCCGTTCGCGGGCACCGAGCGATCGGCCGACGGCGTTCCTGATGCGGAAGGGCTCGCGGTACGCGAGGCCATGCGCGCGATCTCGCCGGACCAGGCCGCCGCGCTCGTCCTGCACTACGCGCACGGGTTCACCCGGTCCGAGATCGCGATGCTGACCGGACGCAGCGAAGAGACGATCAAGTCCCGGATCGCGAGGGGACGGCGCGCGTTCCTCGCGGCGTACGACCGGCAGGGAGGCCAGCCATGAGCGACGAGCAGCGCGACGACGAGCGGATGCGGGAGCTCCTCGGTGCGCGGTCGCGTTCGCTGGCGGTGCCACCGTTCGACACGCTGCCGCGATCCGCCGCACGCCCCATCCGGCGATCGGTCGCGGTGACGCTCGCGGTCGTCGCGGTCGCGGTCGCCGCGCTCTACGGCGGGCGCGAGCTCTCGACGTTCCGGCAGCAGCAGGCCTCGCCGACGGCAGGCGTGGCCGCGCCGAGCGCGACGGCGGCGCCGAAGGTCGTCTTGCCGCAGCCGGTCCCGCAGCCGATCACGCGCACGAGCGCGGGTGCGCAGGTCGCCTGGGTCAGCACCTCGGAGCTCAATGCGACGCAGACCGAGCGGCTCACCGTGCTCGTCGGAGTCGATCCTGCGGGCAAGATCGTCGGACGGATCGACGGTGCCATCGACCCCTTCGCCTACCGTGCGTTCCGGTCCGCCGACGGAGCGCTGCTCATCACCGTGGGCGACACCGCGATCCGGGTGTACTCGGCGCTGGACGGAACGCTGCAGCGGACCTTCGCTCGCCCCCAGGGCGATGGCGTCCTCGACGTGGCGTTCAGCCCGGACGGGCGGTGGCTCGCCCTCATCGGCTCGGCGGCCTACGTGCAGGTCCTGGATCTCCGGACCGGGCTCACGCAGACGACCCCGCTCGGCCACGATCCGAACCCGCAGGCGCCGGGTGTCACGCGTGCGCCGGGCAGCACCGGATTGATCTGGTCCACATTGGTCTTCTCGCCGGACGCGAAGCGCCTCTACACGATCGTCGACTGGGCCGGCCCGCTCTCCGTGACGGCGTTCGACGTCACGGCGACCGGCCTGGTCCAGACGGCGCGAGCGGTGGACGGACAGAACGGGAAGACGTTCCGCGGCTGTGGCGGCCCCGGCCTCGCGCCGAAGGTCGTGGGCGGTGGGCAGACCCTGGTCCTCTACTGTCACGTCGACGGCGCGGTCACCTTCATCGATCTGCCGACGCTCACGACCGTCGCGAATGTGCAGGCGGACATGCGGAACCCGTTCTGGCTGGCACCGATCTTCACGCCCGACGGGCAGCTCCTCTACCTGCATCAGTACCCGGCCTTCGGCGACGTCATGCAGGTCGTCGACCTGCGATCCCATGCGCTGCTCGGCCCGGTGCCGACGCCGACGAAGGTCGATCAGCCGGGTCCGTTCAGCTGGCTGTTCCCCGTGGCCAACGCGGGCGGCACGCCCTCCACGGTCCCGCTGTCGCCCGATGGGCTTCGGCTGTACTCCGTCGGGAATGTCGGCATCACGGTCCTGCGGGTGCCCGACCTGAAGCCGATCGCGACGCTCGCGTCAGGGCTCGCACTCAGCGAGGTCTGGGTGTCCGGTGATGGCAAGACCATCTATGCGACCGATCGCGGCAAGAACCTCTACGTGATGCCGGACGATGGCGGCCCGCCGATCACCGTCACGATGCCGATCCCGATCGGCGGCTTCTTCGCGTCGGAGCACGGCTAGAGCTCCCGGGCCAGCCGCTCCACGCGCATGCGGATCTCGTCGCGCTGGGCCGGGCCGATCCGCTCCGTCGCGAGCGTCCAGCGCTCGGCGCCCGGCACGTCGCAGTCGATCGCCACGACGCGGTCCGGCGCGTAGTGGTCGGCGATGGCGTGCGGACGGTCCAGCTCGAGATGGGGCTCCGCCGCGGTGCCCGCGACCAGGCGGATCGCCGCGTCGCTCATCGCCTCCTGCGGCTCCTGGCCCGCCGATGCCGCGTGCCACCCGTCCGGCGGCGACGCGTTGAAGAACGCCGCCGCGAGCCGGCTGCGGTACGCGCCATGGGCGCAGACGAAGAGGACGGTCGGCACACGTGCATGATGCGACGCCGTCCGTTTCTGCGAACATGAGCGCTCCAGCGACGGGAGGTGCGCCATGCCCGCGACGCGCGTGAAGAAGAAGACCACGGCGGCTCCGAAGGCGAGGGCCCAGAAGTGGGTCTACCTGTTCGCGAACGGGAAGGCCGAGGGCAACGCCAACATGCGCGCGCTCCTGGGAGGCAAGGGCGCCGGCCTCGCCGAGATGACGAACGCCGGCCTGCCGGTCCCCGCCGGGCTCACCATCACCACCGCGGCCTGCAACGCGTACTTCAAGGGCGGCGGCAAGCTCCCGGCCGGGCTCTGGGATCAGGTCGAGCGCGCGCTCGCCACCGTCGAGAAGTCCACCAAGAAGAAGCTCGGCGATCCGAAGGACCCGTTGCTCGTGTCGGTCCGCTCGGGTGCCGCGATGTCGATGCCCGGGATGATGGATACCGTCCTCAACCTCGGACTGAACGACCAGAGCCGCCAGGGGATGGCGACCCTCACGAAGAACGAGCGGTTCGCCTGGGACGCGTACCGCCGGTTCATCTCGATGTTCGGGCGGATCGTGCTGGACATCCCGGCGGAGAAGTTCGACAGCGCGCTCGAAAAGCGCAAGCACGCGAAGGGCGCGCAGTCCGACACCGACCTCGACGCCAAGGATCTCGCCGGGCTCGTCGACGAGTTCAAGTCCATCGTGAAGCGCGAGACCGGGAAGGCGTTCCCGACCGAGCCGCACGAGCAGCTCCGTCTCGCCGTCGAGGCCGTGTTCGGCTCGTGGTTCGGCCAGCGCGCGAAGGACTACCGCAAGCAGTTCAAGATCTCGGACGACCTCGGCACGGCCTGCAGCGTCGTGACGATGGTGTTCGGGAACATGGGCGACGACTCCGGCACCGGCGTCGCGTTCACCCGCGACCCGAACACCGGCGAGAAGGTCCTGTACGGCGAGTACCTCACGAACGCACAGGGCGAGGATGTCGTCGCCGGCATCCGTACGCCGGCGAAGATCTCGCAAATGAAGCGCGACATGCCGAAGGCCTACGCGCAGTTCGAGAAGATCGCGCAGCGCCTCGAGAAGCACTACCGCGACGCGCAGGACCTCGAGTTCACCATCGAGCGCGGCACGCTCTACATGCTCCAGACGCGCTCCGCCAAGCGCACCGCGCGCGCCGCGGTGAAGATGGCGACCGACATGGTCAAGGAGCGGCTCATCACCAAGGATGAGGCGATCCAGCGCGTCGACCCGCTCCAGGTCGAGCAGCTCCTCGTCCCCGGCTTCGATCCGAAGGCGGTCGAGCGCGCGCGCAAGGAGGGCCGCTTCCTCGCGAAGGGCCTCAATGCGTCGCCCGGCGCCGCGACCGGCCGTGCGGTTTTCGACGCCGATCGCGCGGTCGCGCTGAAGGGGCAGAAGCAGCTCGTCGTGCTCGTCCGCCCGGAGACCTCACCCGACGACTTCCACGGGATGATCGCGGCGACGGGCATCCTCACCGCGCGCGGCGGCTCGACCTCGCACGCCGCCGTCGTGGCCCGCGGTCTCGGCCTGCCCTGCGTGGCCGGCGTCGCGGCGCTCGAGATCGACTTGCAGAAGCGCGAGATGCGGGTCGGCAGCGCGCTCATCAAGGAGGGCGACGCGATCTCCATCGACGGAACGACCGGCGAGGTGTTCGCGGGCGAGCTGGCGACGAACCCGCCGAACTACGAAAAGGAGACCGAGCTCATCGAGCTCCTCTCATGGGCCGATCAGCGCCGTCGCCTCGGGGTGTGGGTCAACGCCGACACGCCGGGCGAGTGCATCGAGGCGCGCAAGCTGGGCGCCGAGGGCGTCGGGCTCGCGCGGACCGAGCACATGTTCCGGCAGGCCGAGCGCCTGCCGTTCGTACAGGACATGATCATGGCCGACACCGAGGCCGGCCGGAAGGCCGCGCTCGCGAAGCTCCTGCCGTTCCAGCAGGGCGACTTCCGCGAGATGTACAAGGCGATGGACGGCCTGCCGGTCGTCATCCGGCTCATCGACCCGCCGCTCCACGAGTTCCTTCGCGAGTTCGCCGACGTCGACATCGACATCGCCGTCGCCGAGGCCACCGGCAAGACCGGGCCGGACCTCGACAAGAAGAAGGCGATCTGGCGGCGGCTCGAGCAGATCCACGAGGACAACCCGATGCTCGGCCTCCGCGGCTGCCGGCTGCTGCTCGTGTACCCCGAGATCCTCGAGATGCAGATCCGCGCGATCCTCGGCGCAGCCGCCGACTCCGCCGAGCAGGGCGTGAAGGCGAAGCCCGAGATCATGATGCCGCTCGTGGGCACGATGGGGGAGCTCGACCGGCTCCTCGAGCAGGTGACCTCGGTCGCCGACGCCGTGCAGAAGGAGCGCGGCCGCAAGATCCCGTACAAGTTCGGCACGATGATCGAGATCCCGCGCGCCTGCATCATCGCCGACGAGATCGCGGCGAAGACCGAGTTCTTCTCCTTCGGCACGAACGACCTCACCCAGACCGTGCTCGGCATCTCGCGCGACGACGCGCAGAAGAGCTTCCTCACCAGGTACGTCGAGCAGAAGATCATCCCCGACGATCCGTTCCAGGTCATCGACCGCGGCGGCGTCGGCGAGATGATGAAGATGGGCGTCGATCGCGGCCGCAAGACGAAGCCGGACCTCAAGATCGGTATCTGCGGCGAGCACGCCGGCGAGCCGAGCTCGGTGGCGTTCTGCCACCAGATCGGGCTCACCTACGTGTCTCCGTCGACGTACCGGGT
>DASWFN010000215.1:0-1567 GCA_036394215.1 Candidatus Limnocylindria bacterium
TCTTGATGGCTTCGATGCGCTTGAACACTTTGTCTTTCATCGCTCCCTTTCCTATTTCGCCAGGCCACGCGTGTCGTCTCATGTGGTGGACGCCCGCTTCCCTACCTCACACCTCCTCCAGCGACCTACTTGATCGCCGCGGTCAGCGAGTAGATCGCGCTGACCATGGAGATGGCGACGAACCCGATGACCCCGCCGACCGAGAGCAGCAACGCCGGCTCGAGCAGCTGGATCGCGCTCGCGAGCTTGAACTCGAGCTCGTTCTCGTAGAAGTCGGCTGACTCCCCGAGGAACCGCTCGAGTGCGCCGGTCTCTTCACCGACGCGGACCATCTGGATGACCGTGGGCGGGAACACGCCGGCGGCCGCGAGCGGAGCGGCGAAGCCGTCGCCCGCGAGCATGCGCGCCTTCACCGGCTCGAGCTTCCGCTGGAGCACGCGATTCGAGACCGCCAGCATCACGATGTCGAAGGAGCGTGAGATCGGGACACCGGCCTCGAGCATCGTCTGCAGGGTCCGGCAGAAGCGGGCGATCGCGGCATATCGCGCGAGGGTCCTGATCACCGGGAGCCGCAGGATGAGGGCGTCACGGAAGTACTTTCCGCGCTCGAAGCTCTGCGACGCCGTCGCGACGAACAGGAACGCGACGAACCCGACGATGAGCTGGAGCTGCCACGTCGTGACGAAGGTGGCGAGATTCAGCAGGAGCTGCGTCTGCGCGGGGAGCTCGGCATGGAACTCGGCGAACAGCGCCGAGAACCGCGGCAGGACGAAGCCCACCAGAACGCCGACGCTACCGACGGCCATGAGGAGCACAAGGACCGGGTACGTGAGCGCGGATTTGATCTCCTTGGCCGCGCGGTCCTCGCGCGTCAGGTGGAGGTCGAGGCGCTTCAGCACCGCATCGAGCGTCCCGGTCATCTCCGCGGCGCGGATGAGGTTCAGGTAGAGCGAGCTGAAGACCTCCGGGAAGCGCGCGAACGATTCGCTCACGCTCATGCCCGTGGTGAGGTCGCGCTGGATCGCGACGAGGACATGCTTCATCTTCTTCGAGCGCGTCTCGGATTGCAGGACGGCGATGGACTGGTTGAGCGGCACGCCGGCGCCGATGAACGTGGCGAGCTGGCGCGAGAAGATCGCGAGCTCGGCCTTCTTGACGCCGAAGATCGAGGGGAAGACGTCATAGAGCTGGATCCCGCGCAGCTGGCGGATCCGCTCCCAGCGGCGGCGCTTGCGATCATCCTCGAGCCGCTCCGTCGCGGACGCGATGGACCGGGCCGGGAGGGCGACCTCCTGTGCCGGGAGCACAAAACGCGTCGGGACCTGACGAGCCATTGGGTGAATCCTTTGGTAACGAGGAAGTAACGGCCATACGCCGCCCACCTGATTTGCCTACGACGTTCGTCGTAGGCGCCCCCCGCTTCGCTCCGGGTCGAGGCTAGCTGGCTCCCTGCAGCATGGCGAGCACTTCGGCGGTGCTCGTGATGCCCTCTGCGACCTTTCGGAGACCCGCTTCGCGCAGCGTGACAAGGCCGGCCGCGGCCGCGATCGAGCGGAGCTCCTGGCTC
>DASWFN010000216.1:0-3505 GCA_036394215.1 Candidatus Limnocylindria bacterium
GCTGCCCGTCTACATCGTCGATTCGGGTCACGGCCACGGCTGCTACGGCTTCCCCTACCTCGCCGATCAGGGCCTCAAGATCGCGACCCACGGCCTGGGCACGCCAACGGATCCCGACGCCGTTGACCGCGAGACCCACCCGGCCGACGAGGCGCCGGTGCGCGAGTTCATCAAGCGGTACCTCCCGGTCGCCGACGGACCGGTGCGCCTCACGAAGATCTGCATGTACACGGTGACGCCCGACGAGCAGTTCATCGTCGACGTCGACGGTCCGCTCGCGTACGCGTCCGCCTGCTCGGGCCACGGCTTCAAGTTCGCCAGCGTGATGGGCGAGATCCTCGCCGATCTCGCGCTCGACGGACGCACGCGGCACCCGATCGGCTTCCTCTCGGCGTCGCGTTTCGCTACGGTGCGCGCATGAGGATCGGCCGGGCCCAGATCATCATCCGCCTGGTCATCGTCGCGCTCCTGCTGTTCTTCATCTTCTACACGTTCCTCAACGGAGGGCGTGCCGGCTAGCGAGCCGGATCAGGCCACCTTGCGCCTCCGTCGACGTCCGATCGCAGCGGCAAGCCGCTTCTCCAGCTTCGTGACCTCGTCCTCGAGCTGCTTCGCGAGCGCCAGCGCCTGGGTCGTCGGGACGGTGTCGGCCGAGCCGACCGCGCCGATCAGGGCGGAGAGCTTGTGGTTCAGGCGCACGCCGAAGTTGAGGGTGTCCTGGCGGCTCTTCGCCTTCGGCTGCATGAGCTGGCTCTCGATCGCATCGAGGGTGCGCTTCGTCGCCGCGCTCGTGCGCGGGTCGTTGCGCGCCGCGCGGAGGCGGTTGACCGCCTTGTGGTCGCGATCGAGGAGATCGCGCAGCTTCGTGCGGAGCGCGAACTGCGCCTCGAGGTCGGCCTGGGTCGCGCCGATGCGCGGGTCCTTGCGGATCTCGAACGACGCCTCGGCCTTCTCGCCGTCGGCGGCGAGCCGCACGGTGTACCGGCCGGGCGCGGCGATCGGGCCCTTGAGGGCGCCTTCCAGCTGATCCATGACCAGCGGCTCGTCGTCGATCTTGGCCGCGTCGGGGTAGCGCAGGTCCCACACGAACCGGTTCATCCCGGCCTCGGCGGCGACGCGCGGCTCCTTGTCCTTCGGGTCGGCGTCGGCAGGCCGCTTCGTATACGAGCGGATCACCTTGCCGCGTGAGTCGAGGAACGTGACGGTGATGTCCGTCGGCGCGGCGCGGAGGAAGTACGTGATGATCGCACCGTCCGGCGGATTCTTCCCCGCGTCGAGCGGGCTCTCGACCTTGTCGCCGTTCGGACGCTCTTCGACGAGCGAGGTGAAGATGCTGCCGCCCGGGTGCCGATAGTTCTTCATCGGCGCGGCCTCGCTCTTCGATGAGAAGCCGCCGTAGGTCTTGTACCGGACCGCCGGCCGCGGCGCGAACAGGCGGACCTTCCCGGTCGCACGCTTGCGCGCGAGCTCACGAACCGGCGAGAGGTCGTCGAAGATCCAGAACGAGCGGCCGTGCGTCGCGAGGCAGAGATCGCCGTCCTTGACGATGAGGTCGTGGATCGGGACGACCGGCAGGTTCTTTCCCTGCCAGCGCTGCCACCGCGCGCCGCCGTCGAGCGAGACATAGAGGCCGACCTCGGTCGCGGCGTACAGCAGGCCCGGGACCTCGGGGTCCTCGCGCACCGCGCGCACGAACGTGTCGGCTGGGATGCCGGCGGTGATCTTCGACCACGTGCGGCCGTAGTTCTCGGTCTTGTAGAGGTACGGCCTGAAGTCGTCGTGCTTGTAGCGGTTGGCGGCGACGTAGGCGGTGCCGGCGTCGTGCGGCGACGGCTCGATGATGCTGATGAGCGTCTGCGCGGTGACGATGCGCGGCGTGACGTTCGTCCACTTCTTCCCGTCGTCGCGCGACACCTGAATGAGCCCGTCGTCGCTGCCGGCCCAGAGGACACCCGGCGTCACGGCCGACTCGGCGAGGGCGAAGATCGTCGCGTGGTACTCGGCGCCGGTCTGATCGAGGGTGATCGGGCCACCTGAGTCGCCGGTCGTCCGCGGATCGTTGCGCGTGAGGTCGGGGCTGATGCGCTCCCACGTCGTGCCTTCGTCACCCGATCGGTGCACGTACTGCGAAGCGGTGTAGAGGACAGCGGGGTCGTGCGGCGAGAGCGCGACCGGAGCGGTCCAGTTGAACCGGTACTTGAGGTCCTTCGCCGGGATGCCGGATGACGCCTCGGGCCACACATTGATCACCCGGACCTGGCCGCTGCGCCGGTCGAGTCGCGTGAGCAGTCCGGCGTGGTCCGCCGCGAAGATGATGTTCGGGTCGTCGGGGCGCACGGCGATGTGCCCGGCCTCGCCGCCGCCGACCTCGTAGCACTCCTGCCACATGATCCCGCTGTACGACGAGCGCGTCGGCGACGAGATCGACGAGTTGTCCTGCTGCGCCGCGTAGAGCCGGTAGGGGGTCTGGGCGTCGGCGGTGATGTGGTAGTACTCGGCCGTCGGCTGGTTGTAGAGCGTCGACCACGACGCACCGCCGTTGAATGACACGGTCGCGCCGCCATCATTGCCCTCGATGATCCGCTGGGGGTCGTTCGGGTCGATCCACATGTCGTGGTTGTCCCCGTGCGGGATCGTCTGGCGGGTGAACGTCTTGCCCGCGTCGCTCGAGCGGTAGGCGTCGACGTTGAGCACCCACACGGTCTCGGCGTCCTTCGGGTCCGCGAAGATGTGCGTGTAGTACCAGGCGCGCTGCCGGAGCTCGCGGTCCTCGGAGCCCTTCGACCACGTGGCCCCGCCGTCCTCCGAGCGGAAGACGCCGCCGTCGGTCGCCTCGACGAGCGCGAAGATCCGGTCCGGCCGCGCGGGCGAGACCGCCACGCCGATCTTCCCGAGCACGCCCTTCGGGAGACCGCGGGTGCGGGAGATGTCCGTCCACGTGTCGCCGCAGTCCGTCGACTTGAACAGCCCGCTGCCCTCGCCGCCGCTGATCATCTGGTGCGGCTTGCGGATCGCCTCCCACAGCGAGGCGAAGATGATCCGCGGGTTCGTCGGGTCGATGCTGATGTCGATGCCGCCGGCCTTGCTGCCGCGCGACAGCACCTTCTTCCAGGTCTTGCCACCGTCACGCGTGCGGAAGATGCCGCGTTCCGGGTTCGGCCCGTGCGCATGCCCGAGCGCCGCGACATACGCGATGTCCGGATCCTGCGGATGCACGCGGACCTGGCCGATGTTGCGCGTGTTCTCGAGCCCGAGGTGGCTCCAGGTCTTGCCCCCATCGGTCGAGCGGTAGACGCCATCGCCGTGGGACACGTTTCCGCGGATGCAGGCCTCGCCCATCCCGGCGTAGACGACGTTCGAGTCGGACTGCGCGACCGCGATCGCGCCGACCGACGCGCGCTTGAAGAAGCCGTCGCTCACGTTGCGCCAGAAGAGCCCGCCGTCGGTGGTCTTCCACACGCCGCCGCCGCACGAGCCGAAGTAGAACGTGTTCCGCTCGCGTGGA
>DASWFN010000217.1:0-2914 GCA_036394215.1 Candidatus Limnocylindria bacterium
ATCGAGACCATTCCCTATGTGCTGTTCGGCGCGTTCGCCGGGGCCCTCATCGACCGCACCGAGAAACGGCGCCTGCTCGCGATCGCGACGATCCTGAGCATCCTTTTCACCGTCTTCATCCCGCTCTCCGTCGTGTTCGGGTTCTTCTCGATCGGCCTGCTGTACGTGATGGCATTCGTGCTCGGGGCGGTCGAGGTCGTCTGGGGGATCACGTCGGACTTCAGCGTCGTGCCGGCCCTCGTCCAGCCGGACGAGCTCACCGACGCGAACGCCACCTACCTCACCGCCGACCGGGTGGCGCGCATTGTCGGTCCCGCCCTTGGCGGTCTGGCGGTCGGCGCCTTCGCCCTCGGAAGCGACTACGGCGCCGCGAACGCGTTATGGCTGTCCGCTGTCCTCTATGTCCCGTCGCTCGTGGTCTTCCTGCGGATGCCGCCGCTGAACGACGTCGACCCTGCCTCGGTCGCGCCGCTGACGGTCGCGAACGTGAAGAGCGAGGTCGCCGAGGGGTTCACGTTCATCTGGCGGAGCACGGTGCTGCGGGCCCTGTTCGTGCTCATGTTCATCAGCAACTTCGGCAGCCAGGGCATCAACACGCTCCTGCTGTTCGTCCTGCGCGAGGAGTACCGGCTCGATCCGGTGACCATCGGCCTGGCCCTCTCGTTCACCGGGTTCATCCAGATCTTCGGATCGGCGTTCGCGCCGCGCTTCGCGCGCGGCCGGCCGCTCGGCCAGACGATGCTGTTCGTCGTCACCGTCGCCGCGCTGACGAGCGGCGCGGCCGCGTTCGCACGGACCTGGCCGACGGTCGTGCTCGCGATCACCGGCCGGCAGCTTGCCTGGAGCGCGCACGTCGTCTACGCGTTCCTCCCACGACAGCGCGAGGTGCCCGCCGCGTTGCGGGGCCGGGTCAACGGAGCATTCCGTACGCTCATCCTCATCAGCAACACCGCGTCCCCGGCATTCCTCTCGGCCATCGCCGCGGCGTACAGCACGTCCGCCGCATTCGCCGCGGCCGGCGCCCTCGGCCTCCTGTCGGTCGGCGTGAGCGCGCTGGGGCCCCTGCGGAAGTACGACGTCCGCGACGCCCCGGCGGAGGCCGCGGCGGTGGAGCCCGCCGCCGAGTCCGAGCCAACTCCGGCAGACTGAGCGGCGATGAAGCTCGATCACGTGGTCATCGCGGTCAGCGACCGGAGCAGGTCGGACGCGTTCTACCGCGACATCGTCGGAGCCGAGGTCGTCGCGCGGGACGGCCGCGCCTTCTACCGCGTCGGCGAGCAGCAGCTGAACCCGCACGCGCCCGGCGTCACGCCGGCGGCCGTCGCGCGGATCCCCGTCGCGCCCGGGAACAGCGACCTCTGCTTCGAGTGGCCGGGACCGATCGCCGAAGCGGTCGCGCATCTCGAGCGCAACGGCGTCCGCGTGGAGCTCGGCCCGATGGAGCGGAATGGTGCCCGCGGCCGCGGCACGAGCGTCTATTTCCGCGACCCCGACGGCAGCCTGCTGGAGTTCATCTCGTACGCGGCGCTCCGCTAGGCTTACCCACATTCACCCATCTTCCATGCGGGAGGTCCCGTGACCGGCACGCTCTGGCTGACCCTCGGAGAGGCGAGCCGCATCCTCGGCGTCGACCCTGACACGCTGCGCCGCTGGGCCGACAAGGGGAAGGTCGACGTCTTCCACACCCCCGGTGGGCATCGCCGGTTCCTCCGCTCGTCGATCGAAGGGATGCTCCCCCGCCCGCGACAGCCCGCGCGCCAGTCGCTCACCGCGATGGGCGAGCCGCCGGATCGCATCGCCGCCGAGTTCCTCAAGCGCGTGCGCTCCGACATGGCCGAGCAGGACTGGCACTCGCGCTTCGATGAGGCCTCGCTGCGCTGGTTCCGCGAGCGCGGGATGCGCATGAGCGATCTCCTCGTCGGCTACCTCGACGCCGTGCGCCGTCCCGGACGCGAGGAGTACCTGAAGCAGGCCCAGTCGCTCGGCCGCGAGTACGGCGTCGAGGCGAAGCGCCGGGCGCTGTCGTTGGGCGAGGCGACCCAGGCGTTCCTGTTCTTCCGCGCGCGGTTCCTCGCCGAGATCGCAAACGTCGCGCGCCGGCGCGCGCTCGAGGCCCAGCAGGCGGCCGCGCTCTTCGAGGAAGCCGACCGCGCGCTCGACGCGGTGATCCTCGCGCTCATCGACGGGCACCGCGCGAGCTGATGGACACGAAGACGCTCGGCGAACGAGCGGTCCGCGCGATCGACGATCGCCGCGCCGACCTGATCAAGCTCTCGCTCTCGCTGCACGCCGAGCCGGAGATCGCCTACCAGGAGCACAGGTCCGCGGCGAAGCTCGCGGACTTCCTCGCTGCCAGCGGCTTCGCGGTCCAGCGTTCCTATAAGGATGTCGAGACCGCGTATCGCGGCGACGCGGCCGGCAAGGCGGCTGGCCCGACGGTCGCGATCCTCACCGAGTACGACGCCCTCCCCGACATCGGCCACGCCTGCGGTCACAACCTCATCGCGATGATGGGTACGGGCGCGGCCATCGGCGTGCGCGCGGTGCTCGACGAGCTGCCCGGGCGGCTCGCGGCCATCGGCACACCGGCGGAGGAGGGCGGCGGCGGCAAGGTCGCGCTCGTCCGTGCCGGCGGTTTCGCGGACGTCGACGTCGCGATGATGTGCCACCCCTCGTCGCGCACGCTCTCGGGCCGCACGTCGCTCGCCTCCAATCGCGTCGACGTGGAGTTCTACGGCAAGGCGGCGCACGCGGCGGCCCAGCCGGATCGCGGCATCAACGCGCTCGACGGCGTCATCCAGACCTTCAACAACGTGAACGCGATGCGCCAGCAGCTGCGGCCGGAGGCGCGCATCCACGGGATCATCACGAGCGGCGGCAGCGCCGCGAACATCATCCCCGAGTACGCGATGGC
>DASWFN010000218.1:0-13551 GCA_036394215.1 Candidatus Limnocylindria bacterium
TGCGAGATCAGGATCGAACCATCGTGGGCCATGTAGACCACCCAACGCTGAGGGTCGGTCATTCGCCCCTCCACCTCGTTACGAGCGAGCGCCGTCAGGTAGAAACAACACCGCAGAATGAGCACATGACAATTCAGCGGATGGACAACGTTCTCATCGTTGTCGACGACCTCGAGGCGGCCAAGTCTTTCTTCATCGAACTCGGCCTCGAGCTCGAAGGCGAGACGCAGGTCGAGGGACCTTCGGTCGACAGCCTGATCGGGCTCAAGGACGTTCGCGCCACCCTCGCGTTGTTGCGGACCCCGGACGGCCACGGTCGCATCGAACTCGACAAGTTCCACACGCCTAACGCGATCAGATTTGGGCCCGTGAACGCGCCGGTGAACGCATTGGGCATCCGTCGCATCATGTTCGCCGTCGAAGACATCGACGCTGTCGTCGCGCGCCTGCTAGCCCACGGGGCCGAGCTGGTAGGCGAAGTGGTGCAGTACGAGACCACGTATCGGCTCGCATATATCCGGGGGCCTGAAGGCATCATCATCGGACTGACCGAGCAGATCGGGTAACCGGATCGAACGGCTCGCTCTATCGATCTGTTGAGCGACTAGCAGCTCCGACCAGTTGGTCTAATGGTGATTCTTGCTGGCTGCCTTAGCTCGCTGCTCTCTTCACGAGCGCGCCGATCCGTGCCTCTTCGGCGGCGGTCAGCTCCTTCAGCGCGAAGGCGGTCGGCCACATCGCACCTTCATCGAGGTTCGCCGCGTCGCTGAAGCCCAACGTCGCGTACCTCGTCTTGAACTTCTGCGCGTCTTGGAAGAAACAGACGACCTTGTCATCCCTGGCATAGGCGGGCATCCCGTACCAGAGCTTCGGGGTGAGGCCCGGCGCTTGGGCTTTGACGATCGCATGGAGCCGCTTGCCCATGGCGCGATCCGGCGCCGCCATCGAGGCGATCTTCGCGAGCACGGCCCTTTCCCCTTCCGCCTTTCCCGCGGCCGCCTTCCGCTCGGCGATGGTCTCTCTCAGCGCGGCGCGCTCCTCGGCCGTGAGTCCGGTAGACGCCTTGCCGCTCGTGCTCTTGGCGGACTTCTTCGTGCCCTTCGTCTTAGCTTTCCGTTCAGCCATACCTTCGCCATGACCTCCGCCGTCTTAGTCGTGATGCCTCAGGACGTGGGTGACCGATCAGTCTTCGGGAAGAGCCGCAAAGGCCTTCTTCGTCTTCATGTACCAGCCCATTCCGGAAATGGGATTCTTCCACCGACCCTGCATGCTGTTCAGGGCGGCCTTGTGGGTTTCATCACCCCCCGCGACCGCTTCTTTCAGATGGCGATCTTCCGCCTTGATGACCTCATCGGCCGTATTCGCGTGGAATGGGACATCGCACGGGCCACCCATTTGCCTACACGTCATCGTCTTCACGAGTCTCACCTCTTTCATAGTGGAACGCGCGCGCGGTCGTGCTCTCTAGTGGCGTCCGTCCGCGGCATGCGTGGCCACGTACGCCGCGAGCGCGTCGAGCGACTGCTTCGCACCCTGGGCGGCGTAGTACTTGGCGACCTTTTCGTCGCGCTCTTCCTTGGTGCCGAAGACCAGGCGGAGGGTGGCCTCGGTCGTGGCCCCGCGATCGGCGAGGGTCAGGGTGGTCTTCACCGGGTGGGGATCGTCCTTGCCCATCCCGTACATCCAGACGATGCGTTCCGGCGGCGTGATCTCCTTCCACGTGAAGTGGTTCGGATACTCGCTGCCATCGGGGCCCTGGATCGTGGCGTCCCACACGCCGCCCGGCTTGAAGTCGAACGCGTGCGTGGTGATCGTGCCGCCCTTCGGGGCACACCACTGGGCGAGATGGTCGGCGCTCGTGAATGCGTCGAAGACGAGCTGCCGTGGCCCCTCGATGACGCGCGAGACGACGATCTCCCGGTCCGCCTCGTTGCTAGCTCCGGCTGCCATCCGCATGCTCCTTCCGCTGAAGCTCCTTCACGTATTCGTTGAGCCGGTCGAAGCTCTCGTTCCAGTACTGCTCGAAGCCGACGACCCACTCGTGCACCGGCTCGAGACCGCGCGCGTCGAGGGCGTACAGCCGCCGCCGCCCGGCCTCACGGACGCGCACGAGTCCCACTTCGCGAAGCACGCGCAGGTGCTTCGATGTTCGCGGCTGCGTGATCCGCAGGGCGCGTGCAAGCTCATTGACCGGACGCTCGCGCCCCTTGAGCAGGACGAGGATCCGCCGCCGTTGCGGCTCGGCGACCGCGTTGAACGCATCAGAGGTCGTGGCGGCTCGTGCGATGGGGCCAAAGATATGTCCATATCGGCATATGTCAAGGTCGAACGACCGCGCCATCCCCCCGACCCTGCACCAGGGCGGTCACGACGCCGATCGCCGCGAGCCCTGCGCACACCAGGAACGCGTCGTGGATGCCGCCCACGAAGGTGAGCTGCAGTGCCTGCGCCTGGGTCGCGCTCACGCTCTTCGCGCCGGCTTGCAGAGCCGCGCCGGCCGCCGCGGCACCGGATCCGATGAACACGGCGCCGGCGACGGCGACGCTCACGCTCTGCCCGACGACCCGGGCGGTCGCGAGCACGCCGGACGCGACACCTTGCTCGTCGGCGGGCGCCGCGGCCATCAGCGCGCGCGCGTTCGGTGAGAGGAAGAGGCCCTGCCCGATCCCCGCGACGACGAGAGCGAGGACCAGGTAGGGGACCGGGGTGGCCTGGCCGATCCCGCTCAGGAGCACGAGGCCCGCGCACGCGACCGCGAGGCCCAGGGGCGCGAGCCAGCGCGAACCGACGCGGTCCGCGAGCACGCCGCTGATCGGAGCAACCACGGCGATCGTCAGTGAGAACGGCGTGAGCAACAATCCCGAGCGGAGGGTGTCGTACCCCTGCAGCTCCTCGAAGAAGAACGGCAACAGGAAGCCGACCGCGAACAGCGCGAGCATCGAGAGCATCAAGCTCGCATTCGCGAAGAGGAAGACCGGGTCACGCAGCAGCTTCGGATCGAGGACCGGCGCGGAGACCCGGCGCTCCACCCAGGTCGCGCCCGCCAGTGCGCCGATGGCGATCAGCATCGACGCCACGAAACCCGCCGAGACCCAGCCCCACTCCTGACCGAACGAGAGTCCGACGACCAACGCGGCGAGTCCGATGGCAAAGAGTGCGGCGCCGGGCGGGTCGAAGCGCGGCCGCTCCGGCCGGTGGCGCTCGGTCAGGAGGAACCAGGCCGCCAGGATCGCCGCCGCGCCGATCGGCACGTTGACGTAGAAGATCCATCGCCAGCCGAGTGCCTGGGTCAGGATGCCGCCCACGATCGGACCCGTGCTCACGCCGAGGGCGACGAGGATGGTGTTGATGCCGAGTGCCCGGCCCCGCTCGGCCGCGGGGAACGAGCGCGTGATCATCGCGATATTGACGGCGAAGATCGCAGCCCCACCCAGGCCCTGGAAGCAGCGCGCGGCGATGAGGACACCGAGGGTCGGGGCCGCTCCACAGATCGCCGAGCCGATCGTGAAGATCGCGAGACCGCCCAGCACCAGCGGCCTGCGCCCGAGCACGTCGGCGAGCCGGCCGAACGTCAGCAGCACGGCCGCGATCACGACGAGATATCCGATGACGACCCACTCGATGCCGCCCGCCAGCGGGACGCCGAAGGCGTGGGCGATCGACGGCAGGCCGATGTTCACGATCGACGAGTCGAGCGTCGTCATGAACGTCGCGGTGCCCGCCAGCGCGAGCACGACCCACTTGTTCGCGGTCTCAGCCTGGTCGACCGGCGTCGGCATCGCGAGATCGTTGTGCGCGTGCCGCGAGGGCGCCTGGGCGCAGAGCGCGTGCTGGACGACGACGGCGACGTGAGCCGCGCGGTCCTGGGTCACGGTGGAAGTCTGCGCCGCTCTGACCGCCCGCGGTCGAAGCCATGGGCTTTTCGGCTCGGCGGCAGTAGGATTCCGCCGAGGTCGCGGGAGGGGACCTCGGGTTGGCGCCTCTTTTTGGTAGCCGGTGTGGCACTGAATAGAGGAGGGATTCGATTGGCAGCACGATCCACCGCTGTCCCGGCTGAGCGCAACATGCTCGACCGCTACTTCAAAGTGACCGAGGCCGGCTCCACCATCGGCACCGAAGTCCGCGGCGGCCTGACCAACTTCCTGGTCATGTCGTACATCCTCGTCGTCAACGCGATCATCCTGTCCAGCGCGGGAGTCCCGTTCGGAGCGGTCGTCGCCGCTACCGCGCTCATGGCAGCACTCTTCACCGGCGCCATGGCGCTGTGGGCGAACTATCCGTACACGGGCGCGGCCGGCCTCGGGATCAACGCCGTCGTCGCATTCGGCCTGGTGAAGGGTGCCGGTCTGTCCTGGCAAGCCGCGATGGGCGTCGTCACGCTCGAAGGCGCGGCTATCTGCGTGGCGATGGCTCTTGGCGTCCGGAAGGCATTGATGGACGCGGTCCCGTACCAGCTCAAGCTGGCGATCGGCGCGGGCATCGGCGCCTTCATCTTCGCGATCGGCGTCTTCAATGGTGGCTTCGCGATCGGCACCGGAAACCCGTCGGATCCGGTCGCCCTCGGTAACTTCAACAGCGGCACGATGGTCGTGACGATCGCTGGTCTGATCATCACGACCGCCCTCTACGCGCGGGGCGTGAAGGGCACGTTGCTCCTCGGCATCATCGGCGCGACCATCGTTGGCGTCCTCGTCAACGCCGGGACCGGCGGCGCGGAGTACAAGGGTCTTCCCGGCGTCGCGGTCATGCCCGCGAGCCTGCTCGACACGCCCGACTTCTCGACCATCGGCCAGGGGCTCAACCTGGGCGTGTTCGCGAAGCTCGGCGCCATTACCGCGGTACTGACGATCTTCTCGCTCATGCTCTCGGACTTCTTCGACACCGTGGGGACCGTGACGTCGGTCGCCGCGGAGGGCGGCTGGCTCGGCAGGGATGGCAGCATCCCGCGAGCGAACCGCGTCTTCTGGGTCGACTCGCTTGGCGCCCTCTTCGGCGGCATCTTCGGCACGTCCAGCAACACCACCTACATCGAATCGGGTGCCGGCGTCGCCGAGGGCGCGCGCACCGGTCTCGCGAGCCTCGTCACCGCGATCCTGTTCCTGCTTGCGATCTTCCTCGCCCCGGTCGCGGGCATCGTCCCGCCGCAGGCCACGTCGGCGGCGCTCATGCTCGTCGGCTGGTTCATGTTCAAGCCGCTCCTCGATCTCAACAAGACAGGCGAGATCGACTTCGCGACCGGCTTCGCCGTGCTCCTCACCGTGTTCGTGATGCCCTTGACCTACTCCATCACGAACGGGATCGGCGCCGGCTTCCTCGCGTTCGCCTTCCTCAAGCTGGTCAGTGGCAAGCGGTCAGATGTGTCCCTCTGGATGTGGATCGCGTCCGTGGCGTTCCTCATCTACTTCGCCGACCCGTTCATCCGCAAGTTCCTCGCGTAACGTCCGGCACCTTTCGGAACGATCGACGGGCCCTGCCGCAAGGCAGGGCCCGTTCTCGTTTTCCCTAGAGTGCGGCGATGCCGTCCCGGATCGACGAGGCGCTGACCCGCCTTCGCGCGGAGCTCGCCGCGCTCGAGATCGTCACCCGGACGACCTCCGATGCCGATTGGGTGAAGCCGTGCACCGCCGAGGCGTGGCCCGTCGGCTTCGTGGCGTTCCACATCGCCCGCGGTTTCCAGCGTCAGGCCGAGTTCGTGGAGGAGGCCGTCGCGGGCCGTGGCCCGCACCGCTTCGACTGGGGCGATACCCACGCGCTCAACGCGAGCATCGTGGCGGCGCACCCCTCCCCGTCACGCGACGAAGTGGTCGCGCTCGGGCGGAAGAGCGTCGAGCGGATGGCGGCGGCGGTGGCCGGCCGCGCCGACGCCGACCTCGAGAAGGTGGCCTTCGTGTACGAGGGCCACGAGCGGGCGATCCGCTGGGTGATCGGCACGCTCGCCGTCCAGCACGCTCGCGGTCACCGCGAGAGCATCGCCGCAGCCGTCAGCTAGCGGCAGCCGCCTCGCGCTCGCGCATGCGGGCGACCCCGCGGACGAGCCCGAAGCATCCGCTCAGCATCATCGCGCCGTGCGGCGCGGCCTCGTACCACCCGAGTGTCCTCGCCAGGCGGCGGTTCGGACCGGTGATCGCGACGAAGGCGAAGTGAGGGAAACCTCGGTACTCGTCGAGCACGAGCGCGCCGTGGCCGTCGTCGGCGAACACCTCGTCGTGCGAGATGGTCCCTTCGACGAGTCGCGTCACGAGGCGCTGGAGCTTGGCCGTGTCCACCGCCTCGGTGTGGTGCTCCAGCACGCCGAGCAGGGCCTCGCCGCGGACGAGCAGGCCGAGGGCGTGCTGGTTGCCGACGTTCACGATGCACGCGCCGTCCCGCGCGCGCTCCGCGACGCGCTCGTCCTCGAGCGCCCCGAGCACCGCGACCGGCCCGGTGTCCGCGACGATCGAGCCCGGCACGTCGCGCTGGATGGCGAGGAGCCGGGTCATGTACTCGGGCGGCGTGCGCCAGATGTGATCGGCAAGCGTCGAGCCGGGCACGAGGTACCGCCGCCAGTGCTCGAAGCGGAACAGCCGGTTGCTCGACTTCGGCGAGAACCCGTGATCCTGCGCGGCGATCGCGATCGTCTCCGGCATCGTCACCTCGTACTCGGCGAGCGTCCGCTCGAGGCGCGGCAGGTCGACGTCGCGAAGCTCCACGCGGACCGCGTCGCGCGGCGGGTCGTCCGTCACGACGACGCCGCGAGATCGAAGCAGATCGAGATCGTCGTGGACGGTCCGCGCCGCGAGCTCCGTCGCGTACACCTTCAGCCCGGCCTGCAGGTGTGCCCAGACGGCGTTGGTGGTGTGGTAGCCGCCCATGAGGTTGCCATGCAGGAAGACCGGCTTGCCCTGGTCGCGGATCGCGGCGATCTTCCGGCCGGCGAGGACCGTCGCGGACGGCAGCACGAGCTGGACGGCGTTCTCCATCGGCCGTTCGGGGTCGTAGACGAGGGTGTCCATCGTGCCGGCGCCGATGTCGATCGCGAGGATCCGCCCGTCATCCACGCTCGCGATGCTAGCCAACGCGCGGGCATGCGCCCTGCTCATCGTCGGCGCGGAGGTGCGACGTGGACGATCAGATGAAAGGCGAGCTCAAGAAGGCTGAGGGCAAGGTGAAGGAGGAGTTCGGCAAGGTCGCGGGCGACCGCTCGACCGAGATCGGCGGCAAGGTCGACCAGCTCAAGGGGACAGTGCAGAAGAAGGTCGGCGAGATCGAGTCGGAGGCCGAGCGCGAGGAGCTGGACGACCGCGCCGCGCGATAGTGCTCACGCGACCTCCCGGGTAGACTGACGTCATCCCGACGCATTGGCACGTCCGGGGAGGTCGCATAGCCAGGTCGAGTGCAGGACGGTGCTAACGTCCCAGGTCTCGAAAGGGGCCTCGCGGGTTCGAATCCCGCCCTCCCCGCAAGCAGGTGCCGATATCAGTGGTGTGATCACCACTGAGCTGGCCTGGGCCGCAGGCGTCTACGACGGCGAAGGCTCCGCGAGCACATATCTTCCGAAGGGCCGCAAGAGCCGTGCGCGCCAGATGGCCGTTTACCAAAACGGCGATGGCATGCCGCCGCCGCTTCTCTTCCGGTTTCGCCACGCGGTCGGCGACATCGGTCTGATCCACGGGCCCTCGCGTGGCTCCCTCTATCAGTGGCACTCGAAGCGGCACGCTGTCGTCGACGAGGCGAGCGCGTTGCTGTGGCCATGGCTCTGCGAGGCCAAGCGCGAACAGCTCGATCGGGCCGCCGCCGAGGTCGGTCGCGAGACGCCATCGCTCAGATCGCGACGATCGAAGGACGCGCTGGCGGCATGGGCCGCCGGCTTCTTCGATGCCGAGGGCACGGTCCGGCTCGAAGGGCATCCGCAACGGCCGGCGGTCACCATGTCGCTCCCGCAAGCGTCGGCCGCGGGCGTCCCGCCCGTTCTGGAGCGGTTTCGCGACATCGTCGGAGCCGGCCGGATCACCGGGCCGCGGATCGTGCCCAGCCCGTGGTCGAAGCTTCCCCAATACCGGTGGGAATTGCGGCAGTTCGCGCAGATCGAGCGCGTCGTCGCGCTGCTCCGGCCGTATGCCGACATCGTCAAGAGATCGCAAATGGAGGTCTGCGTTACGGCGGTGCGCGTCTCGCGCGCCCGGAGGACGGCCGGCTAGTCGCCGAGCGGTCGCAGCACCAGTCCCGCGGGGACCTTCGGATAGAAGTACGTCGTCTTCTGAGGCAGTCGCTCCCACGAGTCCGCGACCTTCTTGAGCGTCTCGGGCTCCACGGCGCGGACGAGCACCGTCGATGCACCACCGCGCGCCTCGGCGATCGCCTTGTCGATGTCGTGCTCGTACGCGACCTCGGCGCCGAGCTTGCGTGCGGGCTCGATGAGCAGCTCCTCGGCCTGGGCGACCGGGAGCGTGCGCCAGCTCTCGGGCATCGCCGATAGGTCGAGCTCCGGCCTCGGCGTCAGCTCGGTGAACGTCCCCTCGCGCACGAGCACGATGCCGGGCTGGGTGTCCGCGATCGCGCCGCGCTCGATGGGGGTGGTCGTGAAGCTGCGCGGCACGATCTCGTCGATCGCCGCATCCGCCCCGCGCACGATCCGGTGCGTGCCGAAGATCCGCAGGCCCGGATCGTCGAGCGCGCACAGGTACGCGAGCGTGAAGTGGGTCGAGTCCTCGTCGAAGTCGATCTTCGCCGCTTCGATCTCCTCCTTCAGGTAGGCCAGGCCCGTCTCGTAGCGGTGATGGCCGTCGGCGATGTAGACCCGTTGATCCTTGAGCGCGGCCGTGAGCTTGTCCGCGACCGGTCGATCGTCGAGGGCCCAGAGCAGGTGTCGCTCCTCGCCGACCCGCGCGTCCGCGACCAGCCGTGCCGGACCGCGGACCATCCACGCTTCGAGCGCGGAGGCGACCGCGCCCGTCCCGTCCGAGTAGAGGCCGAACACCGGGCTCGTGTTCGTGCGGGTGGCGCGCAGGAGCTTCAGCCGGTCGGTCTTCGCCTTCGGGAAGGTGCGCTCGTGCGGCCGGACGATGCCGCGGCCCTCCTGATAGAGCCGGAGCGCGCCGAGGAACCCGCGCCGCCGGATGCGCTGGCCGCCGACGACGAAATAGTGGTCGTAGAGGTAGAAGGCCGGCGACGGGTCGACCTTGAGGATCCCCTTCGCGGTCCATTCCTCGAGCGCGGCCTTCGCGCGCGTGTACTTGTTGTTCGCGGCGCCGTCGCCCTTCTGTTCGACGCCCTCCTCGAGGCGGACCGCGTTGTACGGGCTGCGGGCGTAGAGGGACTCGCGGAGCTCGTCGGAGATGACGTCATACGGCGGCGAGATGAGGTCGGAGAGCGGGCCGGCCTTCGCTTCGTCGAAGCGCAGCCCGTGGAACGGAACGACATCGGCCATCTCAAGAGCGTAGGTTTTTTGGCCGATGCGCCTCGAGACCGACCGCCTCGTCATCCGCTCGTTCCAACCGTCCGACGCGGCGGGGATGCTCGCCGTCTTTGGCGATCCCGAGGTCCGGCGGTACCTGCCGTCGTTCCCTGACCCGACGCTCCAGACAATGGAAGCGAGCGTTGCCCGGCGGATGGCGATGGAGCGCGACCATGGCCACGGGCTCTGGGCCGTCGAGCGCAAGGACACCGGCGAGCTCATCGGCGATTGTGGTCTGATGCTCGTCGAGGGCACCGGTCCGGAGGTCGAGATCGCGTACCACTACAGGCGATCCGCCTGGAACACCGGCTACGGTACCGAGGCCGCCGTCGCGTGCCTCGCCCACGGCTTTGGGCCGATCGGGCTCGAGCGGATCATTGCCATCTGTTACCCGGAGAACGTGGGCTCGTGGCGGGTGATGGAGAAGGCCGGCATGACCTACGAGGCCACCGCCACGTACTACGGGATCGCGGGGCTCAAGAAGTACGTCGCCGATGGCCCGACATGGCGGCCCCCCCAGGCGTGATCGATCCGATCGCGTTCGACCGCGACGTCCGGCTCACCATCGCCGAGTGCATCCGCGAGCGTGGCGCCGTGCCTTCGCTCGACGAGGTCGCCGCCCGCGTCGCGGCGCCCATCGGCGCCGTGGCGGAGTCATTCGGCCGGCTCGGCGCGGCACGCACGATGATCCTGCAGCCGGGGTCGACCGAGATCCTCAGCTTCAATCCGTTCGCCGCGGGCCCAACGGACTTCCAGGTGCGCGCCGGCGGCCGCGACTGGTGGGCACTCTGCGCGTGGGATGCCTTTGGGGTGGCGGCGGCGCTCGGCGGCGATGGCCTCGTGCTCGGCCGATGCGCCGACGTCTGCGGCGTTCCCCTGGAGATCCGGCTCGCCGGCGAGGCGATCGGGGCGCTGGACGGCGTCGTCATGCAGTTCGGGCTGCCCGCGCGAGAGTGGTGGAAGGACATCGTCTTCACCTGATCGACGATGCTGCTCTTCCGGTCGGAGGAGCACGCGCAGAGCTGGCGAGACGCTCGCGGCTTCCCCGACGCGACGACGCTGTCGCTCGAGACTGGATGGAAGCTCGCGCAGGCGTGGTACGGGCGCAAGCTCGATCCCGACTGGCGCCGGCACACCGTCGACGAGGCGGAGGCCCTATTCGCGCAGCTCGGCCTGCGCGGCGAGTTCTGGCGGCTGCGCTGATGGGCGGCCCCTACGTCATCGCGGTCATCGGGAAGTGCACGAAGCCGCTGCGCATCAGCCGCCGGTCCAAAGGCGCCGAAAGGGAGTTCGAAAGGTGAGTCGAATCGAGCCGATCACGTCACGCGATGGACTAGCGCCCGCACAGCAGCAGGCGTACGACGCGGTCGTCGCCAGCCGCGGAAAGGTCAGCGGTCCGTTCACGGTGCTGCTGCACCGGCCCGAGCTCGCGTCGGCGGTCGAGGCGATGGGCGGGTACCTCCGGTACCTGTCGCCCCTCGACGCGATGGTCCGCGAGGCGGTCATCCTCAGCGTCGCCACGCTGCTCGACTGCCGCTTCGAGCAGCATGCGCACGAGCCGATCGCGCGCGACGCCGGTGTCGACGTCGACGCCATCAAGAGCGGCCGGACGAACCGGCTCCGTGACGACGTCCGCGTCGCCGTGGAGATCTCGCGCCGCCTCGTCATCGACCACCGCATCCCGGACGACCTCTACGAGCGCGCGCGTACGCACTGGGACGAGCCCGCACTGCTCGATCTGATCGCGCTCGTCGGCTACTACCAATTGCTCGCGGCCGTGCTGAACGGCTTCGAGGTCCTGCCCTAGAGGACGGGTGCGGGCGGCCGGTGCAGTAGTCCCTCGGCCCAGGCCGCGGTGCCGAGCAGCCGGCGATCCGAGCCCCGCGCGCCGACGAGCTGCAGGCCGAGTGGGAGGCCCGCCGGTCCGAGCCCGGTCGGGATCACGAGCGCCGGCGCGCCGACGAACGTCCACCGCGAGCAGAACCGCGGGTCGCCGGTGGTCTCTGGACCGGGTGCCTCGCCGGTCGCTGGAAGCGTGAGGATCGCGTCGTACGGCGCGGCCCACTCGTTGAAGGCGGCGATCAGCCGGAGCCGCTCGCGGATGACGCGCTCGTACTCGTCCTGAGCGACGCCCCGGCCCCGCATGAAGAACGCGCGCGCCTTCTCGCTCACGTCGGCGGGACGCGACTCGGCGAGCGGGCCCAGGGCCCGTGCCGACTCGTACGCCATCACCGTCTGGATGAGCGCCGGGGCGTCCTCGAGCCCCGCGGGCAGCGGCGGCCACTCGATCGGTCCGCCCTCGCTCGCGAGCTCGTCGACGTCGGCCTGGAAGCGGGCCCGCATCTCGTCGTCGGCGGCGTCCCAGTCGGACGTGCGCACCGCCGCGAGACGCGGCGCGCTCGCCGACGGGCCGGCCCACCACTCATCGAGGCCGTCGCCGGCGATCGCGGCCGCGAGCAGTCCGGCCGACGCGACGGTGCCACCGAACACGCCGACCTGATCGAGGGTGTGCGAGAACTCGAGCACACCGGCGGTGGACACGCGACCGCCGGTCGGCTTGAACCCGACGGCGCCGGAGAACGCCCCGGGCCGGATCACCGAGCCATTCGTCTGCGTCCCGATGGCCCCCGGGATGACCCGCGCCGCGACGGCCGCGGCCGATCCCATCGACGAGCCACCGGGCGTGCGGCGGGTGTCGTACGGATTCCGTGTGGGTCCCGGGGTGAGGAACGCGAGCTCGGCGGTGATGGTCTTGCCGACGATGATCGCGCCGGCGTCCTCGAGCGCGCGCACCACGGCCGCCGACCGCGCGGGCACGCGGCCGGTGAAGAGCGCGGACCCGCACTCCGTCGGGATGCCCGCGGTGTCGAACACGTCCTTGACCCCGATCGGCACGCCGTGGAGCGGGCCGACGGGCGCCTGACCGTCGCGCTCGCGCGCGAGGCGACGGGCGGTGTCGGGGTCCAGCCAGGCGAACGCGTGGAGGCGCGGCTCCGTCTCGGCGTAGCGATCGAGGGCCGCCTCGATCAGCTCGGCGCTGGATAGCTCCCGGCGCCGGATGGCCGCGGCCGCGTACGTGAGGTCTTCGAGGGGCTGCATCGCTTCGCCATGATGCGCGAGAGACGGCGAGCGCGCGCCTCGGCCTGCGCGCGCCAGCGCGGGGTGCCGAGCCCGAGCTCGAGCAGGAGCTCGACCATGCGCAGCGCGCGCTCCACCTGGCCGCGCACCTCGAGGGCCTTCGCGTAGGGGAGCGCGACCCGGATGCGCAGGTCGCTGTCCGCGTCGGCGTATGCGCTCTCGTAGCAGAGGTACGCGATGTCGCTCTCGCCCGCGCGCTCGAACGCCTTCGCGAGCGCGAACGCCGCCGGCGCGTGGTCCGGGGCCCGCCCCGCACGGGCGTCGATGACGGCCTGCGCGATCCGATCGGTGATGCGCACGAGCGACACGATGTCCCGCGCGTTGTGATTCAGGATCGGCTCGATGAGCCGCGGCTCGCGCAGCGCGAGCCAGCGGAAGTAGCGCTCGGGGATGAGCGCGCCTGGAATGTCATCCTCGCGCACGACGTCGAGGACCGAGTCCTCGAGCTGCCGGAGCGACGTCGACCCGAAGCGGTCGCGCCACAGGCGCCGTGCCGGATGCAACAGGTCGAGGTGCGACTCGTCGACGCTGAGGTCGGAGCGCAGGGCCATGACGAACCGCGTGCGCAGGAGCGGCAGGTCGAAGCACTTCCCGTTGTACGAGGCGCACGCGCGGAACGGCGCGAGCTCCTCGCGAAGCGCCGCGACGAACGCGGCCTCGCTGCCGAGGTCGTGCAGCAGGTGCTGCCGCAGCACGAGCTCGCCGTCGCGGATGTGTGCGGTACCGAGGAGGAACACGTACGTGCCGGTGCCGCCCATGAGCCCGGTCGTCTCGGTGTCGAGGAACACGATGTCCTCCCACCGCGTCGGCGAGGCGCCCTTCAGGCCAAGGTGGGCGACGACCCGTGGGTCCGGCTCGCTCCGCGCGACCACGGTCAGGCCGAGCGTGCTGAGGTCGATGCGCTGCTCGATCACTTCGAACGGCCGGTCCGAGCGGGCCGCGGGCTGGCGCGCGGGATCGCGCCGCAGGGGCAGCACGTC
>DASWFN010000219.1:0-7671 GCA_036394215.1 Candidatus Limnocylindria bacterium
CGAGAAGGTCCCGGCCTACATCGTGTTCAGCGACGCGGTGCTGCGCGCGATGGCCGCATCACGGCCGAACACCGACCGCGAGCTGCTCGCGATCTCGGGGATCGGTCCGGCGAAGCTGGAGCGCTACGGCGCGCGGTTCCTAGAGCTGCTCCGGACCGCCGGCGGCTGATGGTCCGGCGATTCAGCGATCCGCGAGGCGCGCGAGCGCCGCGTCCAGGTCATAGACGTCGGCGAGGCCGCGCGCGATCGCGACCATGTCGCGGGTCGTCGTCGTGAATGGGACGGGCCGGTCACGCCGGCCGAGCCGCCACTGCGCATGCGGCAAGGTCGTGGCGTCGCCGCAGCACGCACGGGTCCTCCCGTCGAGGATCGCCGGGAACCAGAGGTCGTCGATCTTGAGCTGCGTCGTGGTTCGCACGCCGACCGCCAGACCCGAGGCGCGATTCCACTCGTTCGGGCTCACGACGACGAAACGCTTCCGCTCACCGGCGAGCACCGGGCCGCGATAGACGTCGCCCCAGACCGGATATGCGCGTACGTCGCCGGTCGGACGCGCGGGCGCCGGCACACCCACAAGCAGGGTCGGCAGCTGCAGGAACCGGCACAGGAGCTCGTCGAGGGCGTCGAGATCCTCAGCGTCCAGACTGGCGATCGGCGCACCGAGCGCGGACCGGGGATCGGGCGGCGCCAGGACCGCGAGCGGTCGTGCCGCGCTGATCGCCGCGTTCCGATAGGGGAGCGCGTAGTCCCGCTCTTCCGGACGCACCGACGCGACGACCGGCACGACGGTGACCTGCGACATCGCCGCGTTCCAGCGGTCGTTGCTGATGACGACCGCGCCGAGCGTCGAGACGCCGGGTACCGTGAGCTCGTGCAGTGTGCCCCTGAAGACGGGCACCAGCCGCTAGACGACGCCCCGTTGGAGCGACGCGCGCTGCAGGTCGGCGGCGACGCTGCGCCGCTCGGGATCGCGTTCGTAGGCCATCGCCGCGGCGAGCTGCTGTCGTTGGCGCCGGGCGCGAACCGCCGCGTCGTAGCCGTATTCGAGCAGTCGCTCATAGATCGCGGCAGTCGACGCCCCGTCGGGTAGACCGACCAGATCCGGGTAATGCGCCGCCGCGCGGACCCGGTCGGGTACCGGCACGGAGACCCGGGTTGTCACGGATGATCGCCTCGCCATGCCGCATATCATGATGCATGAATTGCAGCGCGTCAAAACGTCCGCGCGCGACTAGCGCACCACGCGCGGGTCGACCGCGTCGCGCACGCCGTCACCGATCGCGTACAGGCACCAGACGACGACGGTGATCGCGAGACCGGGCGCGACCACGAGCCACGGGCCGCGCGAGAAATAGGACTGCGCGTTCGTGAGCATGTTGCCCCAGCTCGCGTCGGGCGGCTGGATCCCGAGGCCCAGGTAGCTGAGCGCGGACTCGCGAAGGATCGCCTGCCCCACGTCGATGCCGATCAGGACGGAGATGATCGGCACGAGGTTCGGCGCGATGTGCCGCAGGATGATCCGCCGGTCCCGTGCGCCGACCGCCCGTGCGGACGTGACGAACTCGCGCGCTTTGAGCTCGAGCGCCTGGCCGCGCACGAGCCGTGCGGGGGCCATCCAGCTGGTGAGGCCGATGATGAGCGCGAGCCCGAGCGGACCGACGTGGAAGAGCGCCGCGATGATCAGCAGCAGGAACACGCTCGGGATCGCGCGCATCGTGTTGACGAGCCAGGTGAAGGCGTCGTCGACGAATCCGCCGTACATCGCCGCGCTCGCCCCCAGGCTCACGCCCAGCACGATGGTCACGAGCGCCGCCGAGGTCGCGACGCCGAGCGAGACGCGGGCGCCGCCGAGGACCCGCGCGAGCTCGTCGCGGCCGAACTCGTCGGTCCCGAGCCAGTGCGCGCCGGATGGCGGCTGAAAGCGGTGCGCGAGGTCGACGGCGGTCGCGGAGACACCGAGCGCGCCGCTGATGGCGTCGGCAGCGAGCGCGAGCGCGACGAACGCCGCCACCATGCCCACCGCGGCCACCGTCAGGCGGTCCCGGCGGAGGTGGTCGGCCGCGTCGCCCCAGAGGCTCCGCGCCGGCGGATCGGCCGTGACCGTCGGGCGCGCGAGCGGCGTCGCGTGCGCGCTCATGCGAGCTTGATCCTCGGATCGACGATGCCATACAAAAGATCCGACAGCAGGTTGCCGATGCTCACCATGATCGCGAGCACGAGCAGCAGACCCATCAGCACCGGATAGTCGAGCGCGAACGCGGCGTCGACGGCCATCCGGCCCATACCCGGCCAGGAGAAGACCGACTCGACCACGACCGCGCCCGCGAACAGCGTCGGGATCGATCCACCGATGATCGTGACGACCGGCAGCAACGCGTTCCGCAGGATGTGGCGGCGGGTGACGACGCCGGCGGACAGCCCCTTCGCGCGCGCCGTGCGCACGTAGTCCTGGCCGATGACCTCGAGCGTCTGGGTCCGCACGAAGCGCGAGATCTCGGCGATGCCGTGGAGCGACAGCACGAACGCGGGCGGGATCAGATGCCAGATCCGGTCGAGCGGGTCGAAGCCGGCGCGGCCGATCGTCGCGACGCCGCCGGACGGGAAGATGCGCAGGTCGACGGCGAACAGCAGGATGAACAGCAGGCCGAACCAGAAGGCGGGTACGGCGTTCCCGAGCACCGCGACGACGCGGACGATCCCGTCGGCGATGCCGCCGGGCCGAAGCGCCGGGAACAACCCCGCGAGCGCGCCGACGATCGTGCCGAAGACCAGCGCCGTCAGCGTCAGCGTGAGCGTCGCCGGGAGCCGCTCGAGGATGAGCGAGAGCACCGGCCGGTGGCTGATGTAGGACGTGCCGAAGTCGAAGCTGGCGAGGTGCACGAGCCAGCTCAGGTACTGGATCGGCAGCGGCTGGTCCAGGCCGTAGAGCCCGCGGATCCGCTCCACCTCGTCGGACGAGAGCCCGCCCGCGTCACCGGCGAAGAAGCGGATCGGGTCGCCGGGTGCGAGGTGCATGAGGAGGAAGCCGAGCACGGTGGCACCGACGATCGTGGGGATCGCCTGCAGCAGCCGCCGAGTCGCGTACCGGGTCGTCGCGCTCTCCGGGCGCTTACGCGCCCCAGTTCCACTCGGCGAAGTTCCACTGGGGGCGGGCGTACGGCGTCGGCGCGATCCCGCGCAGCCGCCGGTCGTGCGCGATGAGCGTGACCGGCTGGTACAGCAACGTCACCGGCTGATCCTCCGCGAGCGACAGCTGGAGCCGATCGTAGATGGACTTCCGCGCCGACTCGTCGCAGCCGGCGACCGTGCGTCCCTGCGCGAGCAGCTGGTCGACCGTCGGGTCGCTGTAGTGCGCGTAGTTCTGGCCAGCGGGGAATTCCTTCGACGACCAGAACGACGTTTGATCCGGATCGACCCCGGGGACGAGCTGCGCGAGGACCGCGTCGAAGTCGCGGGTCTTCTGCAGCTTGTCGTTGATCGCGTTGAGCTGGAGCAGCTGCTGCTGGACGTCGATCCCGATCTTGCGCCATTGGTCCTGCGCGATCGTGAGCACCCCTTCGCGGGCCTTGTTGCCGGCGTTGGTGGCCAGGCCGAACCGCAGCGGCAGGCCGCCCTTCCGCAGGATCCCGTCGGCGCCCGCCGACCAGCCGGCGTCGGCGAGCAGGCGCTTCGCGCGCTCCGGGTCGTATCCGTATTTCGGCACGTTCGCGTTGTAGGCCCACGAGAAGGTGAGGATCGGCGAGTGCAGGACGTCTCCCTGTCCGTTGAACAGCGTCTTGATGAGCGACTCGCGGTCGAGGCCGTACGCGAGGGCCTGACGCACGCGCTTGTCCTGGAAGAGCGGGCGATCGAGGTTGTAGGCGATGTAGTTGACCGTCGAGTTGCCGTACTGGATGACGTTGAGGTGCGGGTCCGACCTGAGGTCGTCGAAGCTCTCGGGCTGCACGATCGCCCAGTCGAGCTCTCCGGACCGCAGCTGTGCCGCCGCGACGACGTTGTCCTTCACGACCTTGCGGATCATCCGGCCGACCTTCGGCTTGCCCCGCCAGTACCCCGCGTTCGCCGTGAGCGTCACATGGTCATCGCGCACCCACTCGGTGAACGTGAACGGTCCGGTGCCGACGGGTTTGCTCGAGCCGAAGGCGTCCTTGTTGAAGTCGGGCGAGCTCGCGAGCAGATGCTTCGGCACGATCGGAACGACCATCGCGCTGATCAGGGTCGGGCAGGCCGCCTCCTTGAGCCGCATCCGGAAGGTCGCGGGATCGGGGGCCTCGGTCGAGGCCACGCCATCGAGCCGGCTGCGCAGCGCGGTCTGGATCTTGGGATCGAGGATCGTGTCGAACGTGAACTTCACGTCGTCCGAGGTGAACGGCCGCCCGTCGTGCCACGTGACGTTCGGCCGCAGCCGGAACGTGTAGGTGAGGCCGTCGGCTGACCGGTCCCAGCGCTCCGCGAGCCACGGCGTCGGCGTGCCCGCCTTCGGATCCGCGACGACGAGCGACTCGAACATGAGCTCCCACGCGACCTGGGACGAGCCGTCGCTCGCGAGGATCGGATTGAGCGTCTGCACGTCGGCGACGCCGCTCGTCACGACGGTCTCCGGTCCGGCCGCGCCGCCGCGCACGGCCGCCCCGCTCGGGCTCGCCGCCGGCGCGGTCACGGGCTCGCAGGCCGCGGCGAACGCCGCGCCCACGCCCGCGGCGGCGACGCCGCCGAGGAACCGCCGCCTCGTGACGCGCATCAGCGCTTCACCGTCCAGCCGGGCGCGCTCCAGCCGATGTACGGGATCGAGCCGCGCCACACGCTGGCCGAGACGTTCTGCACGCGCTTGTTCACGACGACCGGGACCTGGTTCGCGTAGAGGAACGTCCACGGGTGGTCGTCGGCGATGGTCTCCTGGAGCCGGTCGTACAGCGCTTTGCGCGCCGCCTGCCCGCAGCCGGCGACGGTCCGGGCGTCCTCGAGGATCCTGTCGACGGCGGGGTTCGCGTACTTCACGAAGTTCTGGCCGGTCGGGTACTCCTTCGAGGACCACGTCGCCGTCGGATCGGGGTCGACCCCGGCGACGGTCGAATACACCGCCGCGTCGAAGTCGTGCGCGCGCTGGAGCCGGTCGTTGAACGCCGCCACCTCGAGGAGCTGCACCGTCACGGCGACGCCGATCTTCTTCCACATGTCCTGCGCGATCGTCGGGATCGATTCGATCGCCTTCGCGCCGGTCCGCGTGATGATCGAGAAGCGCAGCGGCACGCCGTCACGCTCGAGCATCCCCGCCGCATTCGGCGTCCAGCCGGCTTCGCGGAGCAGGCGCCGCGCGGCCTCGACGTCGTAGGGCGAGCGCGGCACGTTCTGGTCGAAGGCCCAGGAGGTGCCGATGATCGGCGAGTCCACCGTCTGCCCGAAGCCGTACAGCACCGCGTCGACGATGGCCTTCCGGTCGAGCGCGTACGTCAGCGCCTGGCGCACGCGCTTGTCCGCGAACACCGGCCGCGCGAGGTTGTACGCGATCTGGACCTGGGTCCCGCCGGGGATCAGCTGCACGTTCAGGCTCGACTCTTTCTGGAGCGCTTCGATGGACTCCGGGTTCACCTGCCCGTAGTCGATCTCGCCGGTCCGCAGCTGCGCCACGTTGACGTTCTGGTCCTTCACGATCTTCCGGACCCACTGATCGATCTTCGGCCGGCCCCGCCAGTACGTCGGATTCGCCACAAGCGTCAGGTGGTCGTCCCGGGCCCACTCCTTGAAGACGAACGGTCCGGTGCCGATGGGACGGGAGATCCCGAACTCGTCGGTGTTGATGTCCTTGGATGTCGCGAGCACGTGCTTCGGCACGATCGGGATGAGCGCGGCCTGGCTGAGCAGCGTGCAGTCCGCCTGCTTCAGCGTGACCTGGAAGGTCAGCGGATCGACGGCGCGATACGACTTCACGTTCGCCAGGCGGCTGCGGTACGGGGTCTTGGTCTTCGGGTCGAGCACGGTGTCGAACGTGAACGCGGCGTCCTCGCTCGTGAACGGCTGGCCGTCGGACCACCGCACGCCGGGGTGGAGATGGAACGTGTAGCTCAGTCCGTCGGCCGACTGCTCCCAGCTGTCCGCGAGCCCAGGGGCGGGCGCTCCGGTCTTTGGGTCGGGCGCGACGAGCGACTCGAAGATGAGCTCCCACACGCTCATCGAGCTGCCATCGTTCGCGAGGAGCGGATCGAGGTTCGCGGCCTCGGAGGTCGCGCCGTAGATGACGGTGCCACCCGTCGCCGGCGACCCGCTCGCGCTCGCGTCCGGCGTGGCGGCCGGCGCGCATGTAGCGACCAGCAGGGCAACGGCTGCCACGAGCGGCACCCACCCCCGAACAAGGTGACGATACGGCTGCGCTGAAGTCACACTTGTTACCTTGCGCGGAACGTTACGGCGACCCGGTGCGAACCGTCAAGACACCAAATAGAATCAGTGGATGACCGCGAAGAAGACGAGCAGCCGGAGAGCGGCGCCCTTCGGATTCATCGTCCTCGTGTATCGGATGCCTCCGGCGCCGACGGCGGGCCGGGTCGCCGTCTGGCGGCAGCTCAAGAAAGCCGGCGCGATCTATCTCCAGCAGTCGGTCTGCATCTTTCCCGACACCGCGGAGGTCCGGGCCGAGCTTGCGCCGGTGCTCGCGAAGATCACAGCGTCGAAGGGCGAGTACCACCTCCTGCCGCTGACGCGCCTCTCGCCCGATGAGGAGCGCAAGCTGATCTCCCAGTTCCTCGATCAGACGGCCCGCCATTACCAGGAGATCGTCGAGAACTGCGAGGTGAACTTCCAGAAGGAGATCGAGTTCGAGACCTTCCGGAAGAACTTCACGTACGAAGAGGCGGAAGAGATCCGCAACGAGTACGAGAAGATCGCGGACTGGTTCGAACGCGTGAAGCGGCGCGATTGGTTCAAGGCGACGAATCGCCGCGAGGCGGAGTCATGGCTCCGTCGCTGCCGCCAGATGCTCGAGGAGTTCGAGGCGCGGGTCTACGCGCAGCAGGCGCACGCGAACGAGGTCCGGCCGCGCCGCCGGTCGAAGCCCACGGCGGTGTCGCGCCCCCGGCCGAAGGTGCTGTCCACCGCGTCCTGACCCGGCTTGCGAAGTAACAGCCACTTCGATGTAATATCTATGTCATGGAGATCGGGCTGACCATCGCGGTGGCCGCGGCGCCGGCGTTCATCGCGAGCGCTGTGGAATTCGTCGAGGCGACGACTATCGTCCTGGCCGTGGGCGTGACGCGCGGCTGGCGTGCGCCGCTCGTCGGCACGCTCCTCGCGGCACTGACGCTCGCGGTCATCATCGCGGTCCTCGGTGGCACGATCGTCACCGTCGTCCCCGAGCATCTCCTCAAGGTCATCGTCGGCGCGCTGCTGCTGCTCTTCGGGCTCCGCTGGCTCCGGAAGGCGATCCTCCGGTTCGCGGGGATCATCGCGCTCCACGACGAGGAGCTCATCTACCAGCGCGAAGTCGCCGAGCTCCGCGCGCAGGGACTGCGGCGGACCGAATGGGACTGGGTCGGGACCGCCGTCGCGTACAAGGCCGTGCTCCTCGAGGGCACCGAGGTCGCGTTCATCGTCATCGCGTTCGGCGCCGGCGGCGCGGCCGCGCTCAACGCCGCGATCCTCGGCGCGGTCGCCGCCGGTGTCGTCGTCATCGCGCTC
>DASWFN010000220.1:0-7770 GCA_036394215.1 Candidatus Limnocylindria bacterium
AGCAGCACGGCGTCGGGCGTGGCGACCTTGCCGATGTCGTGGAGCAGCGCCGCTTCGCGGATGAGGTCGATCTGCGACCGGTCCATGTGCATCGCGATGGCGAGCCGCTCGGCATAGTCGGCGACGCGGCGCGAGTGGCCATAGGTGTAGTGGTCGCGCTGCTCGATGAGGGTGGCGAGCACGTGCACCGCCTGCTTCGTGCGCGCCTGGAGGCGTGCGGTGTCGCGTAGCCCGAGCAGCACGAGCGCGGACGGCGTGACGAAGAGCGCCAGCATCACCGGCGAGTCGCTGGCGGCGATGCTGCCGATCGCGCCGATCGCGTAGAGCGTCAGGATCTGCGCCGCGTCGCGGCGATGCCGACCCCACCACTTCGCGAGCGGCCGCCGGCGGAGCTGGAGCGAGACCGCGATGTCGACGATGGTCGAGTTCAGGCCGAGCTTCACGAGCGCGGCCGCGGCGATCGCGGGGAGTGTCGCGATCGAGGGCGCCGCAGCTCCGGCGATGGTGCCGAAGACGACCGCCGCGGCGCCGGTGTCGAGCACCACGGCGGCGACGTTGAACGCCCGGTTGTACCAGGTCATCCGCCGGGTCAGGCTCGCGAGCACGTTGCCGCCGCCGGCGACCAGCATCGCCACGGCCGGTCCGAGGAGCAGCGCGGCGGCGAACGTCGCGGCGTCCTCGACGGTGATCTTCGTCTTCTGCGTGAGATGGACCGGCCGCAGCTGCGCCGCCGTCGCGACGACGAGGAGGACGGCCGCCGTGGCCAGCCGGCTCACCTCGGGCAGCGAGCCGTCGAAGCCGATGCCGGCGCAGAGCGCGACGGCCCCGAGCGCGATGATCGTCCCGACGTAGATCCGTAGCGGCGGCCGCAGGCGGCGCACGCCTAGTACAGGAGCGGGAGCGTGCTGTAGCCGGTGGAGAAGGTCAGCACCTTGTTCGATCGGCCCGCGTAGGTGGTCCATCCGGCGTTGAGCCCTTGGACGGCGGTGCTCGTCGCGAAGCTCGCGTTCGATGTCACCGTGACCGTGGTCACGACCGTGGCGGTCGCGAGCAGCCAGTACGCCGGAAGGTCGCGGACGATGCGCACCGTCGACGGGATCGATGGGGAACCGAGCGCCGGCGGCGTGATCGCGGAAGCGACCAGCACGTTCTGCGGGATGTGGAATGTCCAGTTGACCGTCGTGCCGGCGAGGTAGGCCGAGGGGAACGACGCGGTGTAGTCGACGGTCCGCCCGTCGATCGTGAGCACCGGGTCCTCTTCGCACCACTGTTCGCCCGCGAAGGCCGGCTCCGCCTGAACCGCGATGACCAGCGCCGCAAGGACCGTCGCCACGACCGAGCGCCGCACTGCAGGCCTCCCCATACGCGAGTCCGCGCACATGACAGCGGACGAGCAGCCGGAAGTGGTCGCGGCCGCGTATCGGGAATCGTCAACATTGGGTCAACGGCCGGTCAGACCGCGCCCCTAAACTTCGGTGTGTGATCGGTCGCGCCTACCGGGGATCCGGCAACAATCAAATGCTGCTGATCGGTCTCGTCCTCCTGCTCCTGGCGTTCCTCAACGGATCGCTCTTCGGTCCGATCCAAGGCGTCCTCCAGAACCCCACCTCCACGAACGCCTGGATCCAGTTCAGCGGCTTCGTCATCGCCATCGTCCTGGGCATCACCGTCCACGAGTTCATGCACGCGTACGCCGCCAGCCGCCTCGGCGATGACACCGGCCGGCTGATGGGCCGCCTCAGCCTCAATCCGGCCGCGCATTTCGACTTCTTCGGCTCGCTCCTGCTCGTGCTCGCCGGGTTCGGCTACGGCAAGCCCGTGCCCTTCAACGAGTCGCGGCTGCGCGGTGCGGCGGCGGTGAGCGTCGTCGCGATCGCCGGGCCCCTCTCGAACTTCGCCATCGCCGCGCTGTGCGCGATCCCGCTCCGCTTCGGCGGCGTGGATCCATTCAACGGCGCCTACACCCAGATCCTCACGCTCATCGTCCTCATCAACTGCCTCCTCGGGATCTTCAACCTCATCCCGATCCCACCGCTCGACGGCGCGAACGTCGTCTACGGTCTGCTGCCGCCGCGGCAGCAGTACTCGTGGCGCACGGTGCAGCAGTACGGACCGCTGATCCTGCTGGCCGTGTTCTTCTTCGGGCAATCGCTGCTGCGGGTGCTCGTGTACAGCCCGGCGGTCGCGCTCGCGACCTTCTTCATCGGGCATCGGATGACCTTCTGATGCTCCACCGCCCTCGGCAGGCGGTCCGGTTCGTCGCCGCGGGCATCGCCGGCGACGAGCGTCACGCCGAGCGCACCGCGGAGATCCTCCGATCGCTCGGCGCCGACGATGAGCTGGTGCAGGCCGGCCTCCTCCACGACATCGCCAAGCCGCCGACGACGAAGCTGTGGCACCGCGTCGCCGGCGTGCTGCTCGCGCGGCTCGCGCCGCGCGTGCGGCGCCAGCTCGCGCGCGGCGACTCGACGTTCGCGCGGTATCTCGATCACGCCCGGCTCGGCGCCGAGGAGGCCCGCCGCAGGGGCGCGTCGGACCGGATCGTCTTCCTCATCGCCGGCCATCACTCACCCCCGGCGAGCGACGATGCCCGGCTGCTCGCGCGCGCCGACCGCGAGGCGCTGCCGTGATGTCGATGGGGCCGCGGCCGCCGGATGTCAGCGTCTCCGGCTTCGAGGGGCCGCTCGACCTGCTCCTCGAGCTCGTCGAGCAGAAGAAGCTCGACATCTTCACCGTCCGGCTCGGCGACCTCGCCGACGCGTATCTCGTGCGCGTGCGCGCGATGGCGTCGCTCCCGGCCGACGAGGTCTCCGCGTTCCTGTACGTCGCCTCGCGGCTCGTGCTCCTGAAGGCCCGGAGCCTGCTCCCGTCCCTCACGCCGGCCGCGGAAGAGGATGAGATCGATACCGAGGAGGAGCTCCGGCTCCGGCTCATCGAGTACGCGACGACGAAGGACCGCGCGGCCGCGCTCGGCGACCGGCTGCGCGCCGGCGAGCGGGCGTTCCACCGGGAGGGCGGCACCGTCGACCTGCCGCCGAAGGGCGGCGACCCCGACGCGCTCGCGGCGGCGTGGCGGAAGGTGCTCGCGCTCACGCTGAAGACCGAGGAAGAGGTCGAGGTCCCCGGCGAGCGCTACTCCGTCGAGCAGCGCACCGCCGAGGTCGAGGCGCTCATCGCCGAACAGGGGTCGGTGACCTTCGCTACGCTCCTCGGTGACCGGCCGACGCTCGGCTACGCGATCGTGACGTTCATCGCGCTGCTCGACCTGTACCGCCGCCTGGTCATCGACATCACGCAGGACGAGCTCTTCGGCGAGATCCGCATCGAGCGCAAGGTCCGGCGCATGGAGGGGCTCACCGAATGAGGCGTTCGGTCGTTGCGGCCGCGGTGGAGGCCGTGCTCTTCGTCGCGGAGAAGCCCGTGAGCCGCTCCGAGCTGGCGAAGACCGTCGGCGCGGGCGCGAAGGCCGTGAGCGACGCGTTGCAGGAGCTTTCCGAGGAGTACGACGGCACCGGCCTGCGCCTCGCGCACGAGGGCGACGACTGGCAGATCGTCACCGCGCCGGGGCAGGCGCAGTACGTCGCGCAGTATCTCGGCGCCGATCGCCTGCGGCTCTCCGGCGCCGCGCTCGAGACGCTCGCCGTCGTCGCCTACCGCCAGCCGGTGACGCGCGCCGAGGTCGAGTCGATCCGCGGCGTGAACTGCGACCAGACGATCTACACGCTCATGTCCCGCCGGCTCATCGAGGAGCTCGGCCGCCGCGAGGCGCCGGGCAGCCCGTTCGAGTACGGCACGACGTGGGAGTTCCTCGAGTGCTTCGGCCTCACCTCGCTCGAGCAGCTGCCGACGGTGCTGTCTCCGGAGGGACTACGCGCCGACGGCATCGTCGTGGCGGACCGGTGAAGGCACTTTTGAATGGAGCTCGGCCGGGGCGGGCAAAGCCCGGCTCGGCCGTACGCGCTGCTGCCAAAGCCGCGCCCGCGCGCGCCCAGAAGCTCCTGTCCGAGCGTGGGGTCGCGTCGCGCCGCCACGCCGAGGAGCTCATCGCCGCCGGCCGCGTCACGAGCGGCGGCCGGCGGATCAAGATCGGCGAGAAGGTCGCGCCCGATGCGCCGCTCGAGGTCGACGGCGCGCGCGCCGAGACCGCGGTCGCGCACCGCTACGTCCTGCTGAACAAGCCGACCGGCACCGTCAGCACCGCCCGCGACGAGCGCGGGCGGCCGACGGTGGTCTCGCTCGTCGGGGCGCGCGAGCGGCTCTACCCCGTCGGCCGTCTCGACTCGGACTCCGAGGGCCTGCTCCTGCTGACCAACGACGGTGCCTGGGCCGAGCGGGTCCTCCATCCGCGGTTCGGACACGAGCGCGAGTACGAGGTCGAGGTGCAACCCGAGCCGACGGCGGAGCAGCTTGCGGCGCTGCGGCGCGGCGTGCGCCTTGAGGAGGGGATCGGGAAGCTCTATGGCCTGCGCCTCGTCGCCCCGGGCCGGCTGCGGCTCGTGCTGCGGACCGGATGGAAGCGTCAGGTCCGTCGCATGTTCGCCGCGGTCGGGCTTCGCGTGACACGGCTCCGGCGGGTGCGCATGGGACCCCTCGTCCTCGGCCCGCTGCCGCTCGGCAGGTGGCGCGAGCTGACGAAGCGTGAAGTGGCCGCGTTGCGCTCCGCGGCGAAGGCGACGTAATGGCGACCCCACGGACCATCGCCATCGACGGGCCCGCCGGGGCGGGGAAGAGCACGATCGGGGCGCTCGTCGCCGAGCGCCTCGGCTATCTGTTCCTCGATACCGGCGCGATGTATCGGGCGGTCGCGCTCGCCGCGCTGCGCAAGCGCATCGATCCGGATGACGCCGAGAAGCTCACCGCGCTCGCGACGAGCGCGCGCGTGATGATCGGGCCTCCGACGAAGCAGGACGGCCGCGCGTACACCGTGCTGCTCGACGGGAGCGACGTGACGTGGGACATCCGGTCCGCGGACATCGACCGCATCGTGTCGCAGGTCGCCCGCGTTCCGGGCGTGCGCGACGCGATGGTCGCGCAGCAGCGCGCGCTCGCCGGTCAGAATCGCGTCGTGATGGTCGGGCGCGACATCGGCACCGTCGTGCTGCCCGATGCCGAGAAGAAGGTCTTCCTCACCGCGTCCGCGGGCGAGCGCGCCCGCCGGCGAGAAGAAGAGCTCGCGTCGCGTGGCGAGCGCCGGCCGCGGCAGGAGCTCCTGCACGAGATCCTGCGCCGCGATCAGCTGGACACCGAGCGCGTGGTCTCGCCGCTGAAGGCCGCGGAGGACGCCGTCGTGGTGCAGACCGATGGTCTCTCCGTGCGCGAGGCGCTCGACCGCGTCCTGGCGGCGATCCAACGAGCCTGACCCGCGTCCTCGGCGGGCCGACCTGGCCCCAGCGACGCCTCTGGGTCTTTCGGCTGCTCTTCCCGATCGTGCGCGCCGTCGGGCTCGCGATCTACGGGATGCGTATCGAGGGCCGCGAGCACATCCCGAGCGGCGCGTACATCCTCGTCGCGAACCACACGAACTGGAAGGATCCGCCGGCGCTCGAGTTCACGTTCCAGGTCGCGATCCGGTTCATGGCGAAGATCGAGGCGTTCGGGATGTTCTTCCTCGGTGGCCTCATGCGCGGCATCGGGTGCTTCCCCGTGCGCCGCGGCGAGAGCGATCGCCGCGCGATCATGACCTGCCTGCAGGTGCTCCGGGCGGGGAACCCGCTCGGCTTCTTTCCCGAGGGGACCCGCAGTCGCGACGGGGCCCTGCACCGCGCGCATCCGGGCGTCGCGTTCCTGGCGGAGCGCTCGGGCGCGCCGATCCTGCCGGTCGGCATCACCGGCATGGCGACGGCGAAGGCCTTCCGCTCGGACATCCGGGTCCATGTCGGCGAGCCCTTCCACGTCCGCGATCTCGCGCTCGCGGAGGGCGCGAGCGACCAAGAGGTCGCCGATGCGATCATGCGCCGCGTCGCGGCACTGCTCCCGGAGACGATGCGCGGCGTGTACGGAATGGACGCCCCGGCGCGCGGGTAGCCGCCTACACTTGACCCGATGGAAGTCCTCCTGGCGCGCGAGAACGGGTTCTGTTTCGGGGTCAAGAAGGCGGTCGAGCTCACCGAGGCCGCGGCCGAATCCGGCCGGCAGGTCTTCAACCTCGGCCAGATCGTCCACAACCCGAAGATCAGCGAGCGCCTCGCCGCGCGCGGGGTCAAGGTCATCGCGGATCCGGCCGCCGTCGAGCCGGGCATCGTCGTCATCCGCGCCCACGGGGTCCCGCCGGCGCTCCGCGCGCGCATCGAGGAGAGCGGCCACGAGTGCGTCGATGCGACGTGCTCGCTCGTGCTGCGGGCCCAGCGGTTCACGAAGCAGCTGGCCGACGAGGGCTATCAGGTGATCATCCTCGGCACGGCCGACCACCCCGAGGTCGTCGGCCTCGTCGGGTTCGCCGGGACCAGCTTCACGATCGTCGAGACGAAGGACGAGTGGGAGAAGCTCCCGAAGATGAAGAAGGCCGGGGTCGTGTCGCAGTCGACGCAGCCGCCGTGGGCGTTCAAGGAGCTCGTCGGGCACGTGGCCGAGATCAGCCAGGAGCTCAAGGTCTTCAACACGGTCTGCCCGGTCACGATCAAGCGGCAGAACGCCGCGACCGAGCTCGCCGGCGAGTCGGACGTGATCGTCGTCGTCGGTGGGAAGAACAGCGCGAATACCCGCGAGCTCGTGAATCTCGCGCGCATGCAGGGCAAGACCGCGTATCACATCGAGCATCCGACGGAGCTCGAGGCGGGGTGGCTCGCCGGCAAGGAGCGCATGGGCCTCATCGGCGGATGCTCCACGCCGATGGACACGCTGCTCGAGGTGAAGGAGCGCGCCGAAGCGCTCGCGGGCTAGATGGCACGCGCTGTCGTCGCCGTCGTCGGCCGTCCGAATGTCGGCAAGTCCACGCTCTTCAACCGCCTCGTCGGCGAGCGCGTCGCGATCGTCGAGGACCTTCCCGGCACGACCCGTGACCGGATCTACGCGACCGCCGAGTGGCGTGGCCGCGAGTTCGCCCTTGTCGACACCGGCGGCCTCGACGATCCGAAGGCCGGGCCGATGGAGGCCGCGGTGCGGGCGCAGGCCGAGACCGCGATCGACGAGGCCGACGTCGTGCTCTTCATCGTCGACGCGAAGACGGGCATCGTCCCGGTCGAGCACGACGTCGCCGATCGACTGCGGCGTAGCCGCAAGCCCGTCCTCATCGTCGCGAACAAGAGCGACTCGTGGCGCGGCGAGGCGCAGGCCGCGGAGTTCTACGCCCTCGGGCTCGGCGACGTGCACACCGTGTCGGCGCTCCAGGGCACCGGCACGGGTGACCTCCTCGACGCGGTCGTCGCGGTGCTGCCGGCCGAGGAGCCCTCCGCGGAGGAGTTCGACGCGAAGGTCGCGATCATCGGCCGGCCGAACGTCGGGAAGTCCAGCTTCCTCAACGCGCTCGTCGGCGAGCAGCGTGCGGTCGTGAGCGAGATCCCGGGCACGACGCGTGACACCGTGGACACGCTGCTCGAGCGCGACGGCAGGCGCATCCTCCTCGTCGACACGGCCGGGATCCGGCGCCGCGGCAGCATCGCGCAGGGCATCGAGCAGTACGCGCTCCTGCGGACCGTGCGGGCCATCGAGCGCGCGGACGTCGCGATCCTGCTCGTCGACGCCCTCGAGGGCATCGTCGATCAGGACGTGCACAACGCCGGGTACGCGCTCGAGGCCGGCGTGGGGCTGGTGCTCGCCATCAACAAGTGGGAT
>DASWFN010000221.1:0-1788 GCA_036394215.1 Candidatus Limnocylindria bacterium
TCGCGCCAAGGACAACCCCGCCGCGCCGGCGACCAAGCCCGAGAAGCAGCCGCCCGCGCGAAGGCCGCCACCGCCAGGTCTGCGCCGCGTCGACAACCCGATCGCCGTCCCGCCCCAGGAGCGGCCCTGCCCAGCCTGCGGAGAGGAGCGCGTGTGCATCGGCCACGACATGACCGAGGTGATCGAGCTGGTGCCCGCGGAGGTCATCGTGCGACTCGACCGCCGCGAGCTGCTCGCCTGCAAGCGCTGCGAAGCGGAGGTCGTCCGCGCGCCGCGCGGCGACAAGGTCGTCGACGGCGGCATCTACGGCTCGCGCCTCGTCGCCGATCTCGTCGTCGGCAAGTATTGGGACTCGCTTCCGCTCAATCGCCAGGGCCAGCAGCTCGAGCGGCTCGGCCTCTCGATGCCCAGCTCCTCGATGGCCGATCAGATCCAGTGGGCGACGGAGCTGCTCGAGCCGGTCTGGCTCTTCTTGATGACCCAGGTGCTGCTCTCGACGGTCATGCACGTCGACGCGACGAGCCTCCCGGTGAAGGACAAGGATGCCATCGGCGGCATCACCCTCGGCTCACTCTGGGGATACGTCGGTGACGAGCTCGCGGCCGTTTACCTCTATACACGCACGGGCAAGAAGGTCGGCCAGGTCGAAGGAGAGATCGGCCCCTCTGACTTCCTCGCCAAGCGAAAGGGCTTCGTGGTCGCAGACGCGGCGGGCGTCTTCGACGAGTCCTTCCAGCGGCCCGACCTCATCGAGATTGGGTGCAACATGCACGCGCGCCGATACTTCGTGAAGGCGCTCGAGGCGAACGATGCGCGCGCGGCGATCCCGATCAAGGCGTTCAAGACTCTCTACGACGTCGAGGACGACATGCGCGGCGCTGCTCCGGAGCGTCGGCTCGAGGAGCGGACACTCCGGTCGAAACCCGTCTACGCAGAGCTCATCGCCTGGGCCACGACGTACCGCCCCCTCGAACCACCGAGCTCTCTGCTCGGCCGCGCGATGGGTTACCTCTTGAATCACCAGGTCGCGCTCACGCGATTCCTCGACGACGCAAGACTGCCGATCGACAACGGGATCGTGGAGCGTCTGCATCGCCGGCCCGCGGTAGGCCGGCGCAACTACCTCTTCGCCGGCTCGCATACGGGCGCAAAGCGCGCCGCGATCGCCTACTCGATCCTGTCGACCTGCCATCTGCTCGGCATCAACCCGACCGACTACCTCGCCGACGTCTTGCCCCGTCTCTCGCGTGGGATCATGATCGCGCGCGATCTGCCTGCGCTCACGCCGGCGGCGTGGAAGGCGGCGCACGCGTGAGCGGGCAGCCGCGTAGGCCCGCGCCAACCACGAGCTGGACACCCCCGTCAAGTGCCGAACGCGCGCGGCAAGAGGTGCGCTCGGGCGGATAGATACGCGCGCTCGCGCGCGCGAGCTCGCGAGGACGCAGGGGGCACTGCTCGAGAAGAACTGGCCACTGGGGTACGGGAGCCTCGAGCTGGGCGTCGTGTTCGAGCGAGGGTGCCCGAACAACACCGTGCCGATCTTGTGGGCAGAGTCGAGCAATCCGAAGTGGATGCCCTTGTTTAAGAGGGCATAGGCGCAGAGAACCGGTTCACTCGCCCATCGAGCGACTGCGGAGCCCGAGTGCACCACCGAACTGGCGGAGCGCGGCAGAGCGCACGACGAGCCATGTAGTTCGCTGCGGTTGCGAAGCGGCTGTGGGCACGAGTGATCGGGGCAACGCGGGTGCTCGCGGTCGATCGACAAGGTGTTCGATCGACTTGAGCCAC
>DASWFN010000222.1:0-2848 GCA_036394215.1 Candidatus Limnocylindria bacterium
ACGATCGAGGCCGCGCCGAGGATCAGCGAGTTGCTGAAGAACGTCCACGGCAGCAGACCGACGAAGAGGAAGATCGCGAACGGCTGCTCACCCGTCTCGGTCTTCGGCCGCGAGCCGAGCACGACGCCGAAGAGGAGCCAGAAGACGCCGAGCTGGAGCAGTGGATTGACGAAGTTCCAGGCGAAGCCGAGCGCCGAGCCCTTGTAGCGCGCGCGGAGCTCACGCCACGCGAAGTCGGCGAGCAGCTCGCGACGCTCGGCGAGCACGCGCAGGTCCGCGAGCACGCGGATGAGTCTAGTTAGGGGTGAGCACCAGCGTCGGGATGAGGATGCGTCCCTGGCGCGAGGTCTGCGAGAACAGCGACGTGGTGTAGCCGGGCTTCGAAAATTCCAGGAACCACGTCAGCGAACCGTTGCCGACAACGAGCGGGAATGCCCACCGGCCGTTGGCATCGGTACGAGCGGACTGGCTGTTGCATGGACCCAGTGACACGCATGCATCGGCGAGCCCGCGGCCGGTACGTGCGTCGAGTATCTGACCACAGAGACGGGCGAACCCGCGGGGCACCGATGCGAAGCAGATCGCCAACGTGGGCGCTGGCGTGCGCGTCGCGGTCGGCGCGGGGCTCGGCGCGCCACTTCCGCTGCCGTTACCCGGCCCGCCGGAGCCCGGGCCGCCGCCGTTGCCGGGTGGCCCTGACCCGGCCGGCGCGTCGGCGCCGTTCGCCGGCGCGGCGGGACCGGGCGTCGCGACGACCGCGATCGGATCGGGCGATGCCGTGACCTGCGGCTCCTCGACCACTGCGGGAACGACGGCCGCCACGGCGAGGATGACGCGGCCGCGACTCAGCGTGACCGGCTGCACGACCGGATCAACTACATCGACCGGGGCCCCACCACCTGCGCCGCCCTCGGTCTGCTCGACCAGGAGCGGCCCTCCGACGACCGCCGCGAGGACCAGCGCGAGCAGCGCGAACAACGCGGCGAGCGCGACCGGGGACCGGCGCGGGGGGCTGAGCGGGATCGCGAGCGCCTGCATCGGTACGACGGGAGCCGCGCGGCGGCGCGAGCGCGCTTCGCGGATCGCTTGGCCGAATCGCTGCCGTGACGCGCGCACGACCGTGAGCTCCGCGGCATCGAGATCGGTGATATGCGCGCGCAGCCGGGCGGCCGCCCGAGCCGTCGCGAGCGCATCGCCGCGGCGATGCGCGTCGCCGTACACGGCGCGATGGATCGTGAGGTCGTCGTTGAGCGATGTCATGGCGGTCCCGGTCATCTCGCGAGGACGAGCCGCTGAGTCGGGATCAGCGTTCGGCCAAGCCGCGAAGACTGGGTGAACTTCGTCGTGGTGTAGCCCGGCTTCGAGAATTCGAGGAGCCAGATCAGCTCACCGTTGCCCAGCGGAAGCTGGAGCGCCCACCGCCCGTTGGCATCGGTCCGGATGGATTGGCTCGAGCATGGCCCGAGGGACATGCACGCATCGGCGAGGCCGCGGCCGGTCGATACATCAAGGACCTGGCCGCATATGCGCGCGAACCCAGGAGGCACCGATGCCGCGCAGGTCGCGAGTCCCGCGCCCGTACCGGCCCCCGCACCGGGCCCGGGCACGACGCTCAGCGCGTCCGTCGGGAAAGCATCCGGATCCGCGGTCGGTTGCGCGACCACGACCGGTGCGGTCGTCGGGTTCGGCTGGTCGAGAACGGGCACGACGGCGGGGACGGCGATCTTGACCCGGCCGCGGCTCTGCGGCGCGGTCGACTTCACCGGCGCGGATGCCGCCGCGGCCGGCGCACCGCCCCTGCTACCGCCATCGAGCTCGGCGGGCTGGAGGAACAGCGCGAGCAACACGACCGCGGCCACCACGACGGCCGCGGCAAGCGCGAACGGGAAGCGCCTCGGGCGCCGATCCGGCAGCCACGGCTGGACCGCGACCGGATCGCGCCGCCGGGCGCGCGCGTCGCGGATCGCGCGGCCGACCACGAGACGCGACGCGCGGAGGGCCGCCTGATCGCGGGGATCGAGCGCGTCGGCATCGAGGCGGAGCTGCGCCGCCGCGCGCGCGGCCGCGAGCGGGTCGCCGCGCCGGCGGGCCTCGCGGAACGCGGCGCGCCGCAGCTCGGTGAGATATCTAGCGGTAGACATAGATCTCGAGATCAAGGGTCGTGCCGCGATCCCCGGCCACGATGCTGTGATACGTCTTGATCGTCGCGCCGGTAAAGGGACCGCTCGTGAGCTGCCCGGTCGCGAGACGGCTGAGATCGTCACCGAGGCTCGGGTCGCCGTGCGAGGCGAACGCGATGACGATCGCGACCCTCCGCCCGCCGGCCTGCCTGGCGACCTGATCCTCCGCCGCGGCAGCGATGCGCTTCTGCTCCGCCGCGCCCGCGGTCGCGTCGAAGCCCAGGAGCTTCGGCCCGTCGATCTGCATCGAGAGCGTGATCGGTTGCGGGTCGATGCCCGGGATCGCCGCGGGGGTCGCGGCGCCGACGCTGTTCGCGGCGAGGAAGATCGCGAACAGGCCGAGGAGGATGTCCGCCCAGAGCCAGCCCGCGAGCGACATCGTGACGCCGCGGCTGCCGGTGCCAAGCATCGCTAGCGCGCCGGCGTGATGCGGCGGATGTTGTCCGCATCGTCCGGCGGAGCGGGGAGCGCTCGCGCCGCACGGGCGAGGTCATCCGCCGCGACGCGAAGGTCGCGCACCACCGACGAGAGATCGGTCAGCTGCTGTTCGCGCTCCATCGCGCGCTCGTAGATGCGGCGCTCTTCGGCGACCATCTCGTCGAGCACGGAATCCGCCGAGGCGTCGGTGAGCGACGGGCCGGCGGAGAGGCTGAGTGCCTGGCCGAGCA
>DASWFN010000223.1:0-1710 GCA_036394215.1 Candidatus Limnocylindria bacterium
ACGATGGTGTCCCCGAGCTTCTGCGAGAGCTGCAGCCCGCCGCACGTTCCGACACGGATGAGCGTCTTCACGCCGAGCTGGATGAGCTCCTCGAACACGATCGTCGCGCCGGGGCTGCCCATGCCGGTGCCCTGCACCGACACGCGCGTCCCTTGGTAGGTTCCGGTGTACCCGAGCAGGCCGCGCTCGCCGTTCACCTGGGTCACGTCTTCGAAGTACGTCTCGGCGATGTACTTCGCGCGGAGCGGGTCGCCGGGCAGGAGGCACGCTTCGGCGTAGTCGCCGGGCTGGGCGCGCAGGTGGATCGGCATCACTCTCCCTTGCTCAAGCTCGGGCCTTCGGCCCGTGCACTCTGTTTGATTCACTCGCCGCAGCAAAGCTGCGGCTCGCTCACTCTCCCTTGAACAATTGCGAATTGCCCATGTGCGGCCAGACGCGCTCCTGGGCGATCGAGAGCAGCTGCTTGGTGTGGTTGCGGTCGTGCGAGATCCATTCGTGCAGGAGCCAGCGGACCTTCAGCTCGCCGAACCTTCGGGTGGACGCCGCCGCGATCGAGATCGGCCGGCTTCAGCGAGCGCACGAGCCGCACGCTGTCCTGGCGCAGGCCCATGAACTCCATCCACACACTGTCGGTCACGCGGGCGCAGTCGTTGCGCTCTCTCTCGACCTCGACCTGGTCCCAGCCTTCGAGCGCGGGGTGATCGGTCGCGAGGATGTTCCGGATCCGGCCGGCGAAGCCGCGCTTCTCGGCCTCGCAGAGGTGGCCGACGACGGCCCTCGCGCACCACTCGTCCGGCGCCTGGTGCCAGCCCGCGTCGTCGCCAAGGGCCCTGAGCTCGGCCTCGATGAGCGCGCAGCTCGCCTCGAGGTAGTCGGCGACCTGCGCGGGCGAGAGCTCGCTCGTCACGCGCGCTTCGCCGTGCGTGGATCCATCCCGGCGACGATAGCCCAGCCCGACCGGGCGACGGTGCCGAACACGATGTCGTCCGGACGCACCGGCACGCGATTGAGCGCGCGGCCGGTCACGGCGCGGATCGCCGCGACGATCGCGGGCGTGCTCGAGATGGTCGGCGGCTCGCCGACGCCCTTCGCGCCGTACGGCGCGTCCGGATGCGGATGTTCGATGACGTCCGCGACGACCGGCGGCATGTCGAGGGCGGTCGGGAGCAGGTAGTCGGTAAACGACGCGTTCTTCACCGCGCCGTCCTTGAGGATGACCTCTTCCATCACCGCGAGGCCGAGACCCTGCGCGATGCCGCCCTCCAGCTGGCCGATGACGGCGACGGGGTTGATCGCCCTCCCGACGTCCTGCGCGGTCGCGACCTGCACGACCTTCACCAGGCCCGTGCCGAGATCGACGTCGACGCTCGCCCGATGCGCGGCGAAGAGGAACGCGACGTGGCCGTGGTTCTGGGTCACGTCGTTCAGTGACTCGGTGGGCTTGTGGCGGTACGTGATCCGGTGGTCCACCGGCGTGTCGAGCAGCTTCTCGAGCCGGTCGCGCGCCACGCCGCGATCGCGCGCGCGGCGATCGAGCTCCGCGTTCACGAGGTCGCAGGCGGCCTTCACGGCCGCGCCGGCCATCCAGGTCTGCCGGGAGGCCGAGCTCGAGCCTGCCGATCCGATCCGCGTGTCGGCGTTCTCGACGACGACGCGCTCGAGGCCGAGCTCGGTGCGCGCGATCTGGAGCTGCACGGTGACGACGCCCTG
>DASWFN010000224.1:0-10342 GCA_036394215.1 Candidatus Limnocylindria bacterium
CGGGCGCTTGACCGTACGATTCGGCGCGGTGGTGCGGCCGATCTCCGACTTCGAGCCCCGCGAGCGGATCCTGCCCATGCCGCACTCCACGCGGCGGTTCAGCTGCCGCTCGGCGCTCGCCATCGCCCCGGACAACAGCGCGATCGCGTTCGTCGCCGACATCGGCGCCGGAACCTATTCGGGGTGGACCCTTCCGCTGAACAAGCCAGGGAAGCCGTCGCAGGCGCTCGGCATCGACGGTGCGGCGGTCCGCGCGCTCAGCTGGTCGAAGGGCGGCGATCTCATCGGTGAGGCCGATCGCGGCGGGACCGAGCTGCACCAGCTGTACGTGGCGCGCAACGACGAGCGGGTCGGGAAGCTCTCGTGGTCCGAAGGCGAGCGCGTGATCCGGCTCCTCTCGTGGAACGCGACCTCGCCCGACGGAACGCGCGTCGCGTTCTCCTCGAACGGCCGCCAGTCGACGGACATGGACATCGTCGTCGAGGACATCGCGAGCGGGACCGAGCGCGTGCTCGTCCAGGGGCCGGCGTGGCACGTCGCCGGGGGCTGGTCTCCTGATGGCCGCTCGCTGCTCGTGATGCGCGTCGTCGAGAACACCGACCAGGACCTCGTGGTCGTGGACACCGCGACCGGCGCCGTGCGCGAGCTCACGCCGGAGCCGGGCGACATCTCGAACGTCCCGGTCGGCTGGCTCGCCGACGGCCGGCCGCTCGCGATCACCGACCACGGCCGGGAGCACCACTACCTCGCGGCATACGACGCGGCGACGGGCGCGCGCGAGATCATCGACGCGCCGGACTGGGGCGTCGAGCTCGCGGCGTCATCGGCCGATGGGCGCGCGCAGGTCTGGGCGGTGAACGCCGACGGCTACTCGACGCTCCGCTGGCAGCGCGACGGCACGCGCCGCGGCGAGCACGAGCTGCGCGGCGTATGCGAGGACCTGGTCATCTCCGCCGACGGATCGCTCGCCGCGTTCGTGCGGATCTCCGCGACCGAGACGCCGCAGGTCTGGGTGCTCGACCTCGCCAGCGGCGCCGCGCGCGCCGTGTTCGAAACGACCCGGGCCGTGCCGTCGAGCGAGCTGGTCGAGCCCGAGCTCATCCGGATCCCCGCGGCCGACGGCGAGATCCCGTGCTTCGTTTACCGCCCGCGCAACGCGACGGGCCGCACGCCCGCGGTCCTCTACCCGCACGGCGGTCCGGAGGCGCAGTCGCGTCCGGGGTTCACCAGCACGAACGCCTACCTCCTCGCGTTCGTCGACCGCGGCTTCACCCTCGTCGTGCCGAACATCCACGGCTCGACCGGGTACGGCGTCTCGTGGCAGAAGGCCATCCATCGCGACTGGGGCGGGATCGACGCGCGCGACCTCCGCGCCGTCGCCGACTGGATGGCCGCCGACGCGCGCATCGACCCGAAGCGGCTCGCCGTCTACGGCGGGTCGTACGGCGGGTTCGCGACGCTCGTGTCCGTCACCACGATGCCCGAGCGGTGGAAGGTCGCGGTCGACGTGTTCGGCGTCGCCAACCTCGTGACGATGATCGAGAACGCCCAGCCGAACTGGCGACGGTTCCTGACGCTGTGGATCGGCGACGTCGCGACCGACCGCGCGAAGCTCGTCGAGCGCTCGCCGATCACGCATCTGGACAAGGTGCGCTGCCCGATGCTCGTGGTGCAGGGGTCGAACGATCCGCGCGTCCCGCAGGAGGAATCCGACCAGGTGGTCGAGCGGCTGCGCGCGCGCGGGATCCCGGTCGAGTACCTGGTGTTCCCGGACGAGGGCCACGGGTTCACCAAGCGCGCGAACTCCGATGCGGCCCACACCCGGATCGTCGACTTCCTGACGGAGCAGCTGGCTTCGATCTAGCGCAACGCCTTTCGCAGCACGTAGCGCGTCGCGTAGACCTCGTCGCCGAAGCTCAGGATCTTGTTGTCGACCCAGCCCGTCGGCAGCATCGCGGCCTGCACGTCGTCCCACGACAGCAAGCCCGGCCGAAGGAACGGCTTCTTCCAGACGACCACCCAGACCGTGCCGTCGGTGCTCGTGATCCGCGTGAGCTCCGCGGCCAGCGCGTTCGCGCCGATCGCCTCCAGCGCGAAACAGAGACAGAGGCCGAAGCGCGCCGCGCGGTACCGGAGCGGAAGCTCCAGCTCCGCGCGGTCGAGCTGCCCGGCCAGGTGCTCGATCGGGCGGTCGTATGCCGCGATCTCGCCGATCCGCACCGCGGGAAGCCCGACGGGGACACCCAGCTTCGGTACCACTTCGGCGGCGTCACGCAGTCCCTTCGGTCTCGGCATGTCCGCAGTATCGCCGCGGGCGCGCCGCATGCATGGCTGGTCGCATGGTCCCCGTCGCACGCCATGCCCGGCCGATCCTCATCGTCGACGACGATCACGAGATCCTCGCCGCGGAACGGCAGGTGCTCGCCGATGAAGGGTTCGCGGTGCGCGAGGCGCACGACGGTGCGGAGGCGCTCGTGGCGATGGACGAGGATCCGCCGGCGATGATCGTCCTCGACGTGAACATGCCCGGCATCGACGGCCCGACGTTCGCCAGGGAGCTTCGCTTCAGGTTGAAGCACGTGCCCCTCATCATCCTCACCGCCGCCCCGGACCCGAAGCACGAGGCCGATCGCTGCAACGCCGAGGCCTACCTCGCGAAGCCGTTCCACGCCGAGGAGCTCCTCAAGCTCGTGCGCCGATTCTCGACCTGACTACCATCCGCGAGTGACCGCGCGGCTCCTCGTCAAGACAGCCGAAGGCGCGCGCGAGCGCCCGCCGACCGAGCTCTCCGAGCTCCGCGGCACGCCCGCGTGGCTCGACGTCGCGAGCCCCGACGACGCGGAGATGGCCCTCATCGCCGACGAGCTCGGCCTCCACCCGCTGGCGGTCGAGGACGCCCGCAGCCGGCACGAGCGACCCAAGGCCGACGCGTACGACGGCTACTACTTCATCACCTTCAGCGCGGCCGACTCGCAGAGTCCCGGCGCGGTGAAGACGCAGGTGTTCTCGATCTTCGCGTTCACCGACGTCATCGTCACCGTGCGCGACGGCGAGTGGCCCGCGCGTGCCGAGGTCGAGAAGCGCTGGCGCGAGGGGCGCCTGAGGTCGGCGGGCATGCTGCTCCACGCGCTCCTCGATACGACGGTCGACTCCTATTTCCCGATCGTCGACGACTACGGCGAGCGCGCCGATGTCCTCGAAGGGCTGATCCTCCAGGACACGAACGGGGAGGCGCTGCGGACCTCGCTCGCCGAGCTGTTCCTGCTGAAGCGCGATCTCGTACGGCTGCGGAAGCTCATCGCACCGGAGCGCGAGGTGCTCCAGGTGCTGAGCCGCGGCGACGTCGAGTGCTATGGGCCGGAGGAGCGTCGGTACTTCCAGGACGTCTACGACCACGTCGTGCGCGTAACGGATGAGATCGACACCCTGCGTGACCTCGTGAGCAACGTGGTCGACGCGAACCTCGCGGCCGTCTCGAACCGGTTGAACGAGGTCATGAAGGTGCTGACCGCGGTCGCCACGATCCTCCTCGTCATGACCGTCGTGACGAGCTTCTTCGGCCAGAACTTCACGGCGTTCATCCCGTACGACCGCGCCGAGATCTTCTGGGGGTCGATCGGCTTCACGCTCCTCGCGGCGGGGCTGTTGGCGCTGTACTTCCGCAGGAAGGGCTGGCTGTAGCGGCAGCCGGCCGACTCGCACGGCATGCGTTTTCCCCATAGACTGAGCCTGCCTTGGCCGCACTCCGCACCCCGGGTGGAGCGCGTTGAACGCGGCGATCCTGGGCCAGGTCGGACTCACAATCGCGATCCCTATCGCGCTAGGTGCCTGGCTCGGTCTGCAGCTCGATGCCGCACTGGGCACCTCTCCCTGGGGATTGCTGGGTCTGATCTTCGTGGGGATGGCTGCCGCGGCGGGAGGCGTGGCCCTGCTGATCAAGCGATTCGCGGAGGAGAACCCAGTGACGCCGTCGAGCGAGCGAGCGCGCGAAGCCGGCCGCAAGTGGCAGGCCGAGCAGGATGAAGAAGAGCGCCTTCGCGAGGAAGGCCGCTAGTGGATCTCCTGTTCCCCGAGGGGTTCAAGTTCCCCGACATCCCGAGCCACTTCGCGCTCACCGGTGAGCCGATCTTCGAGGTCGGCCCGGTCAGCTACACGAACGCCCACTTCACGATGCTGCTCGTCATCCTCCTGCTCGGGACGCTCTCGTTCGTCGCGACGCGCAACCTGCGCGAGCAGCCCTCGGGCCTGCAGAACGTCGCCGAGATGCTCGTGCAGGGGCTCAGCGATTTCGTCGTGAGCATCGGCGGGCCCGGAGCGGCCAAGTACCTGCCGCTCTTCGGCACGCTCTTCCTGTTCATCGTCACGTCGAACTGGCTCTCGGTCGTGCCGTTCGTCGGCCAGATCACCTGGCTCCACTCACCGACCGCCGACTACCACATCACGTTCGCGATGGCGTTCGTGTCGTGGGTCGCGTACCAGAGCGAGGGCTTCCGCCACCTCGGCTTCGGCTACCTGAAGCGGTGGTTCAACTTCAGCGGCTTCAAGGACGGTCCGTTCATCGGCGCCATCTTCGTCCTTGTCGGGCTCATCGAGCTCTTCAGCGAGATCTTCCGGATGCTCACGTTGACGCTCCGTCTCTGGGGCAACGTCTTCGGCGGCGAGATCATGCTCACCGTCATGAGCGCGCTGCTCCTCGTGCCGGGGCTCGCGCTCCCGTTCGTCGGGCTCGAGGTGTTCATCGGGTTGGTGCAGGGCCTCGTGTTCGCCCTCCTGGTGCTCATGTACTTCGTGCTCGCGATCGAATCCCATGACGAATCACACGAGGAGGGGAGTCACAGCGACACCGACCGTGTCGCACACGAAGAACAGCATCCCGCAGCCGTCGCCGCGTAGCGAATAACAGAAGGAGAAATACATCCGTGGATTTCAACGGTCTTGCCGCCGGCCTCGCCGTCGGCCTCGGCGTCATCGGTCCCGGTCTCGGCATCGGCATCCTCACCGCGAAGTCGTCTGAGGCGATCGGTCGCAACCCCGACGCTGCCGGCGCGGTCCGCACGAACATGATCCTCGGCGCCGCGCTCGCGGAAGGACTCGGCATCCTCTCGTTCGTGCTCGGCATCCTGCTCTGGACGAAGATCCACTAGATGTCGCTTGGCTTTCTCGCCCAGGAGACCACCGGACTGACCGTCCAGCCCTATTGGGTGCTGGTCGCGATCGTTCAGTTCCTCCTGCTCTTCTTCCTCCTGCAGAAGTTCCTCTGGGGTCCGATCCAGAAGACGCTGCAGGCACGCGCGGAGCGCGTCCGTGAGGGGCTCGCCCTCGCCGAAGCGGCGAAGCGCGAGCGCACCGAGATGAAGGCCGAGATGGAGCGCATCCTCAGCGAGGCGCGCCGCGAGGCGGCCGCGATCTCGGAGCGCGCGACGAAGGCCGCCGAGCTCGCGGGCGCCGACATCCGGACGCAAGCGAAGACCGAGGCCGATCGTCTTCGCGAGCGCGCGAAGGCCGACGCCGAGGCACTGCACCAGCAGGCCCTGTCCCAGCTGCGGGCCGAGGTGGCCTCGATGGCCGTCCTCGCCGCGAGCAAGATCCTCGGCAAAGAGGTCGACGCGAACGCGCACCGGGCGCTCATCGAGCGGTCGCTCGACGAGGCCGGTAGCGAGCTCGGGAAGCCGAATTAGTGAAGACGCGAACGAGGAGCGGCTTTGCCGCGACGAGTGAGTTCCACCCGCTGGGGCGTGTCTCCCGGCGCAGCCGGAGATTGAGCTAGTGGCTCTGTCGGGCTCCGCGCCGCGGCGCTACGCCGAGGCGATGCTTGATCTCGCGACAGCCGAGAAGGCCGTCGACGCGTATCGGGCCGCCCTCGACAGCCTGGCCGCGGGCCTCACCCCGCAGGCGATCCGCGCGCTGCGCAACCCGAGCGTGCCGGTCAAGCAGCGCCTTGCGGCCGTCGATGCCGCGACGAAGGGCCAGCCCAAGGCGATCCGTTCGCTCCTGCTGCTGCTCGAGCAGCGCGATCGGCTCGTGCTCCTGCCGGATATCGCCCGAGCGTTCGGCGATCTCGTCGATCGCCGGGCCGGCATCGAGAAGGCGAAGATCACGACCGCGGTCCCGCTGGACGATGCGCAGCGGCGCTCGTTCGTCGAACGGCTCGAGAAGAGCTCGCGCAAGAAGCTGAAGGCGACATTCGCGGTCGATCCCGGTCTCATCGGCGGAGCGCGCGTCCAGCTGGGTGACCACCTGGTGGACTCGTCGGTTCGCGCGCAGCTCAACGCGCTCCGTCAAAGCCTGGCTGGGAATTAAGGGAGGGCATCGCCCGTGGCATCCACCGCTTCAGAGATCACCGACATCATCAAGGCCCAGATCAAGGCGTTCGAAGGGCAGGCAGAGTCCGCGGACGTCGGAACTGTCGTCGAGATCGGTGACGGCATCGCGCGCATCCACGGCCTCGCCGGCTGCATGGCCTCCGAGCTCCTCGACTTCGGCAAGGGTGTCTTCGGGCTCGCCTTCAACCTCGAAGAGGACACCGTGAGCGCGATCATCCTCGGTGACTACACCGGCATCGAGGAGGGCGGCGAGGTCCGCACCACCGGCCGGATCGTCGAGACCGGTGTCGGGCCGCAGCTCGTCGGCCGCGTCGTGGACCCGCTCGGCCGCGCGCTCGACGGCAAGGGTGAGATCGTCTCGAAGGAAGCCCGTCCCGTCGACGTCGTCGCGCCGGGTGTCATCACGCGGCAGAACGTCGACACGCCGGTCCAGACCGGCATCAAGGTGATCGACACGATCACCCCGATCGGCCGCGGCCAGCGCGAGCTGATCATCGGCGACCGCCAGACCGGCAAGACCGCCGTCGCGATCGACACGATCATCAACCAGAAGGGCCAGGACCTCATCTGCATCTACGTCGCGATCGGGCAGAAGGAATCCTCGGTCGCGAAGATCGTCGCCACGCTCGAGGAGCACGGCGCGATGGAGCACACGATCGTCGTGGTCGCCGGCGCGTCCGACCCCGCGACGCTCCAGTACCTCGCCCCGTTCGCGGGCTGCGCGATGGGCGAGTACTTCCGGGACAAGGGCCAGGACGCTCTCGTCGTGTACGACGACCTCTCGAAGCACGCCTGGGCGTACCGCCAGGTATCGCTCCTCACGCGGCGCCCGCCGGGCCGCGAGGCGTATCCCGGTGACGTCTTCTATCTGCACTCCCGCCTGCTCGAGCGTGCCGCGCGCCTCAACAAGGAGAACGGCGGCGGGTCGCTCACGGCGCTCCCGATCATCGAGACCCAGGCGAACGACATCGCCGCGTACATCCCCACGAACGTCATCTCGATCACCGACGGCCAGATCTACCTCGAGACGGACCTGTTCAACCAGGGCATCCGGCCCCCGATGAACACCGGCCTCTCGGTGTCCCGCGTCGGCGGCGATGCCCAGACGAAGGCGATCAAGGCGGTGGTGAAGGGCCTCAAGGCCGACCTCGCGCAGTACCGGGAGCTCGCCGCGTTCGCGCAGTTCGGCTCCGACCTCGACAAGGCGACCCAGCAGCAGCTGCGGCGCGGCGAGAAGACGGTCGAGGTCATGAAGCAGCCGCAGTACCAGCCGCTCTCGCTGGTGAAGGAGGTCGTGATCATCTACGCGGTCACGAACGGCTTCCTCGACGACGTCCCGACCGCGAAGGTCAGGGATTTCGAGCGGGACCTCTTCCGCTTCATGGAGACGCAGTACCGGGATCTCATGGACAAGATCTCCAAGGAGCAGAAGTTCGACAAGGAGATCGAGGCCCAGGCGCGGACGATGATCGAGGAGTTCAAGAAGACCAACACCTATGCCTAGCGAGAGAGATCTGCGCCGGCGTGTCCGGTCGATCAAGAACATCCAGCAGCTCACGCGCGCGATGCAGCTCGTCGCCGCATCGAAGATGCGCCGTGCCCAGGAGTCGGTGCTCGCCTCGCGTCCGTTCGAGGAGAAGCTCCGGTCCGTCCTGAACAACCTGGCGCCGTACGCCGACCCGGAGCTCAGCCCGCTCCTGGAGAAGCGCCCGGTGAAGAAGGTCGCCGTCGTGCTCATCACGACCGACCGCGGCCTGGTCGGCCCGATGAACGTGAACCTCGTGCGCGCCACCACGCGGTTCGCCGCCGACAAGGCGTCGCCCACCTATATCGCCGTCGGGCGCAAGGGCATCAACTCGCTGCGCCGCATGCGCGCGCCGATGACGGCGGAGTTCCCGAACATCCCGGACCGCCCGACCACGGCCGACACGAACGCGATCGCGCGCGCCGCGGTCGACGAGTTCGTGAACGGCAACGTCGATGAGGTCCACCTCGCCTTCACGCGCTTCATCAACACGCTGCGCCAGGAGCCGACGATCCGCCGGCTGCTGCCGCTCGAGCCGGAAGAGGAACGCGCGAAGGCAGAGCCGGTGCAGTACCTCTTCGAGCCGGACCCCGCCGAGGTGATGAACCTCATCGTGCCGCGGTACATCGAGGTCGCGGTCTATCAGGCGATCCTGGAGTCGAAGGCCTCGCAGTTCTCGGCCCAGATGGTCGCGATGCGCAACGCGACCGACGCGGCCGGCGATCTCATCGGCGACCTGACCCTGGCGGCGAACAAGGCGAGGCAAACGCGCATCACCAAGGAAATGCTGGAGATCGCTTCGGGTGCCGAAGCGATGAAGGGGTAACGACGATGGCAGTGGCGACGAAGACAGCTTCGAAGACCGGCGAGATCGTCCAGATCATCGGACCGGTGCTGGACGTGCGGTTCGAGGAGGGCGAGCTCCCCGAGATCTACCACGCGCTCACGGTCGAGCGCGACAACGGCGAGCTCGTCATCGCGGAGGTGCAGCAGCACCTCGGCAACAGCTGGGTCCGCGCGGTCTCGATGCAGAGCACCGACGGTCTTCGCCGCGGCATGAAGGCGGTCAACACCGGCGGGCCGATCACGGTCCCGGTCGGCAAGGAGACCCTCGGCCGCGTGTTCAACGTCGTCGGCGAGCCGATCGACGGCAAAGGCCCGGTGAAGGGCGCGCGCCGCGACCCGATCCACCGCCGGCCGCCGTCATTCGCCGAGCAGGCGACGACCGCGGAGATCTTCGAGACCGGCATGAAGGTCATCGACCTCATCTGCCCGTTCTTCAAGGGCGGCAAGTCCGCCATCTTCGGCGGCGCGGGCACCGGCAAGACCATCGTCATCCAGGAGCTCATCCGGAACGTCGGATCGGAGCACGGCGGCTACTCCGTCTTCTGCGGCGTCGGCGAGCGGTCGCGCGAGGGCACCCAGCTCATCGGCGAGATGCGCGAGTCCGGCGTCATCGACAAGATGTCGATGGTCTTCGGCCAGATGAACGAGCCGCCCGGAGCGCGCCTCCGCGTCGCGCTCACCGGCCTCACGATCGCCGAGTATTTCCGCGACGAGGAGGGCCGCGACCTCCTCATCTTCATCGACAACATCTTCCGCTTCACCCAGGCCGGCTCCGAGGTCTCCGCGCTGCTTGGCCGCATGCCGAGCGCCGTCGGCTACCAGCCGACCCTGGCCACCGAGATGGGCGACCTCCAGGAGCGCATCACCTCGACGAAGAAAGGCTCGATCACGTCACTGCAGGCCGTGTTCGTGCCGGCGGACGACTACACCGACCCGGCGCCGGCGACGACGTTCGCCCATCTCGACGCCTCGATCCGCCTCGAGCGCTACCTGACCGAGCTCTCGCTCTTCCCCGCCGTTGACCCGCTCACCTCGACCAGCCGCGCGCTCGATCCACTCGTCGTCGGTCAGGAGCACTACGACGTCGCCCGCGAGGTCCAGCGGGTGCTCCAGCGGTACAAGGACCTCCAGGACATCATCGCGATCCTCGGCGTCGACGAGCTGTCGGACGACGACAAGGTCCTCGTCGCGCGGGCCCGGAAGATCCAGCGGTTCCTGGCCCAGCCGCTGTTCGTGGCCAAGCAATTCACCGGCCTCGACGGCGTATACGTGAAGGTCGCGGACACCGTCCGCAGCTTCAAGGAAGTGCTCGAAGGCAAGCACGACGACCTGCCCGAGCAGGCGTTCTTCAACGTCGGCACGATCGAGCAGGCCCGCGAGAAGGCCGAGACGATGGCGAAGGCGAACGCGTGATGGCACGAGCGAGGAGCGGCTGTGCCGCGACGAGCGAGTCCGGCCGCCCGAGGCTTTCTCCGGCGAAGCCGGAGATGAGATAGTGCCGATCCGCCTCGAGGTCGTCACGCCCGAGCGCGCCGTCCTGCAGGACGACGTCGACATGGTCATCGCGCCCGCGAGCGAGGGGTACGTCGGCATCCTGCCGCACCACACTCCGCTCATCACGACGCTCGGGCCGGGCGAGCTGCGCATC
>DASWFN010000225.1:0-3609 GCA_036394215.1 Candidatus Limnocylindria bacterium
GGGCTTGATCTCGCGGAGCCGGTCGATGGCCTGCGCCGTCGTGAGGTCGCGCGGCAGCGCGACGAAGTCGGTGGTCATGATGCCGCCGGCGGAATCCTCGGGGTAGGCGAGGAGCTCCTCGACGTCCGCGCCCTCCTCCTCGTCCATGAGCTCGATGAGCTCGTCGCGCTGCTCCTCCGGCAGGTCCTGCAGGAGGTCGGCGGCCTCGTCGGGATCCATCTCCTCGAGGATGTCGGCGGCGCGCTCCTCGTCCATGTCGCCGACGATCGCGGCCTGCATCTCGGGGTCGACCTCGCCGAGCGCCTCCGCGGCGGTCTCGACGTCGAGCTGGTCGAACACCGCGAGCCGCTCGTCCGCGGTCATCTCCTCGACGATGTCCGCGATGTCCGCGGGATGCAGGAGCGCGAGCTTCGCGTGCGGCAGCGTGAGCCGGACGTTCTGGCCGCTCGACTCGAGCGGCTCGACGAGATGCCACGGGATGATGCCGCGCGGCAGCTTGCGGCCGACGACGCCGGCGACCCGCTCGGCCGCCCGCTCCCCGCCGACCCGGCGGAGGAGGCCCCGGAGCCCGACGTCGGCGCCGACGAGGCGGAGCTGGCCGCCCTTGTCGTCGAGCTGGAGGTCGTTCACGCGCACGACCTTGGCCCCGTGGGTGTCGACGATCTGCTTGTCCAGGAGATCCTTGCCCAGGCGGAGGGCCTCGGGCGGCAGCTCGCCCGCCGCGGGTGGGACGGCGGTCTCGCGGAGGCGGTACTGGCCGTCGGTCCACTCGAGGTCGGCCCACCGGACGATCCGCTCGCCCTCGGCGGACCGGACGATGGCCCACTGGACCGCCGGGAACTGCTCGCGCGGCACGACGGCCACGTCGGCGAGCCTGCCGATCTCGACCCCGGCCGGATCGACCACTTTCGACCGTTGGATCTCCGATAGATACGGCATCGGCCGGAGCGTAGCCCGCAAGCCGCTAGAATTCACTTATCACCCGAATGGCCGCGACGCATGTTCGTGCGTCCGCGTTGGAGGCATTACCCATGGCTTCCCCAACTCAGGTCCAGACATCAGCAGGTATCCGGTCACGTGCCTTTGGCGACCAGGCCGTGCAGGCCGCCCTCGAGGCGGACTGGGCCCGGGCGGTCGAGCTGAACACGAAGATCCTCGAGGCGAACGCCGACGACCTCGAAGCGCGCAACCGGCTGGGCCGGGCGCTCCTCGAGACCGGCAAGCTGGAGGAGGCCAAGGCGGCGTACGCCGAGGTCATCAAGGCCGAGCCGAACAACCCGATCGCCCTCCGCAACGTCGCGCGGCTCGCGACCTTGCTCGACCACAAGACGAAGATCAACGCGACCAAGTCCAAGACCCAGCCGCGCCTCTTCATCGAGGACATGGGCAAGACCGGCATCCTTCGGCTCATCAACCCCGCACCGCCGCAGATCGTGGCGAAGTACTCGCCCGGTGCCGAGGCCGAGCTGCGCGAGCGCGACGGTCTCATCGCCGTCCACGCGCGCGACGGCGAGCTCCTCGGGTTCCTCGAGCCGAAGGTCGGCCGCCGGCTGCTCGACCTCATCAACACCGGCAACGAGTACGTCGTCGCGGTCGTGAGCAACGATCAGCAGAACCCGCGGGTCGCCATCCGCGAGACGCTCCAGAGCCCCGAGAACGCGCAGCGCATCTCGTTCCCCGGCCATCACCGTCCCGCCGAAACGAAGGAGCGCGCCTACATCAAGGGCAACTTCTTCCGGTTCGGCGGCGAAGAGGACGAGGACGCCGAGGACGAGGGCGCGTCGGCCGACGAGGAGCCGACCGTGACCGCGGCGGACGACGAGTCCGAGCCCGCCGTCGCCGAGGAGCCGCTCGCCGTCGAGACGGACGACGAGGACGATGAGGACGAGGACGAGGAGTAGCGGACCTCTCCGCTTCGTAGCCTGCGTCCTGCTCATCATCGCGACCGCGTGCGAGACGCCACCGAAGGTGGTGCCGAGCGGCGATGTCCCTGACGCCCCGAAGCTCGCGCGCACGACCGCGAGCGCGCTCCTCCAGCTCTCGGCCTACGACTACGCGCTCGCGGGCAGCCTCGCCGGCGAGAAGGCGCGCATCGTGTCGAGCGATCGCTGGGCCATGATCGCCCGCGGCCTGATCCCGAGGCTCAAGGACGTCACGTCGGCCTCGCTCTCCGCGACCGCGAACGCCGCCGGACCAGTCCGTGACGCGGTCGTGTCCCTTGCCGACGCGCTGAACGACCTCACCCAGGACGCGAGCTCGTTCGCCGACGCCGGCGATCCCGGCGTGTTCGCGAAGATCGTGGGGGATGTGAACCTCGCGTGGGAGCGGGTGCAGCTCCTCGCGGTGAAGCTGCCGCTCGACACCGAGCTCCAGAAGACCGTTGCCCGCGGCCGTTCGTTCGTCGTGGCCGCGAAGTCCGAGGCGCTGTTCGCGCTGCAGGCCGGCCCGTACGCGACGGCCGCCGATGCAGACGCCGCCGCGAAGAAGATCGGGACGGTCATCGCGGTCACGCGCGTTGCGCCGTTCGTCGTACGCGTCGCGACATATCCGGCGAAGGTCCAGGCGGATGCCGCGGCGGTCGCGCTCAAGGCGAAGGGCATCGACGTCACGACCGTGGTCGAGGAACGCGCGTACACCTTCGCGCGGTCCGGGAATTCGCCAGACCTCGAGCTCTGGCGCGAGCCGGCGCGGGTCATCGACGGCCCGGGCCAGTCGCGCCGCGTCGCGCTCGCGGCGGACGGCAAATGGATCGCGCTGGGCACCGACGACGGGTACGTCGCGATCTTCAATTTGAGCAACGGCGCGCTCACGGCGCTGCCGAAGCTCGTCTCGGGCATCTCGGCGCTCGTGTTCAGCAGCGACGGCGCGTGGCTCTTCGCCGGCGGTGCGTCGGCGACCGTGCTGTTCGTGCCGCAAGGGAGCTCGCCGCTCGGGCCGCTGCAGCGGATGCAGTTCCCCTCGGCGATCACGCAGGCCTACTACAACAGCGTGCCCACCGGACGGGCGTTCGTCGCGATCTCGAAGGGCCCGACCGGGCTGGCGGGCGGAGGCGGCGGCCTGATCGGCGCGCGCGCTCCGGACGGCGCCGTCATCGGCGAGCCGTTCCCGATCACCGTGCCCGCGGCGGGCGGATTCATCGCGGTGAGCGACCGCGGCGAGGTCTTCGTCGCGACGACGACCGCCGGCAACACCCAGCTCGAGATCCTTCGCCTCGGGAGCGAGCGGTTCCTCCGCGGTGTCGTGAGCATCCCCGGCGCGGTGCAGGACCTGGCGATCGACCCGAAGGGCGACCGCGCCGCGGTCGTCACCGATCAGGGCACGTACCGGTTCTCGGCCCACGACGCGAACCCCGGGGCGACGCTCACGCGCGTCGGGCCGACGGTGCGCGACATCGCCTTCGGCGCCGACGGCACGTTCTTCCAGGTGGACAAGGACAGGGTCACCGCGACGGGCACCGACGGCGCGCTCCGCTGGCAGGCGCCGCTCACCGACGGCCGCCGGGTCGTCCCCGGCCTGCGGACGCTCGTCCTCGACGCCGCCGACACGATCTGGGCGATCAACGCCGAAGGCACCATCGACCAGCTCGGGCTCGACGGGCAGGTGCAGGAC
>DASWFN010000226.1:0-5004 GCA_036394215.1 Candidatus Limnocylindria bacterium
AGTCGCTCGCGATCGCGGAGGCCGATGGCGGTCCGTTCCTCCCGCCGGGCCAGGCGGAGGTCGCGAGCGGCCGCTACCCGCTGAGCCGCGTCTTCTACATCGTCGTCGACAAGGTCCCTGGTCGCCCCCTCGATCCGCTCCTCGTCGAGTGGATGCGCTTCATCCTGAGCCGCGATGGGCAACGCCAGGTCGTCGAGCACGGCATCTTCGATCCGCTGCGCGCCGAGGCGCTGCGGCGGAGCCTCGCGTTGCTAGACAACATCGGCTAGGCGCAGGCCTACCGCACAATTCGCGGTATGGCCGAAGAACGCTGCCTCGTGACGTGTGGAACGCGGAGCTGAAGACAGGCGCCGGTCGGCCGTGACCGGGCGCCATGCGCGAAGCGTCGCGATCACCCTTGCGGCGGTCCTCGTTTCGGCGTGCGGCAGCGCGTCGATCACGGGAAGCCCCTCGCCTGCCGCGGGGACGAATCTTCGAGGCGCGGGCGGCGAGCTCAAGATCCTCTACTGGCAGGCGCCCACGGTCCTCAACCCGCACCAGGCGGCGGGGACAAAGGACAGCGACGCGTCGCGTTTGGTCATCGAGCCGCTCGCCTCGTGGGGCCCGGACGGGCGGCCCGTCGCGAACGGTCTGGCGGCGGATATCCCGACGGTGGCGAACGGTGGCGTCTCAGCGGACTTCACGAGCGTCACCTGGAAGCTCCGAGCGGGGCTGAAATGGTCGGACGGGTCGGCCGTCACGGCCGACGACGTCGCGTTCACCTTTAGCTACGTTGCCGACCCGACGAGCACGGCGACGACTGCAGACAACACGCTCGGCGTGAAGTCGGTGGTGGCGGCGGGCCCCACGACGGTGGTGGTCACCTACGCCCAGCCGAACCCGAACTTCTACCAGTGGGGCGTCGGCACCGGGAACGGGATCCTGCAGCAGGCGCAGTTCGGCGCATCCCGCGGGGCGAAGGCGAAGGATGCCCCCGGAAACCTGAAGCCGATCGGCACCGGACCGTACCAGGTCGTTGAGTTCCGGCCCGGCGACGTCGTCCGCTACGCGCTCAACGAGAACTTCCGTGACCCGGCCAAGCCGTACTTCAAGACCGTGACCTTGAAAGGCGGCGGCGACGCGACGACCTCGGCGCGCGCGGTCTTCCAGACGGGTGACGTGGACTACGCCTGGAACCTGCAGATCCAGTCGGACCTGCTTGGGCCGATGATCGCCTCGAGCACGAAGGCGAAGATGCTGACGGCATACAGCTCGAGCACGGAACGCATCGTCATCAACTTCGCGGATCCCGATCCGCGTCTCGGCGACCTCCGCAGTGATCCGAGCACGAAGCACCCGTTCTTCAGCGATCCGGTCGTCCGAAAGGCGCTCGCGATGGCCACCGATCGCAGGGTCGTGGCCCGTCAGCTCTACGGCGACGGTGTCTACGGAAAGCCGGGCTGCAACATCGTCACCGGCGTCCCGGCGTACGAGTCGACCGCAACGGCGTCGTTCTGCGACACGTTCGACGTCGCGGCTGCCGCGAAGCTGCTCGACGATGGCGGGTGGAAGCTCGGCCCCGACGGCGTCCGCGCGAAAAATGGCGTGAGGCTGAGCGGCATCTTCCAGACGACCGTGAACGATGTCCGCCAGAAGACCCAGGAGATCCTGAAGGCGACCTGGGCCAAGGCCGGCTTCCGCTTCGAGCTCAAGGCAGTGCCGGCATCGACCTTCTTCACGAGCTCCTCGCCCGACGGTGCGAGCCACTTCTGGGCCGACCTCGAGATGTTCACCAACCTGAGCGCGCCGGATCCAACGAGCTACCTCGCCGCATACACCAGCGGCCAGGCGACGAGCAAGGCGAACAACTGGAACTCGCCCAATTACGCGCGTTACCAGAGTCCGCAGTACGACGCCGTGATCGACCAGCTCCGGCGCGAGACCGATCCCGCGAAGCGGGTGAGCCTCATCAAGCAAGCGAACGACATCCTCATCCTCGATATCGTCGTCATCCCGATCGTCTGGCGCAGCCAGATCACGTCGGGTGTGAGCACCGCGTTGAAAGGTTTCGTCGCGAGCGGCTGGGACTCGGAGATGTGGGACATCGCGGACTGGTCGAAGTAACGAGCCGCGCTGGCCGCGCCTAGCGACCCCCGCCACCGCGTCGAAGCGCAGCCACCGCCACGGCGAGCGGACCGAGATCACGCGCGACGATGTCCTCGATCACGCTGAGCTCGATCTGGAAATACTCGTGAGCGAGCAGGTCGCGAAGCCCGGCGATCTCGCGCCACTTGATCTCCGGTCGTCTGGCCCTCGTTTCGTCGGACAGACCCTTCACCGCCTCGCCCAGGATCATCAGGTTGTACAGCACCGCATCGCGCCGGAGGCGCTCATCGCTACGTCGCTTCGAGTGAGCTCGAATCGCGGCTATCGCGTCGGCGATATCGCTTAGTCGGTCTCGATCAGTGTGCTTCAGAGCGGCCGCGCATCACGCAGGGCGCGCTGCCGGATGGGTCGCTTCATCAAGCCCGGCGTCGCGACATCGACCCGTTGCCCCAGGATGCGCTCGGCATCCTGTTTGAAGCCGATCAGGTCGATCAAGGTCCGATCCGATTCGAGCTCGACGAGCAGATCGATGTCGCTGGCAAGCGTCGCTGTCCCGCGAGCCGCCGACCCGAACACGCGGATCGAACCGACGCCGCGCGCGCGTCCGGCCGCGGCCAGCTCGGTACGCGATCGACGCAGACGCTCGGCTGGATCCGCTCTCCCGCGCGTCCTGCCGATCACGAGCGACCCACCGGTGGCGGCTAGCAGGCGTTCGAGCGTCGACAATGACGGCGTGGCGACGCCGGTCTCATACCGTGCTACCGCCGACTGAGACGTATGCGCGAGGCGCGCGAGGGCGGCCTGGGACAGACCGGCGCGGGTGCGCGCGGCGCGGAGCGAAGGGCCATACCGCATGTGACGATCATACCGCTTCAGGTATCGGGCTTTCCGACCGAAGGAACGAGAAGGGCCGCCCCGAACGGGCGGCCCTTCGATGTCCTGCGATACGCGAGCGCTACGGCGTGATCTTGCTCACGAAGACGTCGGAATTGCCGAACTGCGGTGGGCAGGCGGTCGGCGGCGCCGGCTTGGCGACCGCAGGGCCGCTGCCGTCGAGCCCGTGCTGGAACGCGTCGACCGCCGGGCAGCCCGCGCCGCTCCGGGTGTCGGTGTAGATGAAGAGCGCGCTCGCGCTCGTCGAGGCGAGGGTGCTGTAGTCACCCCAGAACTGCCGACGGAGGTTGTTCTGGGCCGACGCCGCGGGATCGGATGACGCGCTCGAGATCTTGAGCGGCTTCGACCACGTCGCGCCGCCGTCGGTCGAGGAAACGTAATAGCTGTCGATCGCGGCGTTGCCGGTGCCGTAGGTGGACGGCTTCTTCGCGACGAGCGCCTGGTAGCCGACGTCGATCCGCCCGTTCGGCGCGACGTCGAGTCCCTGGAAGAACGCATAGCCCTCACGGGCGGTCGAGGCCGTCACCGCCGCGGACCAGGTCTGACCGCGGTCGGTGCTGCGCGAGACGACGATGCGGCCGCTGCCGCTGGCGGCGTCGGACCACGCGATGTACACGGTCCCCGTCGTCTGGTCCACGCCGGCGCTCGCGAAGCTGTCGGTGCGGAAGTTGGCGCCCGGGATCGGATCGGCGATGTCCGCGACGTGCGAGATGCTGATCTTCTGCGAGAACGTGACGCCGCCGTCGAGCGAGACGACGACGACCTGCTGGCTACCGAGCTTGTTGTCGCCGTCCTCGAAGATCACGTAGACCTCGCCGTTCGGACCGGTCCGGATGACCGAGCCCTGGCGGCCGCCGCGAGTGGCGTTGTTGTACGCGGCCGAGATCTGGTTCTGCGTCGACCAGGTGAGGCCGCCGTCGGCCGAGTACACGAAGATGACCGGCTCGGCGGTCGAGGGGATCGAGCGGAACTCGGTGTAGCTCGCGTAGACCCGGCCGAAGAACGGCGAGGTCTCATTGCGGTCGACCCAGAGGCCCTCCTTGTCGTTGAACACGTTGCCGTTCGACTGCGCCGCGACGATCGGGTCGTACCACGACGCGCCGAAGTCATCCGAGATCGAGACCGCGATCTGCTCGGCGAACTGATTGCCGGGCCGGCCGGCGGTGCTGTACGCCGCGAGGCTCGCGTAATACGCGCGCGTACCGTTCGCCCAGCTGAACGTGCCGTTCGCGAGCCTCGGCCCGAACACGACGACCGGGTCGCCATCGGAGACGAGGAATCCCGCTGGCACCGAGGTCGGGAGCGCGCCCGCGGACGCGGCGACGGACGTCCCGGTGTCGGTGAAGCCCGGAAGCATTCCGCGGTTCGTCCACGTGGCGCCGCCGTCGTTCGATGTGTACACGCCGCTCGTCCCGACGTCCGGGAAGAACGAGCAATCGTTCGCCGGGGCGGTCTGGCCGCGCACGGGCCCCGGGCCGCACGGCGGCTGCTTCTGCTCGTCGTTGGATCCGGCGATCGCGTGCGTGCCGTCCGGCGCGATCGCGACCGTGGGCTCGTTCTGTTTGTTCGTCGGGAAGCGCGCGGTGGTGTTGGAGCTCGCATCGCCCGCGACCTGCGGCTGGTTGGCCTGGCTGTCGGTGGCGCTGCGCGCGATCGCCTCGCCTGCGGCGGCCGCGACGACGACGATCGCGACCAGGAATGTGATCGGAGTCCGGAGCACGGTTTTCCTCCCTGAACGCTTGCGCGGCCGAGTGCCGCCGCGGAATCCTAGTCCGGCCCATTCAGGTGCGGTTAAAGCCGGTTCTCGAGCAGCGTCACGACCTCGTCGAGGAGGGCCGCGATGCCGGGTCGATCGACCGAGACGATCGCTTCGAAGACGTATCACGAGGCGCGGCGCGCACTCGTTTGGCGCCGGGCGGCGTTGCAAGCTTTCTCTCGAAGCCATCGAGCAACCCGAACAAGCCGACGCTCTCCCACGCCCGACCCCACTTCCGCTTGGTCACCTCGTTCAGGACGCCGGCTGCT
>DASWFN010000227.1:0-5748 GCA_036394215.1 Candidatus Limnocylindria bacterium
CGTTCTTTCCAGCTTCAGCCGGATATTGACGAAGTTGTACGGCGGCCAGGGCCCCGTGTAGAGGAAAGACAGCTTGTTCTCGAACTTCTTCGCGATCTCCGAGATCTGATCGTCGAAGGCCTTCGTCTTCTCGCGCTCGACCAGGAAGGCGGCGTTCATGATCATCTTGTCGCCGATGACCTTGTTCGAGCGCGACGCGATCGCCGCGTCGCGCAGGTGGTCGTAGATCGCGCGCACGTAGCTCTCCGACTTGTCGGCGAGCGCCTGCTCGACCAGCCGGCCGAGCTGCATCCGCGCGAAGTAGGTCGAGGACTGGGTGTTCGTCTCGATCTCGGCCTTGAGGCGGCGGATCTCCTCGTTCTGCTCCTCGATCTCGCGCAGGACCGACTCGCGGTCCCAGTTCACCTTGAGGCCGAACTCGAGCTTGTCCTTCATCTTCTGGAGCACGTCGCGCAGCGCGTCGTACGTGTCCTTCAGGAACTCGACGGTGTCGTTCTCGGTCTTGAACAGCGTGCCGAAGCTCATCGGCACGGGCGTGAAGCCGTGCTCGTTCATGACGACTTCCTGGACGTGCTCGTGGGTGAGCGCGTTCTCGCGGGTCGGGTCGTACACGATCAGCGGCGCGCGGCTCACGACTGCGGCGAGGTCGCGGTAGTGGACCGTGAAGACCTCGTCGGCGCGGCCGCCGATCCCGATCTTGCCGAACGTGCGTGCGTCACCGGATTCGATGATGCAGTAGACGTAGACGCCGTCCTGCGAGCCGTCGCCCTCGGCCACGAGCGTGCCGCCGCTTCGTTCCTCGCTCATAGGCCGAGGATATTACGTCGCGAGGTTCAGAAATTCCCGGGTGAAGGCGTAGAGCTTCTCGCGGTCCTCGCGTAGCGCCGGCCGGAGGGCGTAGTGGTTGATCACCCGGATCTGCTGCGCCACCCAGTCCCGCCAGCACTCGGCGCAGACGCGCGCCTCGATCTCGTCGCCGAGCGGCGGCGGCAACCCGACCTTCCCGGCGCCCGCCCGGGTGTTGCCGCAGCGCGCACAGGTCACGTCCGTCATCAGCGCACGAGGCCGAAGCGGCCGAGCGGCGCATACCGGAGGACCGGGCGGCCGACGATCGCCGTGCCCGGGAGCGGGCCGAAGTCACGCGAGTCCGTCGAGGCGTCGGCCCGGTCGCCGACCACGGTCACCTCGTCGCCGTGCACGGTCCGGACGCGCTTCAGCAGGAGCCGCGCGGGCTCGCGGGGATCCAGCGCGACGACGAGCTCGCCGGCGCGGGGCATCCGCCGGAGCTGCCGGACCAGCAGCCAGTCTCCGCTCCGGAACGTCGGCTCCATGCTCGGTCCGGTCACGGCGACCCTGAAGAACAGGGTCGCCGGTCTCACTTCTTGGTCGCCCAGAAGATGTCGCTGATCTCCTTCACGGCTGCCTGGAGATCCGCCGCGGCCTGCGCGTCGACGGTCTGCTTGTTCTTCGAGCAGAGCTTCGCGGCCTTCCAGAAGGTCTCGTGGAGCTTCGGGTACTTCTCGAGATGCTCGGGCTTGAAGTAGTCGGTCCAGAGGATGAGGAGCTCCTTCTTGCAGATCTGAGCGTGCTCCTCCTTCACCTGGACGGAGCGGATGAACGTATTGCGGTTCGCGAGGTCGGTGGCCTCGGCGCCGGTGATCTTCTCGACCATCTTCGCCACGGTCTGCGCGGCGATCGTCGCCGCACTCGGGTCGTAGATGCCGCACGGGATGTCGCAGTGGGCGTGCGCCACGAGGCGTGGCGCGAGCACGGAACGCAGATCCATAGGTGTCCTCCCCGGTGGTCTGCTGCGATTATGGGCGCGCTCAAGGGTTCGCGTCGGGCAGCACCACGTCGATCGTCATCGCCCGGTCGACCGCGACGGTCCGACCCTGGACGCTGACGACCTGGCTCGGGAACGGCGCGAAGAAATCGAACGTGTACTGACCGGCCGGGACGGCGAGCGCATACAGCCCGGTCTCGTCGGTGTACGTCCCGGTCAGGAAGCCCTGCGCATCGGATACGTTCACCGACGCGCCCTCGAGCGGGACGCCGGCCTGCGACCGGAGGACGCCGCTCACCTTCAGGCCGCGCGCGAGCGTCACGTCGACCGTACGGTCCTGGTTCCGCAGAGTCACGGTCGCGGCATCGAGCCAGGTCCGGCCGCCACCGACGAACTGCGGCAGCAGATCGCTACCGTCGGGCGGCAGCACCTGCACCAGGTACGACTCCGGCCGCGTCGTGACCCGGTACGCGCCCGCGGCATCGGTCGGCCGGCAGATCCTGCCGGTGGGGAACGGCGTGTCGACGCAGACGAACGCGTGGTAGACCGGCGAGCCATCCGGCGCGCGGACGTGCCCGACGATCGAGGGTCCCGGGCTCAGCACCTGGTCGACGACGCGATCGCGGTCGAGCGTCACGGACCGCGCGGCCACGCCGACGGACGCGTCGTCGTACCACTGCATCACGAGCGCGTCATCGTCCGATGGGACGACCCAGACCCAATACGTGTCCGGCTCGCGGAGCGCGACGTAATGACCGTGGTCGTCGGTGCGCTCGCACTCCCACGGCAGCGCTTCGAACCGGTGCGTGCACACCTGGGCCTTCTTCACGGGCTGGCCGCCGAGGTCGGTGATCGTGCCCGCGATCGTGACGCCGGCACGCAGCGCCACGTCGTTGCCCGGTGAGTCGCCCGAGCGCACGTCGACGACATCGGCCTCGCCGCTGTTGACGCGGCCGAACGACCACTGCGGCAGGAGCTTCAGCCCGGGAGCGCCGCCGAAGAAGAGCTTGTACAGGCCGGGCGTCACGTCGAGCGCGTACGTCCCATCGGCCTTGCTCTTCTCGCAGACCGTCGCGGCGAGCGAGAGCGGGTTCGCGCACACCGGTGCCTGCGCCAGGGCCTTCTTCGCGGTGTCGGTGATCGTGCCGGTGATCCGGCGGATCTTCTCGAACTCGAGGCGCACCGACGCGTCGCCCTGGTAGAGGTCCGCGCCGACGAGCTCGCCCTTGCGACGCTGGCTCGCCGGGGTCTCGGACCGGATCTGGTACGCGCCCACCGGAAGGGCGAACGTCGCGATGCCGTCCGGGCCGGTCGGGGCGCAGGTCTGCGCGCCGGAAAGGCTCGCGGCGCAGACCCGGAGCCCCGCCACCGGCCCGTCGGCACCGGCGGCGACGACCTGGAGCCGGTGGCTCGCCGGCGACGCGGGCGGCACCACGCTCGGCGGGGCCGAGCAGGACGTGGCCGCGAGCGCCGCGATGAGCCATTTAACGGTCGTCTTACGGATGACTGGCACTTCCCTGCCTCGCATCGTGAATGAAGGACAGCTGGAACGGAAGCGAGGCGAGCGAAATGGAGTCAGAACTGATCGCGATCGGCGTGGTCCTCCTGGTCGTCGGCGCGGTGCTGATGGCCGCGGTCGGCGCGCAGCCCACGGCGCTGGACGTGCACGTCGAGACGGTGCGGCTCTCGATGCAGGCCCACGCGCTCGCTAGTCAGGTGGCCGAGCTTCTCCCGTGGTGACCCGGAGCAGCCGCGACACGTCGGCGAGCGGTCCGGACAGCTCCTCGCCGCGCTCACGATCCATGAGGCCGCGCATCGCTTCCCGGACGGGCTTTCCCTCGAACAGGACGCGATAGGTCTCGGCGGCGATCGGCATCTCGACGCCCTTCGCCGCCGTGAGCGCGTGGACGGCTTCGGTCGTCCCGATCCCCTCCGCGACCTGGCCGCCGAGCCGCCGCTTGATGTCGGCGAGGGTCGCACCCTTCGCGAGCAGCTCCCCGACCGTGCGGTTGCGGGAGTGCGCGCTCGTGCACGTCGCGATGAGATCGCCGAAGCCCGCGAGCCCGGCGCAGGTCAGCGGGTCGGCGCCCATCGTGAAGGCGTAGCGCGCGATCTCCGCGAGCCCGCGGGTCATGAAGCCGGCCTTCGCGTTCACGCCGTAGCCCATGCCGTCGATCGCGCCGGCGCCGAGCGCGACGATGTTCTTCAGCGCACCGCAGAGCTCCACGCCGACGACGTCGTCGTTCGTGTACGCGCGGAACATCGGCGTGCCGATGAGCGCCTGGAAGAAACGGGCGGTGTCGCGATCCGTGGATGCGATGACGGTGGGTGCGGGCAGCCCAGCCGCGATCTCGCGCGAGATGTTCGGCCCCGAGAGCACGGCGACGCGCGACATCGGCAGCACGTCGGCCCAGAGCTCGCTCATCCGCCGCGAATCGTCGGGGGTCAGCCCCTTTGTCGCCGAGCAGAGCCGGTGGGCCGGCTGGAGGAGCGGCCCGACGCGGTCGCGCAGCTCGCGGACGCCCTGGGCCGGAGCGGCGACCAGGATCGCCTCGGCCTCGAGCGCGCGCTCGAGGTCGTTCGTCACGGTCACCGCGTTGGGGATGGTGACGCCCGGTAGGTAGCGCGCGTTCTCGCGCCGTGCGGCGATCTCGTTGGCCCGCGCGGCATCGCGCGTCCAGAGCACCACCGACCGGCCGCCGTCGCGCGCGAGGATCGTCGCGAGGGTCGTGCCCCAGGATCCCGCCTGGAGGACGGCTACGTCGGGCGCGATCGCGGTCGTCCCACCTGCGGCTCGCTGCCGCGCAGGATCCGGTCGATGTTCGCGCGATGCCGCAGCGTGATGATCGCGCCGGCCACGACGATGAACGCCAGCACGGCCCAGTGGAACGCGAGGTACCCGGTGAGCACGAACAGGATGTAGCCGGCGAGCGCGCCGGCGACCGACGCGAGCGAGCTGACGCTGACGATGCGCGTGAGGGCGAGCGCGAGCATGAAGGCGACGACGGCGCCGAGCCACGCCGGTGTCGCGATGAACAGCAGCGCGCCGAAGCCGGTCGCGACACCACGGCCGCCGCGTCCTTCAAGGAACGCGGGCCAGCAGTGCCCGGCGACCGCCGCGACGGCCGCGACAGCGGCGGCGATCGTCCGCTCCTCGGTCGGCGCGCTCACGATCACGGATGCGATCCATACCGAGAGCGCGCCCTTCAGGATGTCCAAGATCGCGACGAGCAGTGCCGCGCCGAGACCGAGGGTGCGGAACGTGTTCGTCGCGCCGGTCGAGCCGGAGCCGACTGTGCGCAGGTCGACGTTGCGATAGAGCCTGCCGACGAGGTAGCCGCTCGACACCGAGCCGATGCCGTATCCGACGAGCCCGCAGGCGAGGATCCGGACGACATCCATCAGTCGCGGGCTCCGCGGAACTGCAGCCGGATCGGCGTCCCCGCGAACGGGAACCGCTCGCGGATCTTGTTCTCGAGGTAGCGCTGGTACGAGAAGTGGACGAGGTCCGGCCGATCGACGAAGAACACGAACGTCGGCACCTTGGTGTCCGCCTGGGTCACGTGGTGGAACCGGACCTCCTTGCCGCGCACGGTCGGCGGCGGGTGCGACCCGAGCGCATCGACGAGCAGCCGGTGGAGGTCGCTCGTGGGGACGTGCGCGTGGCGGCCCTCGACGACGCGAACGGCATCCGCGAGCGCCGCGTCCACGTTGCGCCCGCTCTTCGCGGAGGTGAAGTGGCTCGTCATCCAGGGTGCGAAGTGGAACTCGCGCGCCACGTCGGCCCTGAAACGTTCGGTCGTCTCCATGCCGCGGTCGACAGCATCCCACTTGTTGATGGCGAGCACCAGCCCCACGCCGGCCTCGAGCGCGTACCCGGCGTTGTGCACGTCCTGATCGACGATGCCCTCGAGGGCGTCGACGAGCAGGATCGCGACGTCCGCGCGCTCGATGGCCCGCACGGT
>DASWFN010000228.1:0-8232 GCA_036394215.1 Candidatus Limnocylindria bacterium
CCCGCCGGCCTTCACAACGTATGCCCGCATAACGTCCTCCTGGTATTGTCTGTTACCTATCGTGTGGTAACCTGATCTTCCGTCACGGAACGACATCCGACAAGACCGCACGTCAGAGTGCGCGAGGCACACGGAGGTAACGGTGGTGCACAGCACGGTCGCCGGGAAGCAATGCGCTCCGTGGGAAGTGCGCGAGGTGCTGGTCCGCATCGGCGACAAGTGGTCGGTGCTCGTGATCGCCCGCCTGGGCGAGCGCGGCCGCCGATTCACCGAGCTCCTGCACGAGATCGACGGGATCAGCCAACGCATGCTCACGGTGACGCTGCGCGGTCTCGAACGGGATGGGCTCGTTTCCCGGAGGGTCCACGCCGTCGTGCCACCGCGGGTCGACTACGCCCTCACGCCGATGGGCAAGACCCTGCTCGCGACGGTGGCCGACCTTGCCCGGTGGGCGGAACGGCACGCGAAGGACATCGAAGGCTCGCGGACGGCGTATGACAAGCGCCAGGGTGGCTGACGACTCGCGGAGTCGGATCGGCCGCGGCCTCGGTCGCCATCACGTCGTGCGGGCAGGCAGCATCCGCTTCAGCTCGCCGGCGACCGTTTCCAATGGCCCGCTGTTCCCCTCGGCGCGGCACAGAATGAGCGCGCCCTCCATACCGGCCACCGTGGCGAGCGCGATCGCGGCGGCCCGGCGCGGGGGAACACCGACCGCCTGAAGCTGCTCGGTCAGCAGATCGATCCACGACCGGAACGTCGCGCGAACGACGTCGATCAGCTCCCGCTCACCGGCGGCCGTGTCGATCGCGACGCCGGCCACGACGCAGCCGGCGGTCCCGCGCGACGCCACCACGACCTGGCGCCACATGTCGATGAAGCAGTCCAGCACGCCGGCCGCGGTGGTCGCGCGACACGCCTGCTGGTGGGCGAGGACGCGGTCGGACGTCCAACGGATCGCGTCGCCGGCGAGCTGCTGCTTTCCCTCCGGGAAGTGGTGGTAGATCGAGCCACGCGGGGCGCGGCTCTCCGTCAGCACGTCCGAGAACGAGGTCGCGCTCAGGCCCCGCGTGCGGATCAGCGACGCCGCGCTGCGTACCATGCTCGCCCGGCTGTCCTTGACCATCGCTCCCTCCAGTTGACTATGACGATCGGCATACGCTACGGTGACGCACGTCACTATGACGACCGTCATAGTCGAGAAGGAGTCGCACTGATGCCGATGATCGATGTCTACGCCAAAGAGGGAACGTTCCGCGACCGAAAGGCACTGGCCAAGGATCTCGCGTCCGCCGTGATGCGGTGGGAGGGTGTCCCCCCGATCGCTCTGTTCAAGGACAACACCGCCGCGTTCATCCACGATCTGGCACCCGACGCACTGTCCAACGTGTCGGGCGACGACAACTACGTTCGCGTTCAGATCCTGACCCCGGTCGGGGTGCTCGACCGCGCCAAGCAGCTGGGCGTGGTGAAGGAGCTGACCGACATCGTCGCGGCCGCGGCAGGCGACGCCACACTGACCGAACGAACGTGGGTCCTGATCGCGGAGTCGCCAGAGGGCGGGTGGGGCATCGACGGTCACGCGTACACAAATGACGAGATCGCTCAAGCCGCGCGCCGCGCGCTGGGGCGGTAGCGGCGCCGAGGCCCTGAGCGCGTACCCTGCACCGATGTCCCCGGCCCGCGGCGCCTCCGTCGAATTCAGGGACGTCACCAAGCGCTATGCCGACCAGGTGGCCGTCGACGGGTTGTCGCTCGCCGTCCCGGCGGGGAAGATCTGCGTCCTCGTCGGGCCGAGCGGCTCGGGGAAGACGACCTCGCTCAAGATGGTGAACCGGCTCATCGAGCCGACGTCCGGCGCGATCCTCATCGACGGGCACGACATCTTGCGGGAGGACCCGGTCCAGCTCCGCCGCCGCATCGGCTACGTCATCCAGCAGGTCGGGCTCTTCCCGCATCAGACGATCGCCGACAACGTCGCGACGGTGCCGCGCCTCCTCGGGTGGCCGAAGGCCCGCATCGACGCGCGCGCGACCGAGCTGCTGGCGCTCGTCGGCCTCGACCCGTCGCGGTACGCGAAGCGGTATCCGGTGCAGCTCTCGGGTGGCGAGCGCCAGCGCGCCGGCGTCGCGCGCGCGCTCGCGGCCGAGCCGCCGGTGATGCTCATGGACGAGCCGTTCGGCGCCGTCGATCCGATCGTTCGCGACCGGCTCCAGCACGAGCTCCTCCGGATCCAGCGCGAGCTCGGCACCACCATCCTCTTCGTCACGCACGACATCGACGAGGCGATCCGCCTAGGCGACCGTGTCGCGATCATGAAGGACGGCAAGCTCGTCCAGTACGCGCCGCCGGGCGAGCTGCTCGCGCATCCGGCGAACGAGTTCGTCGCGGAGTTCGTCGGCGCCGACCGCGGGCTCAAGCGGCTCGAGCTGCTCACGGTCGGCGGCGCGGATCTCGACACGTCGGTCCAGCGCGGATCCCTCGGACCGGACATCCTCGTCCTGTCGCCGACGGATACCCTGCGCCGGGCTCTGACGCGCATGCTCGAGACCGAGTCGCAGCTCGCGGTCGTCCAGGACGGCGGGACGTACCTCGGCGTCCTCACCATCGCGAAGATCGGCAAAATGATCCGGAGCGACGGATGACCGAGGGCGAGCCGCTCGTCCAATGGGACTGGATCGCGGGCCACCTCAATGAACTCGGTGCGCGGCTCGTCGAACACGTCGAGCTCACGGTGATCGCCGTGGTCCTCGGCTTCGTCATCGCGTTCGGGCTCTCGCTGCTCGTGTTGCGGGCCCCGCGCCTCGAGGGTCCGGTGACGTGGATCACCGGCACGCTCTACACGATCCCGAGCCTCGCGCTCTTCGCGCTCCTCATCCCGTACACCGGCCTCACGATCCTGACCGCGGAGATCGGTCTCGTCAGCTACACGCTCCTGATCCTCATCCGCAACATCGTGAGCGGGATCCGGGGCGTGCCCGCGGACGTGCGCGAGGCCGCGGTCGGCATGGGCTACACGCCGCGCGAGCTCCTCTGGCGCGTGCAGCTGCCGCTCGCGCTCGCCGTCATCATCGCCGGCATCCGCGTCGCCACCATCAGCACGATCGGGCTCGTCACCGTCACCGGGCTCATCGGGCTCGGCGGCTTCGGCAACCTCATCTGGCAGGGGATCCAGCTCTTCTTCAGCACCGAGCTCATCGTCGGCGCCGTCGGCTCGGTCGCGCTCGCGATCGTCGCCGACGCCCTGCTCGTGCTCGTGCAGCGGCGGCTGACCCCCTGGACGAGGGCGACGTCGTGAAGCTGCTCGAGGACGTCGTGCGGTGGTTCCTCGATCCGGCGCACTACCAGGGCTCGGACGCGGTGCAGCTGCGCGTCGTCGAGCACGTCGAGCTCTCGGCGCTCGCGGTGCTCGTGGCCGCGGCGATCGCGCTGCCGGTCGGCCTCTACCTCGGCCACACCGGCCGGTTCGCGTTCTTCGCGGTGAACGTCGCGAACATCGGTCGAGCGCTCCCGTCGCTGGCGCTGCTCGCGCTCGCTCTGCCGATCGCCTTCCGGCTCGGGCTGGGCCTCGGGTTCTGGCCGACGCTCATCGCCCTCGTGCCGCTGGCCATCCCGCCGATCATGACGAACGCGTACGTCGCGTTACGCGCGGTCGACCGTGACGTCATCGAGTCGGCCCGGGGGATGGGCCTCAGCGAGCTCGGGATCCTCCGCGCCATCGAGGTCCCGCTCGGGCTGCCGCTCATCCTGTCGGGCGTTCGGACCGCGGCCGTGAACGTCGTCGCGACGGCGACGCTCGGCGCGCTCGTGGCGGGCGGCGGGCTCGGGCGGTACATCGTGGACGGCCTGGCCCTCCGCGAGTTCGACCGCTTGGCCGCGGGCGCGCTCCTTGTCGCGATCCTCGCCATCCTCGTGGAAGTTGCTTTTGGCACATTCCAGCGCGCGGCGACGTCTCCGGGCATACGCCTGGAAGCCCGCGCGTTCTAGCGCAGTCGCCCGTCAAAGGCGGGCGGATACTGGTCTGGCGAGGGCCGAGAGACTGAGCGCTGCGGCCCGGAAGGAGTCCCATCCATGCTTCGCACCACACGCGTCGCGATCCTCCTCCTCATCGTTGCACTCGTCGCGAGCGCCTGCGGCGGGTCCAGCGGCGGCGGAACGGCGGCCGCGAAGCCGACCGTGAAGGTCGGATCGACGAACTTCTACGAGCAGACCATCCTCGGCGAGCTCTACGCGCAGATCCTCGAGAACGGCGGCTACACGGTCGAGCGCAAGTTCAACCTCGGCAACCGCGAGATCGTCGAGCCGGCCCTCGAGTCCGGCCAGATCGACGTCGTGGCCGAGTACCTGGCCACGCTCCTGACGTTCGTCGACAAGAACGCGAAGCCATCGACGGACCCGAAGGCGACGGCGACGGCGCTGCAGACCGCGCTCTCACCGAAGAAGCTCACGGTCCTCGACTACGCTGCGGCGACCGACCAGAACGGGTTCGTCGTCACCAAGGACACCGCGTCGAAGTACAACCTGAAGAAGCTTTCGGACATCGCGGCGAACGCGAACGGCCAGCTCGTCCTGGGCGGGCCGCCGGAGTGCCCGAGCCCGACCCGGCCGTTCTGCCTCACCGGGCTGAAGAACACCTACGGCATCACCTTCAAGGACTTCAAGCCGCTCGACGCGGGTGGGCCGCTGACGGTCGCGGCCCTCGACGGCAAGCAGATCGACGTCGGCCTGCTCTTCACGAGCGACCCGACGATCGTCGCGAAGGGCTTCGTCCTCCTGGAGGACGACAAGCACCTGCAGCTGTCGGACAACATCGCGCCGGTCGTTCGCGACGACCTCCTCGCGAAGGACGACGGCACGATCAAGAAGCTGCTGAACAGCATCAGCGCCAAGCTCTCGCAGGACGAGCTCAACGGCATGAACAAGCGCGTCGCGGTCGACAAGACGGACGCGAAGGTCGTCGCGACGGACTGGCTGAAGAAGCAGGGGCTCATCAAATAGCGAGCTGGATCTCGCTTGGCGGCGTGCTCGTCTCGAGCGCGGCCGTCGCGTCGTGGGGCGATGGCGGGGAGTGCGAGCTCTTCGCCATCCACGACGATGGTCAGCTGCGGGATCGCTACTGGGACGGTGGGCACTGGCATGACTGGGAGACGCTCGGATCCGCCTTCGCCGGCCAGCCCGCGGCGGCGGCGCGAAGCGCCGACCGCATCGACGTCCTCGCCTTCGGCTCCGACGGCCGGCTTCGCCATCGCTGGTGGGACGGGTCGCGCTGGGTCGAGTGGGAGATCATCGCGGACGCGCCGCGCGGCGACGCGGTGAGCTGCAGCTGGAGCGGCCCCCGGCTGGACGTCTTCGTCACGCGGCACGGCGGCGAGCTCTGGTACACGGCGCTATGAGCGACCCGAACGGGCGGTTCGACTTCGTCGTCATCGGCGCCGGCGCCTCGGGTGAGGCGGCGACGCACTATGCGCGTTCGCGCGGCGCATCGGTGGCGATCATCGATCGCGACCTGTTCGGCGGCTCGTGCCCCTACTGGGCGTGCATGCCGTCGAAGACCCTCCTGCACGCGGCCGAGGTGAAGGCCCACGGCGGCGATTACCCCTGGCCCAAAGCCTCGGCCCGCCGCGACTACATGATCAATCGCATCGACACGGACTACCCGAACGATGGAAGCCACGTGCACGCGCTCGAGAAGGCCGGCGCCGCGGTCCTGCGCGGCACCGGACGCATCACCGGTCCCGGCCGGGTGGTCGTGACGCACGAGAACACGACGCACGATCTCGAAGCCAGGAACATCATCGTGGCGGTCGGCTCCGTCGGGAAGGTGCCGAAGCTCGAGGGGCTCGCCGAGGCGGGCTACTGGACGAACGTCGAAGCCACGTCGCTTCGCGAGCTGCCGAAGAGCGTCGTGATCCTGGGAGCCGGGCCGTCGGGCATCGAGATCGCGCAGTATCTCGCGCGCTACGGCGTGCGCACCGCGATCGTCGGCCGCGTGAATCCGACGGACCATCCGAAGAGCTCGGCATTCATCGCGAGGGTGCTGAAGAAGGACGGCGTCGACGTGCGCGATGGCGTGCGCGCGGTCCGCGTGCACAAGGGCTCGCCCGAGCATCGGGTCGAGCTGTCGGATGGATCGAGCGTCAGCGGCGAGATCGTCCAGCTCTCGGTCGGACGCACGTCGGCCAAGGCGCTCGGTTCCCTCGGTCTCGGCAGCGTCGGCGTCACGTACGAGGGGGGCGACACGATCGAGGCGGATGCGTACCTTCGTCTGGCCGACGGGGTGTATGCGGTCGGTGACCCGATCGGCCACGAGCTCTCGACCCATCTCGGGCACTACGAGGGCGAAATGGCGGTGCGCATCGCGCTCGGCGACGACGTACGGGTGGACTTCAGCGCGACGCCGCGGGTCGTCTACATCGACCCGGAGGCGGCGGCCGTCGGGCTGCGCATCGATCAGGCGAACGAGAAGGGCATCGACGCGTTCGAGGAGACGACCGGGTTCCCGAAGAGCACGAAGGGCTACATCGTCGAGGCCGACGACGGCCACGTGTCGATCGTCGTCGACCGCAAGCGCAAGGCGCTGATCGGCGCGTTCATCGCGGGCCACGGCGCGGGCGAGGCGATCCACGCCGCCGTGCTCGGGATCAAGCTCGGCACCCCGGTCGACACGCTCGCGCAGACGATCCACGCGTTCCCGACGACCGCGCGCGTGCTCAGCGGCCTCTTCGCGAGCGCCGCCCTCAAGCTGCGATGACCCAGGTCGAGCAAGAGGGCTACCTCGACCTCCTCGACTACCGTCGCCGGGTCAGCACGCTGTACGCGGACGTTCGTGCCGCGTACGTGACCGATGCGGTCGCCGCGCACGCGCTCTGGCGAGCCGGTCGCGACGAGCTGTTCGGCACCCACCCGCAGTCGGCGCTGCCGGCGCACGAGCGCGCGAAGTTCAAGGGCCTCGCGTACGCGCCGTACGACCCTGCGTTCGTCTTCACCGCGCCCGTGCGGCCGCTCCCGCACGAGAAGTACGACGTGGACACGAGCACGGGTGGCGTCATCCCGTTCGTGCGGTTCGGCGCGGTCGAGCTGCCCATTGGCTCGCTCGAGGTCTTCTGGCTCGACTCATACAGTGGCGGCGTGTTCATCGCCTTCCGGGACGCGACCTCGGGGAAGACCACGTACGGCGGGGGCCGGTACCTCCTCGACACCGCGAAGAGCGCGGACCTGGGTGCGCGCGGCGAGGACCTCGTGCTCGACTTCAACTTCGCCTACCACCCGAGCTGTCACTACGACCCGCAGTGGGTCTGCCCGCTCGCGCCACTGTCGAACCGCCTGGCCGTCCCGATCACGGCGGGCGAGCTCACGTACCCCGGCGCATCGGCGCACGAGCTGCCCTGGTGCGCGCCCAGTTGAGAAGGTGCAGCCGCTCGTGAAAGGCATGAGCCCGGCGCAGCGCTGGACGCTGATCGCGGCGATCCTGGGCTCGGGGATCGTGTTCCTCGACTCGACCGTCGTGAACGTCGCCCTGCCGCGGATGGGACGCGAGCTGCCGAGCGGCATCTTCGGCGTCCTCGAGGGACAGTCCTACGTCTACAACGGCTACCTCCTGACCGTCTCGGCGCTGCTGATCCTCGCCGGCGCGCTGAACGACTTCTACGGCCGCAAGCGCATGTTCGTCATCGGCCTCTCCGGCTTCCTCGCCACCAGCGTCCTCTGCGGCATCGCTCCGAACCTCGAGCTGCTCGTGCTCTTCCGCGTGCTGCAGGGCATCGCGGGCGCGCTCCTCGTGCCGGGGTCGCTCGCGCTCATCACGGTCACGTTCAGCGGCGAGGTCCGGGGGCGGGCGTTCGGGCTGTGGGCGGCGGCGTCCGCGGCGACCACGATCCTCGGCCCCTTCGTCGGCGGCGTGCTCGTCGACACCGTTTCGTGGCGCGCCGTCTTCTTCCTGAATGTGCCGCTGCTGTTCGTCGCGATCTGGGCCACGTGGACCTACGTCGAGGAATCACGCGCCGAGGGTGCGTCGAGCCGGTTCGACTGGCTCGGCGCGTTCGTGGTCGCCCTCGCGGTCGGCGGGCTGTCGTTCGGGGCGATCTACGGCCAGCAGCGCGAGTGGCAGGATCCGCTCGGCTTCGTGATGCTCGGCATCGGCGCGATCGCGACGGTCGCGCTCCCGATCCTCATGGTCCGCCGGCGCGATCCGCTGATCCCACCGGAGCTCTTCCGCTCGCGCAACTTCACGGTCAC
>DASWFN010000229.1:0-2532 GCA_036394215.1 Candidatus Limnocylindria bacterium
GGCTCGGCGTGCCGGTCGATGAACACGGTGCGGTAGCCGAGCGCCGCGCCGGGGACCATGTCGTGGTACTGGCTCGCGCCGATGTGCACGGTCTCCGCCGGCGTCGCGCCCGTGAGCTCGGCGAACCGCGTCCAGTGCCCGAACGCCGGCTTGTAGCTGCCCACGTCTTCGGCGGTCACGACCAGGTCGGGCGTGATGCCGAGCTTCGGGAGCGACGTTGCGATGAGGTCACGGTCCACGTTCGAGAGGATGGCGATCCGGCGCCCCGCCGTCTGCAGCGCACGCAACGCTACGGGGACCTCGGGGAACACCCGCCACGAAGCCAGCGACGCCGGGAGCGGCGACGGCCGATCGATGCCGTGCGCGCGCAGCAGGGTCCGGCCGGCCCGATCCAGGACGTCGCGGTAGCGCAGGTAGGCGCCCGCTTCGACCGCCGCCTCGGTCTCGATGTACTCCTTGGCGAGCGCGTCGCGGTCCGGCTTCGGGTCGGCGAGCAGCGGCAGCAGGGCGTCGGCGACGCCACCCTCCCAGTCGATGAGCGTGCCGTAGCAGTCGAAGGTGCACCAGCTGATGGCCATGGGCCGAAATGTACGAGTTAGCCGTGCGAAGTCGGATGCCGCCGCGTTGTAAACCTCGATGCTTTCGTCCATGCGGATCGCCGTGATCGCCGTCGTCGGGTACGTGCTCGCCGCGTGCGGCGGCGGGGGTGCGCCGATCGACGCCGCGCGGCCGAGCCTCGCGCCATCTCCGGTCGGCGCCGCTGCCTCGCCGACGGCTCCAGCGCCGGCGGGCACGCCGGTCAGCGCCGGCGCGGTGCCCGAGGCCGGCGTGCTCTACGTGTGGGGCGCCGACGACGGCATCTACCGGTACGACGGTGCGACCGGCGCGCTGACCCGCGTAGCTGGCGCGTCGACGATCGCACTGGAGAGCGCCGCCGGGCCGTACGTCCTCGGCCGCCACGGTGGGATCTCCCTCTTGCGGTGGGATGGCACGACCGCGGTCGCCTGCCCGAGCGGGAGCTACGCCGCGATCAGCGGCCGGGGAGCCTGTGCCTACCGCGACGACACGAATGCGCTGTACGTGGATGCGGGCGACGGACCGCGGAAGCTCCTGCCATCCGACTGGGGAGCGGCGCAGGTCGTTTGGAGCCCGGACGGCGCCGAGCTCGCGGTCATCCGGACGCAGCTGCGCCCCGAGCCGGTGCGCGCGCATCAGACGCTCTGGCTCCTCGACCGGCACGGTGGACTGACGAAGCTCTTCGACTCGCCGGCAGCGACCTCCTTCCTCTACGGGGTCCAGTGGTCGACCGACCGGCGCCTGTCGTTCTGGGAGTCGGCGACGACGAGCGCCTCGTTCGCGGCGGACGGCGTGGCCAACTCCCTGCACATTGTGAACGTCGACACGCTCGCGACGGTCGACCTCGGCACAACGCTCGGCGCGCGAGCGTGGGCCCAGTGGTCCAACGACGGGCGTCTCGCGTTCGTCGCCGGTGGAGACCGCACGACCTGGCACATGAAGCAGGTCAAGGTGGTCCTGCCGGACGGATCGGTGCTGACGGCGGCCGGCGACGGCGCGCTCCATCCGGGACCCACGTCGACCAGCGCGATCGCTCCAGCCTGGTCGCCCGTCGGCGCACCGCAGCTCGCGTGGATCGAGGGGCCCGCCGCCGGGATGGAGGCGAGCCCGGAATACTTCCGCGAGACCGGATCGTCTGCCGGGCGCGTCGCGATGCTCGGTCAGGACACGCGGCTCGGATGTCCCGGCCTGGTCACCGAAGGTGTGCGCTGGTCGGCCGATGCGACGAGCGTCCTGCTCCTCTGCCGCGTGCCGGCCGTCGAGCATCACGCGCTGCAGCTCTGGTACGCGCCGCTGGGCGGCCCGCCGCGCGCGCTCGTCACGGGGCTCGGCGATCTGGGCTTCGGCTTCTATGGCCTCCAGCCGAGCCTGTTCGAGATGGTCTCGTGGTCGCTCGCGAGCCGTTAGGGCTGTAGCCGCTCCGCGATCCTCGCGACCAGACGGCGAGCGACCTCGCGCTTCGAGAGCAGCGGCAGGGCCTCGCTGCCGCGGCCGTCGACGAACGTGACTTGGTCGGTGTCGCCGCCGAACTCGGATCCCTTCGCGGTCACGTCGTTCGCGACGACGAGGTCGAGGCGCTTCTCGCGCAGCATCCGCGACGCCTCCGCGACGGCGTCGCCGGTCTCGGCCTTGAAGCCGACCACGAGCGTGCCGGGATCGCGTTTCGCGACGACGGCCTGCAGCACGTCGGGGTTCTTCGCGAGCTCGATGGTCATCACGTCACCCTGGTCGCGCTTCTTCAGCTTTTGTGACGCGGGCTTGGCCGGCCGGTAATCGGCGATCGCGGCGGCCATGACCACCGCATGCGCTCCGGGGAGCGCCGCGAGCACCGCGTCCGCGAGCTCGGCGGCGGTCTCGATGCGGACGACCGCGACACCGGCTGGCGCGCGGAGCGCGGTCGGTCCGGTGATGAGCCGCACGTCGGCGCCGGCGCGCTGCGCCGCCGCAGCGATCGCG
>DASWFN010000230.1:0-5864 GCA_036394215.1 Candidatus Limnocylindria bacterium
GACACCTTGCCCGCGCTCCCAGCGACGCCGCCGGTGTCGAGCGTGGCGCCGTGCGATTGGCAGGCATCCTCGATGATCTGGAGGCCGTGGTCCTTCGCGAGCGCGAGGAGCGGCTTCATGTCGATCGTCCGCCCGTAGAGATGCACCGGCATGATCGCCTTCGTGCGCGGCGTGATCGCCTGCGCCGCGGCGGCGATGTCCATGTTGAAGGTCTTCTCGTCGACGTCGACGAGGATCGGCCGCGCGCCCGAATACAGGACCGCCTCGACCGTCGCGAAGAACGTGTGCGAGACGGTGATCACCTCGTCGCCGGAGGCGATGCCGAGCGCCCGGATCGAGAGCTGCAGCGCGTCGGTGCCGCTGCCCACGCCGATGGCGTGCTTCGCGCCGCAGAACGCGGCGAACTCCTGGTCGAACGCCCTCACGTTCGGCCCGATGTTGAGCTGCATGCCCTCGAGCACGTCGTCGATCGCGGCCCGGACCTCGTCCTTGATCGTGCGGTACTGCGCCTTGAGGTCGACGAGCGGGATGTCGGTCTTGGTCACAACGGTCATGCGGTCGGTGTCTCCTTCATTGCGGCTTCGATGTTGTCGCGATGCATGCGGAGGTGGACGACCCCGGGCACCGCGAAGTAGCCCTTCATGCCCTCCATGCCGCCCTCGGCCTCGAGGAATTGATCGGTCGTGAGCGCGCGGAACGCGTCCATCATCCGGCTGTGCGCCCGGAGCCACCGCTCCCACCGATCGGCCATCGGACGCTCCCGCCATTCGTTGTACGTCGCGGCGTTCAGCTCGTCCACCGGCGTGTCGATGCCGAGGTACGGGCGTGATCCGCGGTGGTCCGGCGCCGTGCCCTCGGCCGCGACCTTCTCCGCGACGCGCGCGGCGAGCTCCTGCCACCAGGCCATGTGCGTGATCATGTCGCGCACCCGCCAGCCGGGAGCCTCGCCGAACACGGTCCGGTCCAGCTGCCGCTCGTCGAGCGAACGCAGCACCTTGTCGAGCGCCTGCCACTCGCGCTCGAGGATGCCGATGGCCTGCTGCTTGTCCTCATCCGCCGTCACCGCTTCGCCTCGTCCTTCTCGTTCCAGGCGTAGGCGTGCGGGAAGATGCCGGCGAAGCACGCGAGCTTCGTGATCTCGTCCTTCAGCTCGATCGCGGGGTTGCCGGCCCAGACGCTGCGCGGCGCGACCTTCTTGCGGACGACGCTGCCGGCGCCGACGAGCGCCTCGGCGCCGATCTCGACGCCGGGGAGGATCGTGCTGTTCGCGCCGATCCGCGCGCCCTTTCGCACCACGCCGCCACGCACGCAATCAAGGTACGCCGGGCACATCGGGTGCGGGTCGTCGGTGAACACGACGTGCGGCCCGAGGAACACGTCGTCCTCGATGGTCGTGAGCTCGAGGAAGCATCCGGTGTGGATGCGCACGCGCGAGCCGACGCGGTTCCCGAACTCGAGCGCCGCGTGCGTGCCGACCGAGACGTCGTCGCCGATGACGTTGTCCTCGCGGATCGAGGCACCCTGCCCGGTCTGCAGCCGCGCGCCGATCGTCGTGCCCGCGTAGATGACCGTGAACGGACGGATCACGGCGCCCGGGCCGATCACGAGCCGCAGCTCGCCCTCCTGCTTTCCGCGGGGCGGGCGGCCGAGAATGACGTACTCGCCGACGATGCTCCCGGCGCCCAGCTCGACGTTCGGCGCGACGATCGCGGTCTTGTGGACGTCGAGGCCGACGCTGGTCACGCCTTCACGGGCTCCTTGAGCGAGACGCGCGCGCCGGCCGCCTTGAGCGAGCGGTTCGCGCCCTCGAGCACGCGGACCACGCGCACGCCGGCGGCGCCGTCGCTGCGCGGCGTCGTGCCGTCGCGGATGCAGTCGATGAAGTGGCGGACCTCGAGCTGCAGCGCCTCGGTCACGGGGACCCGCGGGCTGTGGATGTCGCCGGACCGGTAGCTCCGCCGGAGCTCGTCGGCGGAGAGCTCGGCGACGCCGTGGTCGTAGACCTTCACCTTCTCGGACGAGTGCGAGTCGTCGTAGGCCGCCATCTTCTTGTCGCCGACGACCGTCATCGTCCGCAGCTTGCTCGGCGCGAGCCAGGACAGGTGCGCGTGCGCGATCGCACCCGACGGGAAGCCCATCGTGAGGAACACGACATCCTCGATGTCCGGCTGCACGTAGCAGCCGCCGATGCACTGGACCCACTCGGGCTCCTCCTGCAGCCAGTAGAGGACGATCGAGGCGTCGTGCGGCCCGAGATCCCAGAGGACGTTGAAGTCGAACTGATGGAGCCCGAGGTTCACACGCTGGCTGTCGACGTACTGGATCTTGCCCAGCTCGCCGCGTTCGATGATCCCGCGCACGGTCGTGACCGCCGGGTTGTAGACGAACGTGTGGCCGACCATGAGGACCCGGTCCGCGCGGCGGGCCGCGGCGACGATCGCCTCCGCATCAGCGACGGTGCCGGCGAGCGGCTTCTCGACGAACACGTGCTTGCCGGCCGCGAACGCCTCCTCCGCGAGCGGGCGGTGGGTCGAGATCGGCGTCACCACGCAGACCGCGTCGACCGTCGGGTCGTTCAGGAGCTCGCGGTGGTCGGTCGTCGTGCGCACAGCCGGGAAGCGCTTGTGCAGCGCACCGAGACGCTCGGGATCGAGATCGGCGACCGCGACGATGTCCGCGCCGGGCGCCTCGTTGAAGTTGCGGACGAGGTTCGGGCCCCAGTAGCCCGCGCCGATGACGCCCACCCGAAGCTCCTGGCTCATGCGAAGACCCGATCCTCGTACGGAACGCCGGCGATCGCCTCCTGCTTCGTCTTGCCGGAGGCGAAGAAGTCGGCCATCGCGAGCCCCATCTCGGAGGCGATGTCCATATCGACGTACTTATACAGGCCCTGTCGACCGCCGGTGACGATGCCGGGGAACTTCATGAGCTCGGTCATGAGCGTGTCGATCGCCGTCTCGTAGCCGACCATGTACACGGGGTAGCCGAACGTCGAGCGCAGGACCACCGACTCGACGAGCTCGGCGGTCTTGATGAAGCCCTCCTGCTCGAGCTCGCGCGCGCAGACCTGTCCGAGCGCGTCCGGATCCGCGTTCCAGATCGCGTCGTTCACGTCGCAGGTGATGTCGCAGAGCAGGATCGTCTCGTCCGGCGCGCAGATCTCCGACCCGCCGTAGTTCCGCGTCTCGGAGAGGCGGTTGAACGTCTTGTCCTGGAAGTAGATGGACTGCGCGGGCAGCGCATGGGGCCGCTTCACGCGCAGGCCGACGATCGTGAGCGCGCGGAACCGGAGGTACCGGGCCGCGGCCTTCGCCTCCGGTGAGACCGCGTCGCCGAGCAGATCGATGAGCGCCGGGAGGGGTGCCGTATTCACGACGCGATCGCAGGCGACGCGCTGCTCCGGGCCGCGCTGCCCGTTGAACGGATCGACGGTCCCCTCGGTGCCCGACGCGAGCATGCAGAGCTGCCCGCCGCGATCGGTCGCCGGGACGTTGCGGTAGCGCACGCCGGTGACCCGGCCGTTCTCGGTATCGATGCCCGTGACGAGCACGTTGGTGCAGACCTGGTTGTTCGGCGACGCGTCGCGGACGCGCTGCGCGAGGCGCTGCGAGATGATGCCGGCGCCCTTCGGCGGGTAGAAGAGCTCGATGACGAGCGGCGCGTAGCGGTGCTCGGTGCCGGTGCGCTTCGCGTACCCCTTGCGCAGCGACGACAGCACGACCTTCATGAGCGAGATGTGCGGGATGCGGTGCTGCGCGAACGATGCCGCGAGCTGCGACGGCGGCATACCCCAGACCTTCGTGGTGTACGGGCCGAAGAACATCGAATAGAGCGTGCGGCCCATCGCCTGGACGACCCAGTCCTCGGCCGACACGAGCGGCTTCGGCCGGAGCTTCTTGCGCACCGACTCGACGAAGTAATCGATGAACGCGCGGGCGGCGACGATCGGCGACATGCTCTTGGCGATGTCGAGCGCCTCGAGCGGGTACTTGTAGTACTTGCCGCGGAACTTGATGCTCACGTTCTTGCGTTTCGCGGGGAACCCGTCGGACGCGATCTCCTTGAACAGGTCGAGCACCCGCTGGTTGCGGGCGTGATACGCGTGCGGTCCGAAGTCGAAACCCGCGCCGGTCTTGCCCGGGAGCGTCGTCGCGAGGCCGCCGAGGAAGTGCTGCGCTTCGAGGACGGTGACCTGCTCGCCATGCTCGGCGAGGCTCGATCCGGCGGCGAGCCCGCAGATTCCGCCGCCGATCACGACCGTGTGGGACACGCGGTAATCCTAGGTTTTCGAGGCTTCGCGCGCGTCCCGATCGAGGAGCGCGACGCCCATCGCCGCGACGCCGCCGAGGTACGCGTAGTACGGCTGCGTGGTCCAGCGCGCGAAGAGCAGCGCGATGAGGATGACGCCGCAGCCCGCGAGCGTGGCCGCGCCGAGCGTCGGGATCCGCGTGCGCAGCGCGAGCGCGAGGGCGCCGAGCGTGAGGAGCACCTCCGCGGCGAAGAAGAGCGGCAGCAGCCCGGTGACGTCGACGTACTGCTGGATCAGCGCCGGGATATTCGCGCCCCAGGTCTCGCTGTGGAAGGTCAGCGTCGCGAGCTGCTGGGCGAGGAACGGGCCGGGGGCCCACAGGAAGAATGGCAGGACGAAGGCCGCGGCGACGCCGACGCTCACCAGGCCGTAGCGGCGCCAGTCGCGTCCGGAGACCGCGAGATGCCGCACGACGAGCGGCAGCAGCACGACGTTGAACTGCTTGAACGCGACGGCCCAGCCGAGGAAACCGGCCGAGAGGACGAACGCGGCACGGCCGAACCGCGTGTCGCGATCGGCAAAGCAGAGGAGCGCGAGCGCGAGGACCACGAGGAACGCGGCCGACACGTCATTCGAGCCGTCGATCGCGCGGAACGCCCCGATGCCCCAGGTCGCGTAGAGCATCGCCGGGAGCGAGACCTGCTCCCAGCCCGCGCGCGCGCCGGCGATCGCGATGACCGCGACGGTGAGGATCCCCGCGACCGTGTCGACGCGGGTGATGTCGCCGAAGAGCAGATGGGCCGGGAGGTACCACGCGAGCTCGCCCGGCGGATACACCAGCGGCGAGCCCGGCGGGATCGTCGAGGTGAGCGGGGTCGCGTACGGGTTGAGCCCGCTCAGCAGGTTGACGATCGCCTCCTGCGTCGCGCGGAGCACGTCGCTGCCGTCGAGGAACGGGACCCGCGAGATCCGCTCCGACCAGCCGATGAGGATCGCGAGCCACGCGGTGAGCATCGCCACCTGCGTGCGCGGGGCCCCGGCGACGCTTACGCCGAGGAGGACCGCTCCGGCGACGAGCAGCAGCACGCGGTCGAGCTGCGGTGCGTTGAGCTCGATCCCGCCGACGCACCAGAAGATGCCGGCGAGGATCGCCGCCTCATTGGCCCGTGAGTGCACGAAGTCGGGCGAGGTCGTCTTCGAGGGCCTTCTGCTCGGCGCCGTACGTCGCGAAGTCGCCGTTCCGCAGCGCGGCCTGCGCCTTCGCGTAATGGTCCGACGCGCTCTTCACGAGCTGCGCGACCGTCGCGGCCGACGGCGACCCCGACGGGCCCGGGCCCGGCGTGCCGGACGGCGGGGGCGGCTGGGTGACCGGCGCGCTGCCGAACAGCGCCGAGAGCGCATTCGCGAAGCTGTCGGCCATCGCGATGCGGTCCTGCGTCGCGAGGATCACCCGCTGCAGCTCGGGGAACTTCCCGTTCGTCGCCTGCACGAACAGCGGCTCGATGTACAGGAACGAATCGCCGACCGGGAGGACGATGAGGTTGCCGTAGTTGACCTGCGCGCCGCCGCCGACGGAGAGCAGCGTGAGCTGCTGGCGGATGGTCGCGTCGGCGTC
>DASWFN010000231.1:0-6111 GCA_036394215.1 Candidatus Limnocylindria bacterium
CGAAGCTCGGCTACACCGAGTCACAGGTGACGGCGATCACCGCCCACATCGAGGCCACCGGCACGATCGAGGGCGCGCCCGAGCTCAACGACGACCACCTCTCGATCTTCGACTGCGCGTTCAAGCCGCAGAACGGCACGCGGACGATCTCGCACCTGGGCCACATCAAGATGATGGGCTCGGTCCAGCCGTTCATCTCCGGCGCGATCAGCAAGACCGTGAACCTGCCCGAGAACGCGACGGTCGAGGACGTCACCGACGCATACGTCGAGGCGTGGAAGCACGGCGTGAAGGCCATCGCGATCTACCGGGACGGCAGCAAGAAGGTCCAGCCACTGTCGACGGGCAAGGAGACCTCCAACACGAAGAAGGAGGCCCCGGCCGTGGCAAAGACGATCCTCGTTGCGCGACCGCGCCGCCGGCTCAACGACACCCGCGCCTCGCTCACCCACAAGTTCACGATCGAGGGGCACGAGGGCTACATCACCGTCGGCCTGTTCGAGGACAACACACCCGGCGAGATCTTCGTCACGATGGCCAAGGAGGGCTCGACGCTCTCCGGGATGATGGACGCCTTCGCGACGAGCATCTCGCTCTCGCTCCAGTACGGCGTCCCGCTGGCCCACCTCGTCGAGAAGTTCGCGCACATGCGGTTCGAGCCCTCCGGCTGGACCGGCAACTCCGAGCTGGGCTTCGCGAAGTCGATCGTCGACTACGTGTTCCGCTGGCTCGGCTACCGCTTCCTGTCCGCCGACGACAAGCTCGCGATCGGGCTCGTGCACACGAGCGAGATCGTGGATCCCGCCCCGCAGCTCGAGCTGCTCTCCAAGGCAGTCTCGATGGCCACGCCGGTCACGCCGGCCGCGGCCGAGACCGTGTGGTCTCAGCCGGTGGCGCCGAGCGGACCCGGCGCGCGACGCATGAATTCGACTCCCGACGCACCGCCCTGCCCGCGCTGCGGCTGGCTGACCGTTCGCAACGGCACCTGCCACAAGTGCGAGAACTGTGGCGAGACCACGGGGTGCAGCTAGCACCCCCTTCCTGAGTCAGGCCCTGGCCGGCCCGCCCGTCGGCCAGTACGCCTTGCGGCCCGGTGGTTCCTGCTCCCCTGGACCACCGGGCCGTTCTTTTTCGATCAGCTGCGGCTCCGCGGCCTTCGCCGCTGCGCCGAGCTGAACCGCTCAGGGCTGGTGGGCGCTTCCTCGTCGGGCCAAGCCCTCCTCGGTCGCGTATTTCGTTTCGGACCAGTCTTCGCTGCTGAAGCACCCGCCAGCCGCCATCACGGCGCGCGTCGCACAGTCGCGCGCGACGTGACAACGATGCCCTCCTCGGTCGTCCTGGTCGCTACGAGAGAGGTCAGTGCGTGGCGGAGATGGGGAAGCTTGCGGTCACGCTGGTCACGACGTCGGTGACCACGATCGTCCCGGTATAGGAGCCGGCGGGCGTCGCGCCCCGGATCTTCAATGTCACGGAGAGCGAGTCGGCCGCCCCGGCGGTGAGCGCGGCGGTCGCGGTGCCGGTCGAGACGAATCGCGCGGTCACGATCGTCGAGATCCCGGCGGGGCCGGTGCCGTCGACCACGGTGACCTGGTAGGTCGAGGTCGCCTTCGCGGCGACCGCGACGGTTGCGACAGTGGTGCCGACGAGCAGCCTGGTCCCGAATCCGCAATCGAGGCTCGCATTCACGCCGGCGCAGATCGCGGTGCCCGTAGCGTTCACGGCGAACCACGCACTCGTCGCGGTCGACAGGCTGTTCCCCGGCGCGGCGGTCGTTGCGGCGAGGACCGCGGAGACACTGGCGACCTCGCTGGCTGCGAGTGCTGCGGCGACGAGCAGCACCAGCAGCGAGCGCAGCATCACGCGACGGCCGCGGCGGTGGGCTCGACGCGGCGGCGGGCGATCCGCCGGTGGATCGCGTCGGCGGCGAGGGCCAGCAGCAGCGCCAGCGCGAGGGGGCGCCACCAGGCCTGCAGCTGGACGAGGCCGTAGCCGACGAGCGGGACCGACAGGCGCACGGCCCCGACGGCGCCGTCGGCGCGGACGCCGCCCGAGTCGACGGCCTCGTTCGCGTCGCCCTTCGTCACCAGACGGAGCCCGGCGTCGTCGCGCTCGATGGCGACGACGCGATGGGTGACCAGGCGATCGGGGAGCACGAAGGTGATGACGTCACCGACCCGAGCCGTCGCTGGCGCGATCGGCTCGACGAAGATGAGCGCGCCCATCGGGATCGCCGGCGCCATCGAGCCGCTCATCACGACCGCGGTCGAATACCCGCCGACCCGCAGGCCGACGAGCATCGCGGCGAACAGGACGAGCGCCACCGTGCCGACGCCCGCCACGCCGAGGATCGCTCCACGGACGAGGCGCATCGCCGCGTCCTAGCGGGCCGCGCCGGCCAGCTGGGTGGCGGTGTAGGTGATGGTCAGGTCCTGGGTCAGCGACTGGAACGCGTTGCCCGCGCCGACCGGCAGGCTGAAGACGTACGAGATCGCGTCGGTCCCGGCGGCGGCGACCGGAGCGGCGACCGAGACGGTGCCCATGTTCTTGAGCGCACCGGTGTACAGCACGGTGGCCCCGCGGCTCGCGGTCACCTGCAGGCCGTTCGTCGCGTCACTCCAGAGGAGCGTGTTGCCCGTCTGGCTCGCCGCGAACGCGTAGGTGAAGCCGACATCGCCGGTGTTCGTCAGGGTGACGGTGCGCGAGATCGTGTCCCCCGGCACGAGACGGGCCACCGTCACGAGGGCGCCGGCCGTGGCCTTGTCGTTCGAGAGCGCGAGGTGCGCGGTCGTGAACTGGTTGCCCGGGTTGTCGGTCGTGGCGGTGAACGTGGCCGCGGTGCGATCGGCATCGACGGTGACGCCGATGAACAGGAGCGCGACGAAGGCGACGACGATGAGCTTCTTGGACCCTTCCACCGGATCCTCCCCCGCTCGCGCGGACCGTTGACCGGTTCCGCGTGCGAGCAGGGTGACTATCTCCTCCATGTGACGGCCCTGAAATGACTCAAACGCATCAGTCAGCCGGAGTCGTTCGTACCAGCCTCCCGGACCGTCCTGGTACCGGGGCCGGCGGGCTGCCGCTACCCGCACCGCGGGGGGCGCTCCGGCCGGTGGAGCCGACTTTGCGCCGGAATCCGGCGCCGGCGACCTCGCAGCGGGCCATATCGGAGCGGCCAGCCGGGCCGTTACTAGTCCTGATGAGCGGTCGACGCCCGCACCACGACTTCACGGAGAACCTCGAGGCGGTCGCCCGCGGGGTCCGGCGCCTGGACGAGATCCGGGACCCGATCCTGCGTGAGGCCGTCGCCGCCGCGCTCCGGCTTCGCGCGCGCGAGCTCCGCCTCGATCCGGCGAGCCGGACCCGGATGCGGAACACGGTCCTCGCCGCCCTCGAGCCGGCGAAGCCCACGTTCGCCGACCGGCTCTACGGGGTCTTCGCCGTCATCGGCAAGCCGGCGCCGCTCCTCGTCCGGGCTCTGGCGATCGTCGTCATCATCGCCGGCCTGCTTGGCTCGGCGACGGTCGCGAGCGCGGACTCGCTGCCGGACGACCCGCTCTACGCGTTCAAGCTCGCGGGGGAGCAGCTGCGTCTTGCGATCGCCGTGAGCGCCGAGGACCGCGCCGCCGTGCAGCTGTCGATCGCCGAGCATCGGCTCGCCGAGGCCGAGCGGCTCGCGACGTCCGGCCGCGAGGATGCGGCGATCGTCGCGACCGCGAGCTACGGATCGTCGCTCGCGGATGCCGCCGCCGAGCTCGCGAGCGTGGAGGCATCGGATCCGCGGACATCGGCGCTCGTCCAGCAGCTCGAGGCGAATCTCGCGGCGAGCCAGCAGCGCGTCGTGGCCACCGCGACCAAGCTCGCGGGCGACGCCCGTACCGCGAGCGGCGCGAAGATCCTCGCGTCGGTCTCCGCGACCGCGGCGCCGAACAACGATTCACCGGCGACGAAGATCGCTGATCAGGCCGCCGCGATCACCGCGAAGGTCGCGACCGTCGCCGGCGAGCGCGCGAACGGTCCGGCGCCTCGGACCGCCAAGCCCGCGGCGACCCGCTCCGGGACTCCGACGGCGACCGTGGGCGTCGCGACGAAGACGGAGGCCCCGCGGGCGACCGGCACGGCACGCGTTCCCGCGGCCGCGACCCCCGCCCGACCGACGGCCACCGCCCGGCCGACCCAGCCCCCCGCCGCGCAGGCGGCCAACGGCGACGACGATGACGACACCAGCGACGCCGCTCCGACCGCGAAGCCGGCGCCCATCGACCTCGCCGCCGCCCGGGTCGCTGCCGAGCGCGCGAAGGAAGCCGCGCAGCGCGCGCAGCAGGCCGCCGAGAAGGCCCGTCGCGCGGCGACGCACACCGCCACCCCCGTCCCGACCCGTCGCTGAACCGTTACGTGCCGCGGCACGGGCTGGCATCGGGTCTGCCTCTTCATGGATCGTCCGATCCCGCAGCGGCCTTCGAAGCACTTCGCGCTCCGGCCCCCGCCGACGCGCGGAGAGCCCGCTGCGGGATCGCTGTGTCTAACCCGCCAGCGCCCGCCGGATGAGGTCGAGGGCGCTCAGCGTCGCCCGTCGCCGGCCCTCGCTCACCGTTCGATAGCGAACGGTCGCGTGGCGGCGGTCGCGGTCAGGGGTCGCGACGACGAGCTCGCTCGCGGTCTCGCCCCACGGCGTCACGCAGGTGACCTCCGCGCCGAGCGGTCGCGCGCCCGCGAGGAGCGCGGCCTCGTCCGCCCCCGGCAGCACGATCCCGCCGGCGAGCCACCGCGACGCGCCGTCGACCTCGGTGAGCGCACGCGCGATCTCGCCGCCGGTGAGACTCTCCGCGACGGCGAGCCGCCAGCCGCGGGCGACGAGCGCGCGGCCGACGACGCTTCCGAGCGTGTCCTCGTCGGTGCCCCACACGTGCTCGCCGATCCGCTCGCGGATCGTGCGTTCCATCGCGTCGATCCGGCCCTGGACGGCGGCGATGTCCTCGCCCTTGTCGGTCACGCGCACGTGGACGCCGTCGTTCTTCGCGTACGTCGCGACGGTCGGGGCGGTGGACTTGACGAGCTCGTCCAGCGCCTCTTCGACGCTCGACTCGCCGAGGCCCAGGACCTTCAGCGTGCGCGAGCGCAGCACGCTGGCCCGACCGAGGGTCGGCTCGACCTCGGCCTCCCACATGCGGGTCATCTCGCGCGGGACCCCGGGCATCGCGATGAGGCGCCGGCCGTCGTGGCGCACGTCCCAGCCGGGTGCGGTCCCGAGCGGATTCGAAAGCGCGCGCGCGGAAGGGATGAGCCAGGCCTGCTTGCGATTCCGCTCCGGCATCGGCGTGCCTCGCCCGGCGAACCACGCCCGCAGCTCCGCCTCGAGCGCCGGGTCGACGGTCGGGATCTCGCCGAGCGCCGCCGCGATCGCCTCGCGCGTGAGATCGTCCTCGGTCGGACCGAGGCCGCCGGTGCACACGATGAGGTCGCTTCGGCCGAGGGCCCGGTCGATCGCCTCGGTCGCGCGACCGAGGTTGTCTCCGACGGTCGTCATGTGCAGGAGGTCGATGCCCAGACCGGCCAGGCGGCCCGCCAAATAGGCCGAATTCGTGTCGACGATCTGTCCGAGCAGGAGCTCGGTGCCGATCGAGAGGAGCTCAGCGCGCAGATCCGTCACCTTTCCGGCCGTCGTGGCACATGGTTTGCAACCAGGCGACCCGATAACGACGACTTCCCAACCCTTCCCTTCCTCACCACGAAGCCCCGCCCCTGTGGCGGGGTTTTGTGGTTTCAGGCGTCGAACAGGGTGGGGCTACGATACGCGGCGCCTCGAGCAGGACGTGCGACGTTCGAGGCGGCGACGCGAGCGTTACGCGATCCGAGCGTGGAGGTGACCGGTGGCGACCGGCTACTGCGTGAAGTGCAAGGCCTCGCGAGAGATAAAAGACGCGAAGCAGATCACGATGAAGAACGGTCGGCCGGCGACGCAGGGCACCTGCCCCGTGTGCGGCACGAAGATCTTCAAGATCGGCGCGTCCTAGCCTCGTCTTCGGTACCCTTGTGGGTGGGCCAGTAGCTCAGCGGTAGAGCAGGGGACTCTTAATCCCTTGGTCGTGGGTTCGAATCCCTCCTGGCTCACAG
>DASWFN010000232.1:0-10105 GCA_036394215.1 Candidatus Limnocylindria bacterium
GGGCTCACGCCGAAGTACTGCTGCCAGCTCGCGCGCTCCCACGATCGCCCCGAGGCCATCAGGGAGAGGAACGCCCCGCCCTCCTCGGGGGTGAGCAGGTGGAGCGTTCCCCGCATCGCCCATGTTTTGATGAGCCGGCCCTCGCGCAGCGCGCGCGCGATCTCGCCGGGTTTCGAGCTCGCGCGCCGGACGCGCACGCACAGCTCGGCCGAGGAGGCGACCTGCGCCTGGACCCCGCAGAGGCGGCGTACGACCTCCGCGACCGGCCGCTCGCCCACCGGGTCGAGGTAGTGCCGGCGCATCCGCCACGCGAGGGCCTGCTGCCAGGTCACGTTCGTGGACATCGGGTCAATTCTTACCAAGCGCTAACCGATCGCGCACCGTCAAGCACCGTCCGTCGGGGTCCCATGGAGCTTCGTGCGACTGCCAGGTGCCGCCGTGAGCCTCGCGACCGCCGCGTGCCTGGTGGCACTCGGCGCGGTTCCCGCTGGGGCGGGCGAGCCTCCACCGCTCGCGGCGGCAGCGGATGCAGCCATCGCCGCCTTCAGCGGCACGGCGGGCGTCGTCGTCACCGACCCTGGGAACGGGGCGTCCTACGAGCACCTGCCGGACCGGGTGTTCCAATCGGCCAGCCTGTACAAGCTCGTCGCGATGGCCGACGCGTACCGCCAGGCCGTGGCGTCCGGGCTGTCACTCGACGCCGTCACGATCACCATCGCCGACGAGGATCTCGTCGATGGCGGCGACGAGACCGACAGCGGCGTCACGCTCACGATCCGCGAGGCGATCGAACGGATGATCGTCCGATCGGACAACTCGTGCGGCCGCGCACTGGTGCGCATGCTCGACGCCCACAACGTCAACGCGACCGCCCGGTCGCTCGGGATGACCCAGACGCGCATCAACAGCATGCTTCCGGAGCCCGAGCGCACCAGCGACGTCAACGAGACCTCCGCTCGGGACGTCGCGCGGCTGCTCACCGCGCTCGCGCTGGGGCGGGTCGTCGATCCGCGTTCGAGCGCGGAGATGCTCGCGGTCCTGGGCCGGCAGCAGCTCAATGACCGGCTACCGAGCGGCCTTCCTTCGGGGACACCCATCGCCCACAAGACCGGCAACCTCGACGGCATCGCGCACGACGCCGGAGTGATCACGACGCCGTTCGGCCCGCGCGTGGTGGTGGTCCTGACCGAGGGTTACGCCGACTATGCGGACGTCGTCGCGCTCGCCGGCGCCCTCGCATCGGACGCGTTCACGCTGCCCCTCGCGCGCTTCGCCGCGGCGATCTCGCCGCTACAGCTGTCGGCGGTGACGCCGGCGCAGCCGTTCACCGCGACGATCCAGGTCACGAACGTGTCGACATTCGCGTGGGACGACACCTTCCACCTCGGGGTCCGCTGGCGCGACGCCTCGGGTGCATACGTCGGGCCGGACGTGGGTCGGGCCGACCTGCCGCCGCTCGCCCCCGGTCAGACTGCGGCCGTCGTCTTCCAGGGAACCGCGCCGCTCATCCAGAGCGGCTTCGCGACGCTCGAGCTCGACGTCGTGCACGAGGGCGTCGCGTGGGCCGGGGCGCCGGTCCACGTCCCCGTTGCGATCAGGTAGCCAGGCGCTGGCGAGGACCCGTTCCTAGACCTCCTCGGCCGTGACCGGGATCTCGGTCGGCTTGCCGCGGATGAGGCCGGCGATGAGCGGCCAGGTGAGCGAAAGGACCGCGAGCGCCAGCAGCACGGCCGCGGTGGGATGCGCGAGGAACGTGACGTAGTCGCCGTGCGAGATGGTGAGCGCGCGGCGGAAGTTGGTCTCGAGCTGCGGCCCGAGCACGAGTGCCAGGACGACCGGCGCGGCCGGGTAGTCGAACTTGCGCATGATCCAGCCGAGGATGCCGAACGCGAGCATCACCCAGATGTCGAAGACGCTGTTGTTGATGGCATACGTGCCGATGAGCGTGAATAGGACGATGAACGGCAGCAGGATCCCGTACGGGATGCGCAGGATGCTCGCCCAGAGGCCGACGAGCGGCAGGTTGAGGATGAGGAGCATCACATTCCCGATGTACATCGACGCGACGACGCCCCAGAAGAAGTCGGGGTGTTCGATCGCGAGGAGCGGTCCCGGCCGATACCCGAAGATGTTGATCGCGCCGAGCAGGATCGCCGCCGTGGCCGACGACGGAAGGCCGAGCGTGAGGAGCGGGACCATCGCGCCACCGGTGGCCGAATTGTTGGCGGCCTCCGGGGCGGCGACGCCCTCGATCACGCCGGTGCCGAACAGCTCGGGATGCTTCGAGACGCGCTTCTCGATGGCGTAGGCCATGAACGACGCGACCGTCGCGCCCGCGCCGGGCAGCGTCCCGATGAGAAAGCCGATGACGCTCGCCCGGAACAGCGTGACACGCACCGCGATCCAGTCGGCCATCGTCGGCCAGAGATCGCGCAGGCGCGTGCGGATCACCGGCCGGTCGAGCGATTCCTCGGCATTGGTGAGCAGCTCGCCGAAGGCGAAGAGGCCGATCGCGACGACCGCAAAGTCGAATCCTTGCAGCAGGTCGGCGTTGCCGAAGGAGAATCTGGGCGTCCCGCTCATCGAGTCGATGCCGACGGTCCCGAGCAGCAGGCCGAAGACCGCCATGAGCAGGGCCTTTCGCACCGACTTCCCGGCGAGACGCGTGAGCGTCGTGAGGCCGAGGATCATGAGCGCGGCGTTCTCCTCGGGCCCGAACCCGAGCGCGAACTCCGTCAGCGGAGGCGCGAGGAGCATGAGCCCGAGGACCGCGAGCGTCCCCGCGACGAACGAGGCGATCGCGGCCATCGCGAGCGCGGGTCCGGCGCGGCCCTGCTTGGCCATCGCGTAACCGTCGAGGCAGGTCATCACCGACGACGACTCGCCGGGGGTGTTGATGAGGATCGAGGTCGTCGACCCGCCGTACTGCGAGCCGTAGTAGACGGCCGCGAGCATGATCATTCCACTGGTGGGATCGACCTTCGAGGCGAAGATGACCGGGAGGAGGATCGCGACGCCCGACACCGGCCCGATCCCGGGCAGGACGCCGATGGCCGTGCCGACGAAGCAGCCGACGAGCGCGAACATGAGGTTCTCGGGCGTCAGGGCGAGGCCGAAGCCGAGCTTCAGCCCTTCGATCGGATCCACTTAGGGCCAGATCAACCAGGGATCGGGCGGGAGCTGCACGCGCAGCACCGACGAGAACAACGCGTAGGCACCGACCGATCCTGCGACACCGACGGCCGCCCACAGCCATCGGCGCCGCGTCGTGAACGCGATGAGCATCGTCGCCATGGCGAGCGCCGTGGTGATCACGAATCCGAGGCCGTCAAGGAGCGCGGCGTACGCCACGAGCACGCCGGCGAGGGCCGCGACGCGGGGAAGATTGCCGAACTCGGTGCGCTCCCGCAGGGACTCCGGCGCGAGCCACGCGCCGATCCCGAGCAGCAGCGTGCCGAGGGCGAGCGGGAATACACCCGGCCCCGGCCCGCCACCGAGCGTCATCATCTTCAGCTGGGACGCCTGTACAAGCGTGAATGCGCCCAGCAGCGCGAGCACGATCGCCACTACTGCTTGAGGGACGGCAGGTCCTTGAACGCCTGCTCCTGTTCCTTGAAGAACGTGTCCATGAACGCGGTGAACTCCGCCGAGCCCATGTAGCCATCGACCTGCTGGTACTTCGTGAGGTAGTCGGTCTTCCACGTTTCGCTCTTCGCGACGCGCTTGAAGGCCTCCTCGAGGTACGCCACGACATCCGCGGGCATACCCTTCGGCCCGGCGACGCCACGGAACTGCGCGACGACGTAGTCGACGCCCTGCTCCTTCAACGTCGGCACATCCGGCAGGTCGCTGATCCGCTTGTCGGTCGTGATGCCGAGCGCGCGGACCTTGCCGGCGCGCATCTGCTCGTAGGCCTCGCTCGGGTTCGCCATCGCCGCGTCGACCTTGCCGCCCAGCAGGTTCGTCATCACTTGGCCACCCGAGTCGAAGGGCACGTAGGTGAACGACGCGCCGACCTTCTTTTCGATGTTCGCGAGCTGCACGTGGTCGGCGTTGCCGATGCCGGTCCCGCCGACGCTCACGCCCTTGGGTTTCGCCTTCGCGGCGTCGATCCAGTCCTTCAGCGTCTTGTAGGGCGATCCGGTGAGGACGACGACCATGTTCGGGTCGGAGACCATGCGGGCGATGTAGGTGAACTCCGTGTACTTCATCGGTGCCTGCCCGAGGAGCTGCCCGAAGATCGTCGAGTCATCCCCGATCGTCAGGGTGTACCCATCCGCGGGCTTCGCGTAGGCCTGGGCCTTTCCAGTGAAGCCGCTTCCACCGGCGACGTTCGAAACGGTGAAGTTCTGCGGGAAGACCTTGAGGTCCTGCGCGATCTTGTCGAGCGACCGGACCATGATGTCGCTGCCGCCACCGGCCGCGTACGGGACGATGAAGCTGATCGGCCGGGCCGGATAACCCGACGCGGTCTTCTTCAGCTCGGTCGATGTCGGCGTCGCGCTCGCCTTCTGCGCGGCGCTCGCCGCCGCCGGCGCGCCGGCCCCTCCGCTGCAAGCGTTGAGGATGAGAACGGCGATGGTCGCGATCGATAGCAGCCTCATTCCACTCTCCAACCTTTCTCCCGCGCGTCGCGTGTCAATCGTCCGTCAGCTCCTTGAGGAACGTGAGGTGTCCGTGGTCGTCGATGCCCGCGAGCACCGCGTCGCGATCGCCCGCCTCCACGAGCGCCAGCAGCCGGGCGTGCCGGGCCGCGTTCGCCACGAAGCTCTCGCCCTGCCGCAGCTGCGCCCGCGTGTTCATGACCATGTGCACGCGCATCTGCAGGGCGAGCGAGCGGTAGGCCTCTTCGAGGCGGCCGTGGCCGGCCAGCCGAACGAATCCGAGGTGGAAGTCGTAGGCGTGGCGCACGAGCGTGGCAACGTCCGCCGCATCCTCCATCCCCCTGACCGCGTCGCGCAGGGGCGCGAGCCGGGCCGGGTCGGTCACGGGGATGGCGAGCTCGGCGGCCAGGCGCTCCAGCGCGGAGCGAAGGGTCATGATCTCGTGCACGTCCTCGCGCGAGAGCGCGGTCACGACCGAGCCATGCCGCGGGACCGTTGTGATGAGCCCTTCGCGCTCGAGGATGCGCATCGCCTCGCGGAGCGGGACCCGGCTGACGCCGAGCTTCTCGGTGAGCGGCTCTTCGACGAGGCGCGCGCCGGGTCGCAGCTCGCCGGAGACGATCATGTCGCGCAGCGTTCCCGCCGCGAGAAGCACGAGGCTCGGCGCGACGATCTGCCGTGGGCCGCTTGCGACCGACATGTGGCTGGATACTTTATACAGAGCGTCAAGATGACACCCGTAGAGTCGCGCCGATGACGACCGAGACCGAGTTCGCGCCGCGCACTCCCGACCTGCGCTACGAGCGGCGCGGCGCGATCGCGCTGCTCACCTTCAACCGGCCCGACGCACGCAACGCGATGACCTGGGACATGTACCAGGGCCTCGTCGACGCGTGCGAGCACGTGGACGCGGACGATCGGGTTCGTGTGTTCGTCTTGCGCGGCGCGGGCGAGAAGGCGTTCGTCGCCGGCACGGACATCTCGCAGTTCAAGACGTTCACCACGCCGCAGCACGCCATCGAGTACGAGAAGAACCAGAACCGGAACATCGGCCGGCTCGAGCAGGTGAAGAAGCCGACGATCGCGATGATCCGCGGCTTCGCGGTGGGCGGCGGCGCGAACATCGCCCTCGCCTGCGACCTCCGCATCGCCGCGTCCGACGCGCGGCTCGGCGTCCCGATCGCCAAGACGCTCGGCAACACCGTATCCATCGCGACGCTCGCACGGATCGCGTCCTACGTCGGCCCCGCGCGCACGAAGGAGCTCCTGTTCACGGCCCGGTTGATCGACGCCGAAGAGGGCAAGGCCGCCGGCGTGTTCAACGAGGTCGTCGAGCCCGAGCGGCTCGAGGCACGCACCATGGAGCTGGCCGAGCAGATCGCGGCCAACGCGCCGCTGACCATCCGGTCGGTGAAGGAAGGCGTCCGCCGGCTGATGGAGCACGCTCGGATCACCGAGGCCGAGGACCTCGTCCTGATGGCGTACGAGAGCGAGGACTTCAAGGAGGGCGTGGACGCGTTCCTCAACAAGCGCCCGCCGCGGTGGAAGGGGCGATGACGGAAGCGAAGTACGCGCTCGACGGCGTTCGCGTGCTCGAGCTCACGAACTTCATGGCCGGTCCGTTCTGCGGGATGCTCCTCGCCGATCTCGGCGCGGACGTCATCAAGGTCGAGAACCCGAAGGGCGGGGACTTCACCCGCAACGCGGCGCCGTTCATCGATGGCGAGAGCTCCGGATTCCTCGCGGTGAACCGCAACAAGCGGTCCATCGCGATCGATCTCAAGGCCGATCGCGGCAAGGAGATCTTCCTGGAGCTGGTGAAGCGGAGCGACGTCGTGATCGAGAACCTTCGGCCGGGGACGCTCGACGACCTCGGCATCGGCTACTCGGTCCTCAGCACGGTGAACCCGCGGATCATCCTCTCGTCGGCCAGCGGATTCGGCCAGACCGGTCCGTACAAGGATCGCGCCGCGCTCGATCTCATCGTGCAGGGCATGAGCGGGCTCATGGCGATCACCGGCGAGGGCGATGGCCGGCCGCCGGTGAAGGTCGGCGTCCCGATCAGCGACCTGTCCGCCGCGATCTTCGGGGCGTACGCGATCCTCGCCGCGCTCCGCGTCCGCGATCGCGAAGGGGTCGGGCAGCACATCGACGTGAGCCTCCTCGAGTCCGCGATCGCGCTGCAGGCGTGGGAGACGAGCGGCTACTTCGCGAACGGCGAGGTGCCGCGGCCGCTCGGGTCGGCGCACCGCGTGAACGCGCCGTATCAGGCGATGCGGACGGCCGACGGCTACGTCACGGTCGGCGCGACCACGCCCGGGAACTGGCACGCGTTCTGCGTGACGCTCGGCCTCGAGCACCTGGAGAGCGACGCGCGCTTCGCGAAGGTCCCCGACCGCCGCCGGAACTACAAGGATCTCGCGCTCCTCATCGAAGCGGTCACGATGACCAAGCCGAGCGACCACTGGTATCGCGCGCTCGAGCGGGCCGGCGTTCCGTGTGGCGTCCTCTATTCGCTGGATCAGGTGCTTGCGGACGAACACGTCAAGGCTCGTGGCGTCGTGCGCGAGGTCACACACACGAAGCTCGGCACCGTGCGCGTGACCGGGTCGCCGGTCCGGTTCTCGCGGACCCCGATCCGCATGGAGCGCGCGGGGCCGCTGCTCGGCGAGCACACCCGCGAGATCCTCGGCGAGCTGGGCGTCAACGATGCCGAGGCCATCGAGCGCGACGGCGTCGTCGCGTCCGCGCTCGCGAAGGCGTAGCCGCGCCGAACGGCGCCGCCCCGCATCATCCAGCGGTGCCGGCACGGCGGGATTTCGCGCTCCTGTGGAGCGGCTTCACCGTCGCGGTCGTGGGGAGCCAGGTCACCGTGCTCGCGCTCCCGCTCACCGCCGTCCTGGTCCTGGGCGCGAGCGCGACCGAGACCGGACTCCTCGTCGCCGCGCGGATGGCGCCGTCGCTCGTCGTCGGCCTGTTCATCGGCGCGTGGGTCGATCGGCTGCCGCGCCGGCCGATCATGGTGCTCGCGGACATCGGCAGCGCGCTCGTCATCGGCTCCATCCCGCTCGCCGCCGCCATCGGGACGCTGTCGCTCGTGCAGCTGTACGCCGTCGCGTTCCTCGCCGGCGTCTTCGCCATCGCGACGGAGCTCTCGCGCTCGGCACTCGTTCCGTCCCTCGTCGGGCGCGCGGAGCTCGTCTCCGCGAACTCGCGGCTCCAGGCATCGAGCGCCTTCGCCTCGGTCGCCGGGCCGTCGCTGGGGGGCGTCCTCGTGCAGCTCCTCACCGCACCGACGGCGATGCTCGTCGACGCGGTCACGTTCCTGGTCTCAGCCGCACTCATCGCGCGCGTTCGGGTGCGCGAGACGATCCGGCCGCGCGAGCCCGGACGCCACATCGGCCACGAGATCGTCGAGGGCCTGCGGTGGATGCGCGCGCACGAGATCCTGTTCCGCTGCATCGTCGCCATCGCGCTCGCGAACATCGAGTGGTTCGCGGTGCAGGCGATCCTCGTCGTCTACGCGACGCGCGAGCTCGGCCTGTCGCCGGCACTCCTCGGGATCTCGCTCGCCGCGATCGGACCGCTGAGCCTTGCCGGAGCCGCGCTCGCCGCACCGCTCATCCGCCGGTATGGCCTCGGCCCGGTGATGATCGCCGCGCTCTTCCTCGAGACCTTGAGCCGGCTGCTTCTGCCGTTCGCGGCGGGGCCACCGCTCGTGGCCGCGGCGGTGCTGATGGCGTCGCAGGCGCTGCTCGGCCTCACAGTGCCGCTCTGGACCGTGAGCGCGTTCAGCCTGCAGCAGGCCGTCACCCCGGAGCGCCTCCTCGGGCGCGTGAACGCCGCGACGCGGGTCATCTCGTTCGGCGTCGCGCCGCCCGCCGCGTTCGCCGCGGGCATCGCGGCGGACGCCTTCGGGCTGCGGCCGACGCTGTTCGTGGCCGCGGTCATCGCCGCCGCGGCGTTCGGCTATCTGCTCGCGTCACCGGTGCGCTCCTTCCGTCAGCCGGCCGCCGAGCACGCGGCCGACTAGAGCGTCGGAGCGCCCGGCGGCGGCCGCCATTTCGATTTCGCCTTGCCCGGGCGTCCGCCGTATCTCGGGTCGGGCACCGGCTCGCGGCCCTCTTTGCTCTTCCGCGCGCGGCTGGTGACGCCGACCTCGGGATCCTGGCGGCCGATCTTCTGCGCGCCCTTCAGCGCGCGCTTCGTCGGAGGCTTCTTCTTGTCGAGATGCTTTTCGGCGCGAGTCTTTCCGGCGTGTTTCACGCGACGGGGCTTCCGCACGCGCGATGCCGCATCGCGTGAGGGGGCTCAGTCGGTGGTCCGGCGACCGTGCGACGCATTGCCGAACGTTGCGCTTCGCACACCCCGACGTTAGGACTGCTGTGCAGCCGATGATCCGCCTCGCTCCGCTCGGTCTCGCCGTGCTGCTGGCCGCTTGCTCGGCCGGCAGCGTCACGCTCGCGAGCCCGACCGCGACGACGCGCTTCACTCCCGTCCCGACGGCGACGCCCTCAGCGACGGCAACGCCGGCGCCGACGCCGTCGGCGGCAGCGACCCCGAATTGGACAGAGGTGCCGGTGATCCCCAACGATCCCGCCGGACTCGCGACCCAGCTCGTGATGGTCGAAGCCATCATCCACGATCCGAAGGCCACCGCCGAGCAGCTCGCCTGGGCGGGCCATGCCGAGCAGCTCGACATCTCGCGGTTCGCCGACTTTCCCGAATGGACCGATCAGGTCCTCGCCGCGCTGCCGGCGCAGCCGCGTGCGACGATCGCCGCCGCCATCGAGGCCGGCAAGCAGCTTCGCCAGCTGCACGCCGGTCCGATCCCGAAGAACCTTCCCGACTGGCACATCGTGCAGCCGCCCCCGATCGAGGAGCTCATCTCGTACTACAAGGAAGCCGAGGCGACGTTCGGCGTGCCGTGGTATTTCCTCGCGTCGATCAACCTCATCGAGACGCGGATGGGGCGCATCCGCGGCGACTCGTCCGCGGGCGCGCAGGGTCCGATGCAGTTCATCCCCTCGACGTGGGCCGCGTACGGGCAGGGCGACGTGAACAGCTATCACGACTCGATCCTCGCGGCCGGGCGTTACCTCAAGGCCGCGGGCGCACCGGGCGACATGGATCGCGCGATCTTCGCCTACAACCACTCGACCTTCTACGTGAACGCGGTCAAGGCGTACGGCGAGGCAATGCATGCCGATCCGACCGCGTACCGCGGCTTCTACGGCTGGCAGGTGTACTACCCCACCAACGACGGTCCGATCCTCATGCCGCCGGGATGGAAGAAGCCGTAGCGACGGCCGGGCTCGGCGGAACCGGATGACCCGCCGCGACGTTCAACACCCGATGAGACATCTCGCCGCCGCCGCCCTGCTCGTGATCCTGGCGGCCGCCTGCGGCGGCGCCGCGACAGCCGGCCCATCAGCCTCGCCGACGCCGATCCCCGGCGCGGTCGTCATCACGCGCGCGAACGACCATGGGACCGTGCGGGC
>DASWFN010000233.1:0-21345 GCA_036394215.1 Candidatus Limnocylindria bacterium
GGCGGTGACCGGCGTGTTCGGGTCGAACGTCTTGATGTGCCGGTAGTAGCCGGGCGTCTTGCCGTTGAAGGTCACGAGCGCGTTCACCGGGTTCACGAACGCGCGCGGGTTGAGCCACTTGCCGAGGACGCTGTTGTAGACGGCGTATTCGTATGAGTTCACCTTCCCCGCGCAGCCCGCGTAATCGGGCGGGCAGAGGTAGGTCCCGTGGATCCCGGCGTAGGCGCCGTTCTCGGCCGCGTACTGCGCGAGCGGCTTCGCCGGGCACTGATCGAAGCAGTCGCTGCTGTTCGCGGTCACCGTGCGCACGCTCACGTCGCTCAGGCGCTCCTTGATCAGGTGCGTCGTGAACGTGCCGCGCGGTGTCGCCACGTCGATCGTCGACGCGCCCGTCGGGCTGTAGACCGCGGGGGGCGGCGGTGGCGCGCTCCCGTCGGGGTTGAGCACGGTGACGAGCCAGAAGACGCCGAAGTCCTCCATCCAGGTGGCGCCTTCGACGAGCGGCCGGAGGTAGAGGCGGTACACGCCGGGGATCGCCGGCGCCTGGATCGTGAACTGGAACCACGCGACCTGGCCCGGACCGACGTACGGGGAGGGCTGGAGGGCGATGCGGTTGTAGCGTGGCCATCCGGTCGCCGGCGAGCCCAACGCGCCGTCGCCGCCGAGCGGACTGGCGCGGTCCTGGCCCGGCTCGGGCGACCACGTGCCGAGATACGCGACCTCGCCGAGCCGGCCGCTGACCCAGCCGCGCGAGCCGGCGTTGTAGTACGCGACCGTCGCCGTGGAGCGATCCCCCGGGCAGAGCGTCGGATAGCCGCTCTGGCCGTACCACTGCGCGTGAAAGCCGGGCTGGCCCGCGGCAAAGGCTGTCGGCGGTGGAATGCCCGGTCCGACGCTGGCGGCGCAGGTCGCCGCGGCGGCCGGCCGAGTCGTCGCCGGGCCGACGAGCAGCGAGGCGGCCACGATGAGTGCGGCGAGCAGGGTCCGGAGGGCCATCGTCTGCCTAACGTGCCGTGGGAAAGCCGCGTTGCGCGGCGCTCGGCTAGGCGGGGATCAGGGCCGGATGCAGGTCGGCGCCGTCCTCGGGCTCCGCAAGATCGGGCCGCAGCCTGAGCGCCAGGACCTTCGCCAGGTCCCCGCGGGCGATCCGCATCAGGTTGACCGACCGGATCGGGCCGCGGTTGTAGCGGTCGTCGACGAGGAGGGTCTCGTAGCCGTACGTCGCGAGGAACTCGGCGATCCGTAGATCGTCCTCGACCGTGACCGACGGGTGCACTGCCCGGGCGATCCGCCGCTTGCCGTAGGCACGGTGCTCGCCGAGCGCGACGTGGTGGAGCGGGACATCCACGAAGCCCGCGGCCGCGAGGCGCCGCTCGGTGAGCGCGCGGAGCTCGGATGGGCGCTCGGTCATGAGGACGAGGCTGCCCGCGCGGTGGTAGGGAAGCAGGACCTCGGCGATCGACGGGTCGATGAGCCGCTCGGGCTCGCTCCACTTGTCCGCGCGCCAGCGCGTCGCGAGGTCTCGCTCCTGCCGGCGCACCGGCGGCTCGAGCGGCGGGATCGGCTCGCGGAGGACGAGCTCGCTACCGAACCAATGGCGGTCCAGCGTCGCTTCGAGGTCCAGGAGGAGCAGCGGTCGTCCATCCATCCGTCGTTTCCTGGCCAGGATGAATGCAAACTCCGTACCGACCGACCGAGCGATCGGCTGGGTTACCGAAGGTCATCCGGCGCGAGCGTCGCCCGGAGGCCGACCGGCGGCGTGTACTCGCGGACCAGCTCGCGGCTCCACCAGGCGCCGCTCGCGCGGCGCTCCGCGGGCGTCGTGAAGCGGTAGAGGTAGAGCCGTGAGCGGATGATCGCCGGCGGTGCGTCCGGAAATGGATCCACCCGCAGCAGCGCGAGCGTCGCGCGATCGCCCTCCAGCAGCTTCGCGAGGAACGGCATGAACCATTCGTGGGACTGGGGCGATGAGAACGCGAGGAACCACATCAGCCAGTCGAGGCGCAGGTGGTACGGCGCGTATTGGGGTGGCCGCCGGCGCACGTCGCCGGGCTTGGCCTTGAACTCGTACTCCCGCCACTCGCTCGCCTCGGTCGGGCGCGTATCCAGGGTGCCCTCGACGATCACCTCGTACCGCTTCTTCGTCACGCTGCCAAATGCGCCGTACGTGTTGACCAGGTGCAGCGGGTCGAAGCTCGAGTTCATGAGCTGCCCCGATGACAGGAGATTGCGCGCGGGGCGGTAGCTCAGGCCGATGACGAGCAGCGTGACCGCGATGACGAGGACCTCGTGGGGGAGCGAGGCCTCGACGCCGGGACGGCCGATCGGCAGGACCCGCCCGAGCGCCGCGTCGTCGAAGGCGGCGAACGCGAGGACGATCGTGATGACATTGAGCCAGGCGAAGTTGCCGCTCAGCACGAGCCACGACTGCGTCGCGATGATGACGATGCCCGCGATCGTCGCCACGGGCTGCGGCGCGAACAGCAGCCACGGAACGACGAGCTGCGCGCCATGGTTCCCGAGCACCTCGACGCGATGGAGCACCTTCGGTAGGTGGTGGAAGTACCAGCTGAGCGGATTCGGCATCGGCTGGGTCTCGTGGTGGTAGTAGAGGCAGGTGAGGTCGCGCCAGCACGGATCGCCGCGCATCTTGATGAGGCCCGCGCCGAACTCGAGGCGGAACACGAGCCAGCGGACGAGGTAGACGAGCGGGAGCGGCGTGACGGTCCACGCCGGCCCGAAGAAGATCATGAGGAAGCCCGCCTCGCAGAGGAGCGTCTCCCAGCCGAAGCTGTAGAAGGTCTGGCCGACGTTCACGATCGAGAGGTACAGCGCCCAGAGCGCGATCCACACGGCGATCGCGAGCGCGAGCGGCAGTACATCGACGAGCCCGAGGACGACCGCGAGACCGAGCGCGATCCCGGTCCACGCCACCGCGCGCAGCAGGTCGTCCGAGTACCGCCAGTGGAACAGGCTCGGCGACGCGCGGAACGACACGTACCGGGTGAACACCGGGACCGGGAGCAGCCCGCGCTCGCCGAGCAGCGGCGTGAACTGGTTCAGCGCGACGAGGAACGCGATGACGTAGATCCCGGCGATGCCGCGCTCGACGACGAGACGCGCGAGCCAGTAGTCGGGCGCTTCGAGCCAGGTCACGGCACCGGGACCTTAGCCTCCGGTCGCCGAGCCCTTCTTCTGGCCGTCCTGCCGCAGGCTGCGCGGGTCCTCCGCTGGGGACTCGCGGCTGTCCGCTGACGCCTCCAGCGCGTGCTCGTCGACGTGGCTCAGCGTGCCTCGGCCGGCCCGGCGGGCGGCCTCGCGTTCGGCCTCGGAGCGCTCCTCGGTCATGTCGACACCTCCGAGCGGCGTCCTGCAGCGCCCGTGCCGCGTGCTATGACGGCTAAAGAAAGCCGCCCGCTGGCGGCTCGTTGAAGGGAAAGCCGTGAACGGCGAGAGCGCGGGCTGGGAGGTCCTGTACCAGCGGGAGTATCCCCGGCTGCTGCGCGCGCTCCTCGCGATCGGCGGCGACGAGGGTGCCGCCGAGGACGCGGTGCAGGAGGCATTCGTGCGTGGGTACAAGCAGGGTCTTGGATCGCTCGAGCGTCCGGGAGCCTGGCTCCTCGTCGTCGCGACCCGCATCCTGTTCCGCGATCGCCGGCGCCGCCTGACCACCATCGCCGTCGAGACCCTCCCGGGCCGCCGGGACGAGATTGACTTCGCCGTCGAGCGAGCCGACCTGCTCGCCGCGCTCCGCCAGCTCCCCGAGCGGCAGCGCGCGGTCGTCGTCGCGCGGTACTACTACGACCTCTCCTACGAGGAGATCGCGAAGGCGTTCTCGATCCGGACCGGGACCGTCGGCGCCACGCTGTCACAGGCCCTCGGGAAGCTCCGAGCGGCCCAGGCCGCGCGGCAGCTCGTACGCGGAGCGATGCGCTCGTGAACGAGCGCGATCAGGACGGCCTCGGCAGGGCGCTGGCCCGCGCTGTCGACACGCAGCGGGTGCGCGAGACGCCGTTCACGTCGTCGCGGCTGGCGGCGAAGACGTCGTCGTCGCAGCGCGGCTTCACGCTCCAGCTCGCCGTCGCGATCGCGCTGATCGTCTTCGGCGCGCTCGGCGCACTGCTCGGGCAGACCGACCTGACGCGGGTGTCGTCGGTCTCTTCGGCCTCCCGCCCGGTGGTCGTCACCCGTGCCGCCCCCGGGGCGGCCGTCGTCGTCGGCCACATCGAAGGCGCGATCAACCCGCTGACCGCGCGCTACGTCGAGCGGGTCATCGCCGACGCCCAGGCCGCGGGTGCGCCGGCCGTCGTCTTCGTGATCAACACGCCGGGCGGGCTCATCGATTCGACGTACCGGATCACGACCGCGTTCCTCAACGCGCCACTGCCGGTCGTGACATACGTCGCGCCGTCGGGCGCGCGCGCCGCGTCCGCCGGCACCTTCATCACCATGGCCGGAACGATCGCGGCGATGGCGCCCGCGACGAACATCGGCGCGGCCCACCCGGTCGACAGCTCGGGCGGCGACATCCAGGGCGACCTTCGGCTCAAGGCCGAGAACGACGCGGCCGCCCAGATCACGAAGATCGCGAAGGCCCGCGGCCGCAACGAGCAGTGGGCCGAGGACGCCGTGCGGAAGAGCGTGAGCATCCGCGACGACGAGGCCGTGACGCTGAAGGTCGTCGACCTCGTCGCGCGCGATCTCGCGGATCTCCTGACCCAGATCGACGGCCGGACCGTCGACGTCCACGGCCAGTCGGTGACGCTCGCGACGAAGAACGCGGCGATCGATGACGACGGGATGAACTTCTTCGAGCTGCTGCTGCACTTCATCGTGGACCCGCAGATCGCGCTGCTGTTGTTCACGATCGGGACCTACGGGCTCATCTTCGAGCTCTCGAACCCCGGCCTCATCTTCCCCGGGATCATCGGGGTCATCGCGATCGTCATGGCCCTCTTCTCGTTCGGGACGCTCGACGCGAACGCCGCCGGGGTGGCGCTCATGATCTTCGCCGTCGTGCTGTTCATCGCCGAGGTGAAGGTGGTGAGCCACGGCTTGCTCGTGGCGGGCGGTATCGCCTCGCTCATCATCGGGACGATCATCGTGTTCCCGCCCTGGCGTCCAACGTTCCCGGGCCTCCGATACAGCGCCGATCCGGTCACCGTCGCCCTCGTCGTGGGCACATCGGCGCTGTTCTTCGCGATCGTCGTGCGGATGGCGATCGGGTTCCAGCGGCTGCCCGTGGTGAGCGGGGTCTCGCTCCTGGTCGGTGCGATCGGCGTCGCGAAGACCGAGCTCGCGCCGGCCGGCATCGTCCGGGTCGCCGGCGACGAATGGACCGCGGTGAGCGAGGGCGGTCCGATCCCGCAGGGCGCGGCAGTCCGCGTGCGGCGGGTCGATGGCGTGCGTCTTATCGTCGGCCCGGAGGCATCGTCCTCCGGAAGAAGGGAAAGTCCATGAACGAGCTCGTCGTGCTTGCGTTCGTCCTCGTCATCGCGCTGCTGGTGCTGCGCACGATCGTCCACATCGTCCCCGAGTACCAGCGGCTCGTGGTCTTCGCGCTCGGCCGGTATCAGAAGACGGCCGGGCCCGGCCTCATCCTGCTGCTCCCGCCGCCCATTCAGACCTCGGTGACGGTCGACCTGCGGGAGTTCAGCGTCGAGATCCCGCAGCAGACGTGCATCACGAAGGACAACGCGACGATCTCGATCGACTTCCTGATCTTCCAGCAGGTGATCGAGGCCTCGGACTCGGTGATCAAGGTCCAGAACTTCCGCCAGCAGGTCCAGCAGATCGCATCGACCACGCTGCGCGCCGTCATCGGTGACCTCGTCCTCGACGACGCGTTCGCCAAGCGCGAGCAGATGAACGAGGTCCTTCGCGTGAAGCTCGACGACGAGACCCACCGCTGGGGCGTCAAGGTGAATCGCGTCGAGATCCGCGAGATCGTCCCGCCGCGGGAAATCCAGGAAGCCATGACCCGTCAGATGACCGCCGAACGGATCCGCCGCGCGTCGGTGACCGAGGCTGAAGGCAAGCGCGCCTCGGCGATCCTCGTGGCCGAGGGGGACAAACAGTCCAACATCCTCCAGGCGGAGGGCGCCCGGCAGTCCGCGATCCTCCGCGCCGAGGGCTTCGCTCTCGCGCTCGGAAAGATCAACGAGACCGCCATGACCGCGGACGCACGGACGATGACCCTGCAGTACCTCGAGGCGCTGAAGACCCTCGGGACGTCCCCCGCGACCAAGTTCGTGATCCCGACCGAGTTCAGCGCGCTCGCCGCGCCCCTCGCCGCGATGGCGAGGAGCGCGTCCGAGCCGCCGGCGAAGGGGTAGGGCTAGCGCCCGCGGGGGCGGACGAAGGGACGGCGCGACCGGCCAGGAGGCGCGCCTTCCCCGCGATCCGCCTCCGTGAGCCGGATCGCCATCGGCCGGACCAGCCGGCGCGGGCCGAATGGCGAGTAGACCCGCGAGGGGTTGTCGCGGAGCGGCGCGCGGAGGGCTGCTCGCGCGCCGCCCGCTGACGAAGGAAGGGGGATGGCGATGGCGATGGCCACGGTTCACCTCGTGACGGCTGTTTTCGCCCGCTCTCGGTGCTCCCCTAGAACGGGCGTTCGGGCATCATAGAACGCACGTTCGACGTGTCAAGGGGTGGCGGATGAAATACTCGGTTTCGGTGGAATCGGCAGCGGCGACCGGTCGTGACCTCGCGCCGCAACGCCCCAAGGCCGTCCGGGAGCAGGCCGAGCTGCCGAACCACATCCTCGAGCCGGCCTGGCAGGGCACCCGGGTGCTGGTCCGGATCGGCCACGACGGCCCGCGCTTCGTGGGCTATGACGGCCCGGTCGACGGGCCGCGCGAGCTCTATGACGCGATCGTCGCTGAGACCCGCAGCCGCTCGGCGATCCTCGACGGGGTGCTCGTCGCGAACTGGGAGGACGACCGCGATCTCGAGATGGATCCGGAGGGCAACGCCTTCACCCGCGATGCGCCGCGCCGTCAGATCTTCAGCGCGTTCGATCTGCTCGAAGTGGACGGCGACTCGCTGGTTGGCGTGCCACTGCTCGAGCGCAAGCGGCACCTCGAAGGGCTCATCACGCCGAGTCCGAACGTGCGCCTCACCGCGTTCGTGACCCGCGGCCTGCGTGCGTGGCGCGAGACGCTGACCGGTCTCGGCTTCAAGCGCGTCGTCCTCAAAGACTGGAACAGCCCATACTCGTCGGGCCAGACGGCGAGCTCATGGCTCGTGGTGGACAAGCTGAACCCGCCGAAACTGCCGAAATAGGAGAACCAGCCGCATGACGTCCGCAGCCGTCATCGATCACACCCAGCGCGACCCGTGGGAGATCGCGATCGAGCAATTCGACACCGCGGCCGACAAGCTGCATCTCGATCCGAACATGCGCGGCATCCTCCGCGAGTGCCAGCGCGAGCTCACCGTGCACTTCCCGGTGCGGATGCACGACGGCGCGGTGAAGGTCTTCACCGGCTTCCGCGTCCAGCACAACACGTCGCGCGGCCCTGGCAAGGGCGGCATCCGCTACCACCCGGCCGCGAGCATCGGCGAGGTCAAGGCCCTCGCGATGTGGATGACCTGGAAGTGCGCGGTCGTCGGCATCCCATATGGCGGCGCGAAGGGCGCGGTCATCTGCGACCCGAAGACGATGACCCAGCAGCAGCTCGAGACGCTGACCCGCCGCTACACGACCGAGATCGCGCTCCTCATCGGACCCGAGCGGGACATCCCGGCGCCGGACGTGAACACGAACGCCCAGACGATGGCCTGGATCATGGACACCTACTCGATGCACGCCGGGCACACCGTGCCCGCGGTCGTGACCGGGAAGCCGCTGTCGATCGGCGGCAGTGAGGGTCGCAACGAGGCGACGGCGCGCGGGGCGGTCTACACGATCATCGAGGCCGCGAAGAACCTCGGGCTGGACCTCGAGGGCGCCCGCGTCGTCGTGCAGGGCTTCGGCAACGCCGGCTCGTTCTCGGCGAAGCTCATGGCCGAGCTCGGCGCGGTCATCGTCGGCCTCTCGGACACCCAGGGCGGCATCCACAACCCGAAGGGCCTCGACCCGAACAAGGTCGATGCCTACAAGCGCGAGCACGGCACGGTCGTCGGGTTCCCCGGCGCCGAGCGGGTGGGGAACGCCGAGCTCCTCGAGCTCGACTGCGACATCCTGATCCCGGCCGCGATCGAGAACCAGATCGGCGAGCACAACGCGCCGAGGATCAAGGCGAAGCTCATCGCCGAGGCCGCGAACGGGCCGACGAGCCCCGAGGCCGACCGGATCCTCTACGAGCGCGGCGTCTTCCTCATCCCGGACATCCTCTGCAATGCCGGCGGGGTCACGGTCTCCTACTTCGAGTGGGTCCAGGACCTCCAGAACCTCTTCTGGCGCGAGGCGACGATCAACGCGCGGCTCAAGGAAGTGATGGTCAAGTCGTTCAACGACACCCTGCAGATGTCGATCAAGCACAAGGTGAACATGCGAACGGCCGCGTACATGCTCGCGGTCGGCCGCGTGGCGGAGGCGACCCTCACGCGAGGCATCTACCCCTAGACGCGCGCCGCTCCATCCGAGGTGGGGCGGCCTAGATCGGCGACCCGTGCAAGAGCTCATCGCGGTGGACCTGGAGACGACGGGATTCGATCCGGAGACGGACCGGATCATCGAGATCGGCGCGGTGCGCGTCCGCCTGACGGCGGACGGCGTCGAGGCCGGGGAGCGCTTCAGCACGTTCGTCGACCCCGGCCGCGACATCGGCACGGTCATCACGCGCCTGACCGGCATCCGCGACGGCGACCTGATCGGCGCGCCGACCGCCGCCGACGCCGTCGCGCGCTTCGCGGCCTTCGCCGGGGACGCGGTCTTCGTCGGGCACAACGTCGGCTTCGACCTCGCGTTCCTCGAGCAGAACGGCTTCGCCCCCGGGGCGCAGCGTCTCGATACCGCGGATCTCGCGTCGATGCTGCTGCCGATGGCGCCCTCGTACGCCCTGCAGCGCCTCGCGGCGGACGAGCGGATCGTGCCCGCCGCCGCGCACCGCGCGCTCGACGACGCGCTCACCTGTGCCGCGGTCCTCGCGACGCTCGCGACGCGCGCACGGTCCCTGCCGGCACCGCTGCTCGAAGAGGCCCGCTCGTACGCCGCCGTCCTCGGCCCCGCGACCGAACGGTTCTTCGCCGACGCGACCGCTGACTCGTTGCGCAACGGGTGGGCACCGTTGAATGGGGCTCGGCCGGCGCCGGCAAAGCCGGGGCCGGCCGTACGCGCTGTGACGATCGATGCGTCGATTGCTCTCGGAATTGGTGGTCCGCTTGCGCGGTCGATCGAGACCTTCGAAGACCGGCCCGAGCAGCGGCAGCTGGCGATCGAGATCGAGCGCACGATGGCGACCGGCGGCGTGCTCGTCGCGGAGGCCGGCACCGGCGTGGGAAAGTCGGTCGCCTACAGCCTGCCCGCGCTCGGCCGCGCGCTTGGCGGCGAGCGCGTCATCGTGAGCACGCACACGCTCCCGCTCCAGGACCAGCTCGTGCGCAAGGATCTGCCGGCGCTGCAGGCCGCGCTCGGCACCGACGTGCGGGTCGCGGTGCTGAAGGGTCGCTCGAACTATCTCTGCCCGCGGCGCTGGCAGCTGTTCCGCACACAGGTGAGCACCCGCGAGGAGGCGCGCCTCGCGCTGAAGACGCTCATCTGGCGCACGACGACCACGAGCGGCGACCGCGCGGAGCTCAACCTGCTCGGCGGTGAGGGCGCGCTCTGGTCTCGGGTGTCCGCGGATGACGAGACCTGCACGAGCCGCCGCTGCGCGACGACGCGCGGAGGGTGCTTTCTCGAGCGCGCGCGCAGCGCTGCGGCGACGTCGGGCATCGTCGTCGTGAACCACGCGCTCCTGCTGCACGACGCCCGGAGCGGCGGCAACCTGCTGCCGGACGCCGAGCACGTCGTGGTCGACGAGGCCCACCACCTGGAGGACGTGGCCTCCGACGCGTTCGGCTACAAGCTCGAGACCTGGCGCACCCGCCGCGACCTCGAGCGGATCGCGCACTCGCCACTCGTGGTGAGCGGGCTGAAGGCCGCTGACCCGGCGACCGTCGAAGCGGCCCAGCTGCTGCGCGAGGAGATCGGCCGCGCGACGCTGATGTCCGACGAGACGTTCGCGACGCTCGGCACGCTGCTGCCCGAGGGCACCGACCGGTTCCGCGTCACCGGCGGGTTCCGCTCGAGCGACGACCGCTGGCTCCCGATCGAGCTCGCCGCCGAGCGCATGGCCGACGCGCTCGCGGGCGTCCGGATCGGGAGCGATCGCCTCGTCGCGCGAGGCGGCGAGGAGGACGAGCTCGTCGAGCACGAGAGCGCGATGAAGGAGCTCATCGGCGAGCAGGGCGCGATCGAGCACGGCATCCATCAGCCGCGTCCGGGCGAGATCGCCTGGCTCGAGCGCTCGAACGACGGCATCGGGCTCTACGTCGCCCCCGCGCACGTCGGCGCCGCGCTGCGACGCACCCTCGTGGACCGGCACCGCTCGGTCATCATGACCTCGGCGACGCTCGGCGTGGCCGGGACGATGACGTTCACCATGGACCGCCTGGGCGTGAGCGACATCGCCGGGACCCTGCGCGTCGGGTCGCCCTTCGATCACGCGAACCAGGCGGTCCTCGTCGTGCCATCCGACATCGCGCTCCCGCACGACGACCAGTTCCCGCTCGAGGCGGCGGCGATCATCGGCGACGTCGCGCGCGCGCTCGGTGGCCGCACGCTCGTGCTCTTCACCTCCCACAGCGCGATGCGCGAGGTGGGGGCGCAGCTCGCGGGCCTCGAGGACACCGGGATCGCGGTGCTGACCCAGGGCGTCGACGGCTCCAGGCGGGCGATCCTGGAGCGGTTCGCGGCCGGCGGCGCGGTCCTGCTCGGGACCCAGTCGTTCTGGGAGGGCGTCGACCTGCCCGGCGATCAGCTCCGCTGCGTGGTCATCGCCAAGCTGCCGTTCCCGGTGCCCGACGACCCGCTCATCCAGGGCCGCTCGGAGCGCTACGACGACCCGTTCCGCGAGTACCAGCTGCCGCTCGCCGCGCTCCGGCTGCGCCAGGGCTACGGCCGGCTGATCCGCACGAAGTCGGACCGCGGCGCGGTCGTGCTCCTCGACCGGCGGGTGATCCTCCAGGACTACGGGCCGACGTTCCTCGCGTCCCTGCCCGCGGTCCGCGTCCAGCGGATCCCGAGCGACGGCGTCGGCATCATCGTCGCGGAACACTGCGCCCGGGGATAATCCGCTGATGGACGCAGGACCGACCGGCCCGATCCGGGCCTGGCTCGACACGCTGCCCGAGCCGGCGCGGGTCCGCCTGTTCCTGCTGCTCGACGAGCTGTGCCAGGGGATGGACGTCTCGCGCCACAACCCGTTCGGCTTCCTCCGGCTGCGCGCGGAGTTCGAGACCTCCGGCGAGCTGTTCGGCTGCACCCTGGCCGAATTACGCGACGCCATCGGCGGGACGATCGACGATATCGAGGCCATCCGGCCGGCCAGACCAGCCAGCCCCCTCGAGGAGCTGCGGACCGAGGTCGAATCGCACGGCCATCCGGATTTCCGCTAGGCGCAAACGTGGGTTTTTGCGCCGGATCTGACCTTCGCGGCAAGGGTCATGGGAGCACGAGGGGACTTGCCTGTTCGTCGGGTGTTCCTAGACTCCGGGATGGTGGTGGCCGTCCGGGTCGCCGAGCCTAGGAAGAGAGGAGAAACCTAACGGTGCTTGCATTCTTCCGTGACGACGAAGGCCAGGGACTGGTCGAGTACGCACTCATCATTGCTGTTATCGCCATCGCGGTCATCGTCGCCATGATCTTCCTCCGCGGTCAGCTGCAGAACATCTTCAGCAACATCGGCAACAACCTCACCTAACCGATCTGGAAGGTAGGTAAGAGAGCCCGGGCTTCGGCCCGGGCTTTTCTTTGTGGCCCACGACGCTCGCGCAGGCCCGGCGCAGCTGCTCCCAGAGCGCCGGGTCCGCCGCGTCGTGCGCCACGAGGCGCTGACCGGGTCTCACGCGCTCGCTGCCTTCCGCGGCGAAGTCGGCGCGGGCCGGGTCGTGGAGGTCGAGGTAGAGCCGGTACCGGCGGAGCGGCGCCCCTTCCGGCAGCAGCGGCAGCGCCGCGAGCTCCGCGTCGCTGAACGCGGCGAGGACCCGATGCTCGCCGCGCACGTCGAGCGCGGTGAGCTCGGCGGCCGCGCTTGGCCGGTCGTCCGCCGTGACCTCGGCCATCACCACTTCCTGACGCCTGTCCATGGCGCTGCCTGCCGCAGCGGGCGTGCCAGCGGTGTGCGTTGTTGGTACACTTCGTCGTGGATCGGGCGATAACGCTCGATACTTCGCACGCCTCACGAGATCCCTGCGACCGCCCGCCCGGGCGTGTTCGTCGGCCGTGGGGCGGAGGCACAAGGGAGATCGCGTTGGCCGTCGTCACCATGAAGCAGCTCTTGGAGTCCGGTGTCCACTTCGGACATCAGGCTCGCCGGTGGAACCCGAAGATGAAGAAATTCATCTTCATGGAGCGCAACGGGATCCACATCATCGACCTCCAGCAGACGCTCGTCCGCGTCGAGGAGGCCTACCAGTTCGTCCGTGACCTCTCGTCAGATGGGGGACAGCTCCTCTTCGTCGGCACGAAGAAGCAGGCCCAGGAGTCGATCGCCGAAGAGGCCAAGCGCGCCAACATGCACTACGTCAACCAGCGCTGGCTCGGCGGCTTCCTCACCAACTTCGTCACCATCCAGAAGCGCATCCAGCGTCTCAACGAGCTCATCGAGCGCAAGGAGCGCGGCGACTTCCTCACCATGCCGAAGAAGGACGCCCAGCGCCTCGACGACGAGCTGACCCACCTCGACCGCTACTTCCAGGGCGTGCGCGAGCTGCGGCGTCCACCGAGCGCGCTCTTCGTCGTCGACCCGCACCGCGAGCACATCGCCGTCGAGGAGGCGCGCCGCCTCGAGATCCCGATCGTCGCGATGGTCGACACGAACTGCGACCCCGACCTGATCGACGTGATCATCCCGGCGAACGACGACGCGATCCGGGCCGTCAAGCTGATCTGCCAGAAGATGGCGGACGCGGTCATCGAGGGCCGCACCCAGCTCGACGCCTCGTCCAAGGAGGCGAGCCCCGAGGACATGGGCTACGCGCCCGCGCCGGCCGGCGCCGCGTACGGCGAGGTCGCCCTGCCGCGCGCGAAGCGGACGCCGCGCGTGTACGAGCCGGAAGAGGACGAGTACCCGATCGGCGGATACGAGGAGGAGCCGGCCGCTGAGGCCGGCGAGACCGCGGCCGCCACCGATGAGGCGATCGCCGCCCCGGCGGCGGACGCGTCAGGCACCACAGAGGAGAAGTAGTCATGTCATCCGCAGCAGACGTTCAGCGCCTCCGCGCCGAGACCGGCGCCGGCGTGATGGACTCGAAGAAGGCGCTCGAGGCCGCCAAGGGCGACTTCGAGAAGGCGAAGACGATCCTCAAAGAGAAGGGGCTCTCGTCCGCCGCGAAGCGCAGCGACCGCGAGACCAGGGAAGGCGTCGTCGAGGCGTACATCCACAGCGGCGGCCGCATCGGCGCGCTCGTCGAGCTCTCGAGCGAGACCGACTTCGTCGCGCGCAACCCGGAGTTCCGGGACCTCGCGAAGGCGATCGCGATGCAGGTCGCCGCGATGTCGCCGAAGCACGTGAGCTGGGAGCTCCTGAAGGACGAGGAGATCAAGGCCCTGCTCGCGGAGCACGGTGACGAGAAGACCGCGAAGGCCGCGGCGGTGCTGATGCATCAGCCGTACATCAAGGACCAGTCCAAGACGATCGGCGACCTCGTCACGCAGCTCGCGGCGGCGACAGGCGAGAACATCAAGATCCGCCGCATCGCGCGATTCCAGCTCGGCGAGGCCGCGTGACCGCGGAGCCCAAATACCACCGGGTGCTGCTGAAGCTCTCCGGCGAGGCGCTCCTCGGCGGCCGCCAGTTCGGCATCTCGCCCCAGTACACGTCCTACCTCGCGGAGGAGATCCGCAAGGTCCAGGAGCTCGGGGTCCAGGTCGCGGTCGTTATCGGCGGCGGCAACTGGCTGCGCGGCGCGGACGCGGCGGAGCACGGCATCGATCGCGCGACCGCGGATTACATGGGGATGCTCGCGATGGTGATCAACGCCCTCGCACTGCGGTCGCAGCTCGAGGCCGCCGGCCTCGAGGCCCGGGTGCAGACCGCGCTGACCATCAACGAGGTCGCCGAGCCCTACATCCGCCTCAAGGCGATCAGCCATCTCGAGAAGGGCCGCGTCGTCATCTTCGCGGCCGGCACCGGCAACCCGTTCTTCACCAGCGACACGGCGGCCGCCCTCCGCTCCGCGGAGATCGACGCCGACGTGATCCTCATGGGGAAGAACAAGGTCGACGGCGTGTACTCGAGCGACCCGCGCACCGACAAGAACGCGAAGAAGTACGAGGACCTCGGCTACCGCGAGATGCTCGAGAAGCGTCTCGGGGTGATGGATGCGACCGCCGCGGCCCTCGCGGAGGATCGGAAGATGCCGACGATCGTCTTCGATGTCAGCGAGAAGGACGCGATGCGGCGCGCGGTGCTCGGGGAGCACGTCGGCACGCTCGTCCACGCCACCTAGGGCATGGCGCTCGAAGAGATCCTCGCCCAGACCGAAGCCCGGATGAAGAAGGCGATCGAGGCGCTCCGGCACGAGGCCCAGTCCGTCCGCACCGGCCGGGCCACGCCCTCGCTCGTCGAGAACCTCGAGGTCGAGGCGTACGGGACGCCGACGCCGCTCATCTCGCTCGCCGCCATCAGCGCGCCCGAGCCCCGGCTCATCGTCATCCAGCCGTGGGACAAGAGCCTCATCAAGGCCGTCGAGAAGGCGATCATCGGGAGCGACCTCGGGCTCACCCCGAGCAACGACGGCTCGCTCATCCGCCTGCAGATCCCGATGCTCACCGAGGAGCGCCGCAAGGACCTCGTGAAGCAGCTGCACAAGAAGGTCGAGGAGGGGCGCGTCGAGATCCGCACGCTCCGCCGGCACGCGCAGGACGAGATCCGCACGAAGTCGAAGGGTGCCGGCATCTCCGCCGATGACGAGAAGCGCCTCGAGACGCAGCTCCAGAAGCTCACCGACCTCTACATCCAGGCGGCCGACGAGGTCGGTCACGCGAAAGAGAAGGAGATCCTGGCGGTCTAGCCCGGTGACCCTCAATGACGCCGTTCCCCGGCACATCGCGATCGTCATGGACGGCAATCGGCGCTGGGCCCGCTCGAAGCACCTCCCGGTCATCGCGGGCCATCGGCAGGGCGTCGAGACGATCCGCCGCACCGTGCGCGCGGCCCGGGATCGCGGGGTCGAGTTCGTGACGCTGTACAGCTTCTCCACCGAGAACTGGAAGCGCGACCCCGAGGAGGTCGGCGCGCTCATGAAGCTCCTCGAGGAGACGATCCGCCGCGAGACGCCGACCCTCGTGAAGGACGGCGTACGCCTGCGCATCATCGGCCGGCTGCACGAGCTCTCCGACGGCGTGCAGCGCGCGATCGCCGAGGCGGCTGGCGCGACCGATGCCGGCACGCATGGCACGATGACCATCGCGTTCAACTACGGCGGCCGCGCGGAGATCGTCGATGCGGTGAAGCGCCTCGTCGCCGACGGTGTGCCCGCGGCCGATATCGACGAGCAGACGATCGCGGCGCGCCTGTACGCGCCCGAGCATCCCGATCCGGACCTGCTCATCCGCACCGGCGGCGAGCTGCGGGTCTCGAACTTCCTCCTCTGGGAGGTCGCGTACGCGGAGATGTGGGCGACCGACGTGCTGTGGCCCGACTTCGCGGTCGAGCACCTCGACCAGGCACTCGGGTCGTACGCGCGCCGCGAGCGGCGGTTCGGCCGCTGAGCGATCTTCCGCGCCGCACCGTCACCGGGCTCGTCTACGCAGGTGTCGTGCTCGCCGCGACGTTCGCGCCGCCGATCGCGTTCACGATCCTGGTCGCGCTCGCCTGCGGTATCGCGCTCGCCGAGCTCTGGGACCTGCGGCGCGCCGGCATCGCCGCGGCGGTCGAGCTCGTGCTCCTCCTCGCCGGTATCGCCGCGCTCCTCTCGCTGCGCGCGCTCGGTGACCGCGGCGCGGCGCACGGCGCGGCCGCGGGTCTGCCGGTCTGGCTGCTCCTCGCGATCGGGGCGACGTGGGCCGCGGACGTCGGCGCGTATGTCGTCGGCTCGCTCGCGGGGAAGCGGAAGATCGCGCCGCGCGTCAGCCCGGGCAAGACGTGGGAGGGGACCTTCGGCGGCGTCGGCGCGGCCGCGCTCGCGGTCCTCGGCATCAGCGCGCTCTTCGGTCTCGGCCGGCCCGAGGCCGCGGCGGCCGCGATCCTCAGCGGCCCCGTCGCGTTCGCCGGCGATCTCGCCGAGAGCTGGCTGAAACGGCGCGCGGGCGTGAAGGATTCGGGCACGCTGTTCCCGGGACACGGCGGGATGCTCGACCGTATCGACTCGCTGCTCGCGGTCGCGCCGGTCGTCGTGGCGCTGACGATCGCCGCCGGTCTGGGATGATGGGTAGGTGAAAGCCACGCGCGTCGCGATCCTCGGAGCCACCGGCTCCATCGGCCAGCAGGCCCTCGAGGTGATCGCCGCGCATCCCGATCGGCTGACCGTCACGGCGCTCGCCGCGCGCACGCGCACCGACGTCCTCCGCGGGCTCGCCGCGAAGCTCGGCGTGAAGCGCGTGGCGACCGGCGACGACGATCTCACCGCCCTTGCCACGGCGGACGACGTCGACCTCGTCCTCGTCGCGACGCCCGGCATCGCCGGCCTGCGGCCGACGCTCGCCGCGCTCGACGCCGGCAAGGACGTCGCCCTCGCGAACAAGGAGGTGCTCGTCGTCGGCGGGCATCTCGTGCGCGCGGCGAGCGGCGGGGCGGGGAAGCGGCTCCGTCCGGTGGACAGCGAGCACTGCGCGCTCTGGCAATGCCTTCAGGGCGTCGACCCGGCGAGCGTGCGGCGCGTCGCGGTGACCGCGTCGGGCGGACCGTTCCGCGAGCGCGCCCTCGGCACGTTCGGCTCGATCACCGCGGACGAGGCGCTGCGCCACCCGACCTGGCGGATGGGCCCGAAGGTGACGATCGACTCCGCCACCCTGACGAACAAGGGGTACGAGGTCGTCGAGACGCACTGGCTCTACGGCCTGCCCTACGACCGCATCGAGGTCGTGCTGCACCCCGAGAGCGTCGTGCACGCGATGGTCGAGCTGGTGGATGGCAGCGTCATCGCGCAGATCGCGGAACCGGACATGAGATTGCCGATCCAGTACGCGCTGCTCTGGGATCACCAGCCGTCGCCGGCGCCGCGTTTCGAGTGGACGAGGAAGCGCGCGCTGCACTTCGACGACGTCGACCCGGAGCGTTACCCCTGCCTCACGCTCGTGCTCGGGACGGCGAAGTCCGGCGACCAGGGCGCGATGGTCGGCCTCTCCGCGGCCGACGAGGTCGCGGTGGCGCGCTTCCTCGCGGGCGAGGTGAAGTTCACCGACATCACGGGTCTCCTGCGCCGTGGCGCCGAGCTCGGCGCCGGGGGCGGCGCGGCTCCGACGCTCGCGGACATCGCCCGCATCGATCAGCGCGTCCGAGGCGAGCTCCAGCCGGCCGGGGCGCGGGCGTGAGCGGGATCTTCTCGATCTTCTCCGACCTGCGGACGCTCGTGCTGTTCATCGCGACGTTCACGCTCATCGTCGCGGTCCACGAGTTCGGGCACTTCGCGGCGGCCCGGCTCCTCGGCATGAAGGTGCTGGAGTTCGCGTTCGGGTTCCCGCCGCGCCTCGCGGGCATCAAGCGCGGGGAGACCGAGTACACGATCAACTGGATCCCGTTCGGCGGCTTCGTCCGGATCCTCGGCCAGGACGACTTCTCGATCCGCCAGCAGGGCACCGGGGACCCCCGGTCATTCACGTCGAAGCCGTGGTGGTCACAAGCGATCGTGCTGGCCGCGGGCGTGTTCATGAACTTCGTCCTCGCCCTGTTCATCCTCACGATCGCGTTCGCGACGGGTACGACCGCGCCGACCGGTGACGTGCGGGTCTACGACGTTCGGCCGAATTCGCCGGCCGCGGCCGCGGGCATCCGGGTCGGCGACATCGTCGTGGACGTCGACGGCACGCCGATCCACACGGCCCGCGCCATGGTCACGATCACGAGCAGGGCCGCGACGAAGCAGCAGGACATCACGATCCACATCAAGCGTGAGGGCCAGGACCTGACGATCACCGCGCTGCCTCGCGCGGAGCCTCCGCAGGGCGAGGGTCCGCTCGGGGTGCAGCTGGAGGAGGCGCAGGCCCCGGTGGCGGTGCCGCTCCCGCAGGCGTTCGGCCAGTCGGCGAGCCTGACCGGCGAGGTCGTGGGGCAGATCGTCTCGCTGCCCGGTCAGCTGCTCTCGCAGCGGGCCGCGCCGCCGGGCGGCGCGCCGGTCGTCGGCGGTCCGATCGAGATCTTCCGCGTCACCGGCCAGGTCGCGCAGTTCGGCATCCCGACGTTCCTCAAGCTCGTCGGCGTGCTGTCGGTGAACCTCGGGGTGATCAACATCATCCCGTTCCCCGGTCTCGACGGCGGCCGGCTGTTCTTCGTGCTGCTCGGCGCGCTGCTCCGGCGCCGGCTCTCGCCGCAGGTCGAGGCCGCGATCCACGCGGTCGGCTTCGTGCTCCTGCTCGGCCTGCTCGTCATCGTGAGCATCTCGGACATCCGTCGCGCGATCGGCGGCTGACGCCAACGTTCTCAAGTTGACGCTCGCCCCGCCGGCCCGCGGGGGTACAGTCGCCGCCCGATGACCGACGCCGTCGTGTCCGTTCGCGGGCTCCAGAAGACGTACAAGGTGCACGAGCGCCAGACCGGCGTCGGCGCCACGGTGCGGTCGCTGTTCAAACGGAAGTTCAAGGAGGTGCCGGCGGTCGGCGGCATCGACTTCGAGATCGCGCGGGGCGAGATCGTCGGGTTCCTCGGGCCGAACGGGGCGGGGAAGACCACGACGCTCAAGATGCTCTCGGGGCTCCTCTATCCGACCGGCGGCGACGCGCGCGTGCTCGGCTACACGCCGTGGGAGCGCGACTACGCGTTCCTGCGGCGGATCGCGCTCCTCATGGGCAACCGCACGCAGCTCGTCTGGGACATCCCGGCGGCCGATTCGTTCCTCGTGCTCAAGCAGATCTACGGGATCACCGACGCCGACTACAAGACGCGGATCGACGAGCTTGTGGAGCTCCTCGAGCTGCAGCCGCTCATCCATAAGCCGGTGCGGCAGCTGTCCCTCGGCGAGCGGATGAAGGTCGAGTTCGCCGCCGGTCTGCTGCACGGGCCGGACGTGGTGTTCCTGGACGAGCCGACGCTCGGCCTCGACGTCTCGATGCAATCGCGCATCCGCACGTTCGTCGCCGAGCTCAACAAGCGCCATGGCGCGACGATCCTGCTCACCAGCCACTACATGGACGACATCGTCGCGCTCTGCAAGCGCGTCATCGTCATCCACCACGGCAAGCTCCTCTACGACGGCGCGCTCGCGGATCTCGCCGAGCGCATGGCGCCGTACAAGGTGGTCGGCGCGACGCTGCGCGACGGGGCGGCGGGCGCGGACCTGTCGCGTTACGGCGACGTCGTGTCGACGGACAGTGCCGGCCGGGTGACGCTGCGCGTGCCGCGCAACGAGGCGCCGGCGCGCACCGCCCGCCTCGTCGCGGATCTCGGCGACGATCTCGCGGACCTCTCGCTCGAGGACCCGCCGATCGAGGACGTCATCGACCGCGTGTTCTCCGGCGAGGATGTCGGGTCGGTCGAACCGGTGGCCGCGCGATGAACCTCATCGCGAGCTACCGCGCGCTCCTCCTCGCGGGCTTCCAGCAGGCCGCGCAGTATCGCGTGCAGTTCCTGCTCTGGATGCTCTTCGCGATCATCCGTCCGGTCATCTTCCTTGCGGCGTGGGTCGCGATCGCGGCGGCGCAGGGCGGCTCGATCGCGGGCTACACGGTCGGTGACTTCGCCGCGTATTACGTGTGCCTCACTTTCGTGAGCCAGCTCACGATGGCCTGGAACTCCCACGAGTTCGAGTGGGAGGTGAACCAGGGCCGCCTCTCGGCGAAGCTGCTCCGGCCGCTGCACCCGCTGCACTACGCCGTCGTCGACAACATCGTCTTCAAGGGCACCACGCTGCCGGTCCTGGCCGTCCTGCTCATCGCGGTCTCGATCTCGTTCGGCGCGCGCTACGAGACGCAGCCGTGGCACGTCCTCGTGTTCATCCCGAGCGTCCTGCTCGCCGCGGCGCTCCTGTTCGTCTTCGGCTGGGTCATCGCCTCGCTCGCGTTCTGGGCGACGCGGATGAACACCGCGAACACGCTCTGGCAGCGGGCCGCGTTCGTGTTCGCCGGACAGATCGCACCGATCGGTCTCATGCCGTTCTGGCTGCAGGCGATCTCCTACGGCCTGCCGTTCTGGTACATGCAGGGCGCGCCGGCGGAGATCCTCCGCGGCGCCGTCACGCCCGAGCGGGCGGCGTTCATCCTCGCCGGCCAGGCCGCCTGGCTCGCGGTGACCTACGCCGCGTTCACGGTCGTGTGGCGGCGCGGCGTCCGAGCCTATTCGGCGGTCGGCGCGTGATCCGCTACTACCGCGTGTTCCGGACGTTCCTCGGCGCCGAGCTCCAGAACGAGCTCGCCTACCGCCTGAACTTCGTCCTCAGCATCTTCGAGATGCTTCTCGTCATCGGCACGAGCCTCGGGGCCGTGCTCGTGCTCTTCTCGCACGCGCCGAACCTCAACGGCTGGACCCTGCCCCAGATGATCGCGCTCACCGGCGTGTACTACGTCGTGCAGGGAAGCGTGAATGTGATCTTCTCGCCCTCGTTCGAGAAGCTCATGGAGCACGTGCGCCAGGGCACGCTCGACTTCACGCTCCTGAAGCCGGCAAGCACCCAGTTCCTGGTGAGCACGCGCCATGTCCGCATGGTCCGCGTCGCGGATATCTTCCTCGGTCTGGCCGTCATCGCGGTCGGTCTCGTGATGCTCGGCGAGGCCGTGACCCCCTGGTCGGTGCTCACGTTCGTCGTGACGCTCGCCTGCGGCGTCGCGTGCGTGTACGCCCTCCTGCTCACGCTCGTGACGCTCGCCTTCTGGTTCGTGAAGGTCGACAACATCCTCGCGATCTTCTGGGCCTTCACCGACGCCGGCCGGTTCCCGATCGATCTCTACCCGGGCTGGCTGCGCCTGACGCTCGCGACGGTCGTGCCGATCGGCATTGCCGTCACCGTGCCGGCGCAGGCGATCTCCGGCCGCCTCTCGCTCGAGAC
>DASWFN010000234.1:0-12770 GCA_036394215.1 Candidatus Limnocylindria bacterium
CGCGTACCGCGCATCCTTCCATCCGAGATCGTGGGTCCAGGCGATGAACACACCCGGGCGCTCGGCCGCGAGCGCGAAGAGTGCTTCCGTCAGCGCGGCGTTGAGCGGCAGCGTGAACACGTTGTGCACGACGACCCGGTCGGCGCGGCGCACGTGCGGGCGGAGCTTGCGCAGGATCGTGGCGACGAGCATCGCGTGCTCCGGCGTGACCTCGCCGGCCGCGAGCGCGGCCCGGTCGCGGAGCACCGCGGGATGCTGCGAGTCGAGCTCCGGGATCTTGACGACCGGGATCCCGCGCGCGGTCCCGCGCCCGGCGACGATCGCGACGCTGTCACCGGAAGCTTGCGCGGCGCGCGCATGGATGCCCATCACGTGCTCGACGCCACCGAGGATCGACGGCGCCGTGTAATGGAGGAAGAGGACGCGCTGCTTCTTGCGCCTCACGCGCCGACCGGTGCGCCGACCCGCGCCACGCGCGAGCCCCCGCCGGTCACCGTGACGCTCCGGCCGGAGCGGCGGACGCGGAACGAGATGAGCGAGTCGTACGCCCGCAGGTGCTGGACCTCGATGCGGTCGAGCCACACCGGCAGCGCCGGATCCACGAGCACGCGCCGCCGCTCGAGGTCCGGCTCGAGGCCGAGCAGCGAGCGCAGGCACAGGAACACCATCCCCGCCGACCACGCCTGCGGGATGCACGAGACGAGGTAATCGGCCGGCCGCGATGAAAAGCGCAGGTCGCGCTGGAAGCCGCAGAACAGCTCGGGCAGCCGCGCGTTCGGGAACCGCTTCCCGGCCTCGATGAGCGCCTCGATGATCGCGTTCGCCTCCTCGCGGAAGCCGTACTGCACGAAGCCCTGCGCGATCAACGAGTTGTCGTGCGGCCACACCGAGCCGTTGTGGTAGCTCATCGGGTTGTACGTCGGGTAGGTGCTCGAGAGCGTGCGCACGCCCCAGCCGCTGAACATGTCCGGCGCCATGAGGCGCTCCACCACACGCCGCGCGCGATCGGGACGGGCGATGCCGGCCCAGAGCGCGTGACCCGCGTTGCTCGTGACCGCGGGCACCTGCCTCTTCTTGCCGTCGAGCGCCTGGGCGTAGCAGCCCTCGTTCTCCATCCAGAAGTCGCGCTCGAACCGCTCGGCGAGCGCAGCGGCCTCGGCGCGCAGCTTCGCGGCGCGCTCGGCCTCGCCATCGATCGCGTAGAGATCGGCGAGCCCGCGCTTCGCCGCGTACACGTACGCCTGCGCCTCGACGAGCGCGGCCGGAAGCGCGGACGGCGTGCCGTCGGGGTCGGAGAGCGAGCTCGCGGAGTCCTTCCAGCCGTGATTCCGCAGGTCGCTCGGGCTCGCACCGTACTCGATGTAGCCGTCGCCGTCCGAGTCGCCGAAGGTGTCGCACCAGGTGATCGCCCGTTCCGCGGCGGGCAACAGCTCCCGCCAGAGCGTCCGGTCGCCGGTCCACTTCACCGTCTCGGCGAAGAGCATCGCGAACAGCGGCGTCGCGTCGACGGTCCCGTAGTACGGGCGGTGCGGCACCTCGCCGAGCCGCGCGAGTTCCCCTCGCCGGAGCTCGTGGAAGATCTTCCCCGGCTCCTCCTCGGTGAAGCGATCGACCTTCGTGCCCTGGTAGCGCGCGAGGAGCCGGAGCGTCCCGCGCGCGATGTCGGGGTTCCACGCGAGCGTCTGGTACGCGGCGATGATCCCGTCGCGGCCGAACGGCACCGCGTACCACGGGATGCCGGCGGTCACGAACAGTCCGGTGTCCTCGGTATCGATGAGCGCGCGGATGTCGAGCGCGCTGCGGAGGATGAGCTCGTCGTCGAGCGATTCGGAGCTCGTGGAGAAGTCGGTGCAGCTCCGCATGAAGCGCCGGTAGCGCGCGTTGAGCGCGTCGAGGGCCTCATCGAAGTCGCGGGGCGCCGGCGCGACCCCGGCGCCGTCCTCGCGGGGCACGATCGCGAGCTCGTACGTCGCGATCTCCTGGGGCGCGAGCTCGCGCTCGAGCACGAACGTCCGGCCGTCGATCCGGTCGGGCGCGGGGCGCATCGTGACGTCGGTGGTGCGCCGGACGCCGTCGCGGCCGAGGCGCTCGAACCGGATGCCGTTCGGGATGACCTCCGTCGGGGTGACCTCGACGGTCGCCGGGAGCCCGCGGTACCCGCGCACCGCGAACATGTCGCGGAAGGACGCGTCGAACTCGATCTCGATGCGGAGCCGGACCTTCCCCGGATTGCAGTTGAGGATGCCGACCCGCTCGCGCAGGCCGTCGACGAGGAAGCGCGTGCGCCGCACCGACAGCGACTGCGACTGGAGGATCGTGCCGTCGTCCAGCGTGGCGGCGCGGTTGGCCAGCTGGAAGGCGCCGACGTAGTTCTGCTCGGTATTCGCGGACAGCAGCGCGGGCGCCTGGCCGTTGATGCGCAGCGCGAAGCCGGACAGGAACTGGGTGTCGTGGAAATAGAGACCCATCGACGACGTCTCGCCGATCGGGAGGCTGCCGTCGTCCTCGGACACGAGGACGAGGCCGTCCTCCTTCATCGCGACGGTCACCAGCGGCTCACCAGGCCCTCGTGCTTGAGCTGCTCGAACGTTCCGGCCTGGCGCTCGATGAGCGCTTCGGACCCGGCGGTGTCGAGATCCTTCGCGTCCTCGATGAAGGACGCGACGCGCGCGAAGTAGAGCGGCACGAGCGACCCGACGATGCCCTGGATGTCGTCGGGCCGGCGCTTCGCGGCCAGCAGGAAGTCGTAGACGATGCGGGCCCACGCGGTCTCGTCGACGCGCTCGGGCACCGGCGCCGACAGGATCCGGTCCCAGGCGGTCGCGTGCTCGGCCCGTCCGGCGGCGTACTTCTGCCGGAGGATGTCGACGCTCGCGTTCACCGCTTCGGGCTCGACGGGGTCGATCGAGCCGAAGACCTCCGCCGGCTTCGACCCCCGCACGCTCTTCCAGCTGTCCGGGTTCGCGATCGCGAGACGGAAGAGCGTGCTCACGACCTGCGTGAACATCGGCGCCAGATCCGCGCCGGGATCCTTCGGGTCGTGGATCTTCGCGCCGAGGAACGCCTGCATCGTGCGGCGGCCGGTCACGAGCGCGGTCGTGGTCATGTAGATGTCGATGCCGAATCGAGCGACATCGGTCTCCCACACGTTCGCGCCACCGAGCGCGATGCCATCGAGGAAGTCGCGGGCGAGCTCCGGGCTGAAGCCGAACTCGCCGCCGATCGGCTGACGGAGGCGCAGGCCGTACAGGGCGCGCGTCACGGGGTACGCGACGTTGTTCGTGATCGTCCCGTCGAACTTGTGCCGCGCGTAGAGCGGCGTCACGTAATCCGCCTTGCCTTCGCGGATCGGTGTGATGAGCCGGCGGATCCACTCGGGCGTGATGCTGCGCAGGTCGCTGTCGACGACCGCGCATGCCTCGACGCCGAGCTCCGTCGCGACCTCGAAGATCGCGCGGAACGCGGAGCCCTTGCCGGGCGGGCCGACGTACGCGCCGGTGATCGTGGGGACGCCCTCGGTCGACCGGGCGACGACGTCGCCGGTCCCGTCCTTCGATCCGCCATCGGCGTTGACGATGACCGGGCTCGAATCGGGGAAGTGCGCGCGCAGCCCCTCGGCGACCGTCCGTGCGACATGGCCGACGGTCGCCGCGTTGTTGAAGCTCGGGATCCCGACGAGCAGATCCGCGCTGCCGACGCGGGAAAGGCCGTCGCGGAGGCGATCGTCGAGAGCCGAGGTCGTGGCTTGGCGCATGGGCGTCTCCCTGCCGTTCATCTTCCGGCCCCGCCCGTGCTGGCCTCGCGCCAGCGTCGTTCCTCAAGCCCGATGATACGGCTGTGCTGGAGGCGATCGACGCGTATGTCCTACCCCTGCTCGAGCGCGCCTACGCGGCGTTCGGATACCTCGGGGTCGCATTCGCGATGGCCATCGAGAGCGCGGCGATCCCGCTGCCGAGCGAGCTCATCCTCCCGCTCGCGGGATTCAGCGTCGCACGTGGCGTGCCCGAGCCCCTCACCGGCCAGCCCTGGTCGTACTGGGGAGCCGTGATCGCCGGCGTCGCCGGGAACACGCTCGGATCGCTCGCCGCCTACGCCGTTGGCGCATATGGCGGCCGTCCGCTGCTCGAGCGCTACGGCAAGTACGTGCTCATCTCCACGCAGGACCTCGATGTCGCGGATCGCCATTTCGAGCGCTGGGGTGACGCGACGGTGTTCTTCTCGCGCATGCTGCCGATCGTGCGGACCTTCATCTCGGTGCCCGCGGGGATCGCCCGCATGCCGCTGTGGCGCTTCGTCGCGTTCTCCGTCGCCGGCGCGGTCCCGTGGGTCATGTTCCTCGTGTGGGCCGGCATGGTCCTCGGCGAGCACTGGGTCGACGTGAAGCACCAGCTGAAGGGTCTCGACTACATCGTCGCGGCCGTGCTCGTCGCGGGTGTCGGCCTGTTCCTCTGGCGCCACCTTGTGCGCCGCTGATGGATCAGCTCCTCGCGTTCGACCAGCGCCTCTACTCCGCGATCGTCGCGGCGCGCGATCCGCTCATCACGGTCGTCGCGATCGTCATCACGTACCTGAACTTCTTCGGGTTGCAGTGGTGGCTGCTCGGCGTCGTGATGTGGCGCACGCGCGGCGGACGCCGCGGCCTCTGGGTCGCGCTCACGATCTTCATCGGGATGGTCCTCGCGTGGGCGAGCGCCGAGACGCTCAAGCGGATCGTCCAGCGCCCGCGCCCCTTCGTCGCCATCCCCGACGCGCTCGCTCCGGTCATCCCGGAGCCCGGCTCGTACTCCTTCCCATCGGGGGATACCGCGCTCGCGTTCGGCGCGGCGGTCGCGTTCGGCCAGTGCTTCCCGCGGTTCCGGCCGTTCGCGCTGCTCCTCGCTTTCGCCGTGGGCCTGTCGCGCGTCTTCGTCGGCGTGCACTACCCGCTCGACGCGCTCGGTGGCGCGGTCATCGGGATCGCGTGGGGGCTCGCGGCACCGCCGATCGTCGCATGGGTCCTGCGGCTCTACCCGTGGCGCGCGTTCGTCGTCCCGCACACCCATTGGGACCGCGAGTGGTACGAGCGCTTCGAGAGCTTCCGCGCGAAGCTCGTGCCGATGGTCGGGTCGCTCCTCGACCTGCTCGAGCGCGAGCCGCGGTTCCGCTCGTTCACGTTCGACGGCCAGACGATCCCGCTCGAGGATCACCTCGCGGTCCGGCCCGAGGATCGGCCGCGCATCGAAGCGCTCGTGCGCGCCGACCGGCTGCTCATCGGGCCCTGGTACGTGCTCGCGGATCTGCTGCTCGTCTGCGGCGAGTCGCTCGTGCGCAATCTGCAGGAGGGGCTCCGGGTCGCGGGATCGTTCGGCCGCGCTTCGCGCGTGGCGTACGTCGCCGACCCGTTCGGCCACCCGGCCCAGATGCCGCAGCTCCTGCGCGGCTTCGGGTACGGCTCCTACGTATTCGCCCGCGGCGTGGGCGACGAGGGGGAGGAGCTCGGCAGCGAGTTCCAGTGGATGGGACCGTCGGGCGACCGGGTGCTCGCGTCGCACCAGGTCGCGCACTACAACAACGCGCTGTCGCTCGTGGCCGAGGACGGGAAGCCCGTCGACGATGTCGTCCGGCGCGTGCGCAAGATGCTGCCGCGGATCATGGACCGCACCGCCCCGTACGCGGCGGGGGACGCGCTCCTCTTCATGGTCGGCGACGATCACACGGCGGCGTTCGAGAAGCTGGCGGACGCGGTCGATGCGATCGGCAGTGCCGCGCCGCGCACGCGCGCGTCGATCGCGACCCTCGAGGAGTTCGTCGCCGCGCTGCCGGCCGCGCGCGGCATGCACGCCGGCGAGATGATCTCCGGGAAGTACCGCCCGATCCTGCGTGGCGTGAACTCGACCCGGATGTGGATCAAGCAGGAGAACGCCGCGTGCGAGCGGCTCCTCCTCGAGCGCTGCGAGCCGCTCGACGCGTTCAGCGGCGGCACGGCGACGGACGCGGTGCGCGGGCTGTGGCGGACGCTGCTCGAGAATCACCCGCACGACTCGATCTGCGGCTGCTCCATCGACGCGGTGCACGACCTCGACATGCGGCCACGCTTCGCGAAGGTCCGCGCCGGCGGCGAGCGGCTCGCGACCGAGCTCTCAGCGAAGCTCTCCGGGATCGGCGCCGCGACCGTGGTGTGGAGCGCGCTGCCGTGGGTCCGCGACGCGGTCGTGCCGGTCGCGGGCCGGCCAACGGTCGTGAGCTGCGCCCCGCTCGGCGTGACGCCCGCGGTGCGCGCGCGGACCGACGGCGTGAGCGCGCCGGAGGCCGGCGTCATCGTGAACGAACGCCTCCGCGTGGAGGTCGATGAGGACGGCGGCTTCACGATCATCGATCGCGCGACCGATACCCGCAGCGCGCGGCAGAACGTCCTCATCGACGAGGGCGACCGGGGCGACGAGTACACCTACTCGTACGCCGGCCCGACGGTCGGCTCGAAGGGTGTGCGTGGCCGGCGGACGACGCGCGTCGACGGCGATCGGGCGAGCGTGGCGGTCGACATCGTGATGCGCCTGCCCGCGTCGCTGCGCGACGATCGCCTGGCGCGGCGACCGGATCTCGTCGACAACCGCGTGCGCTTCGTCATCTCGCTCGACGCCGGATCGTCGAGCGTCGATGTCGCCGCCACGGTCACGAACGCGTCGCGCGATCACCGCCTCAGCGTCGTGTGCGAGACCGGGCTGCGCGCGGCGACGCACGTTGCGGGCGCCGGCTTCGCGTGGCTCGAGCGGCCGAACCGCGTGCCGCGCAAGCGCGGGTGGGTCGAGCCGCCGACGCGCGAGCGCTGCTTCCACGATCTGGTCGCGGTCGGAGGTCCCGGCCGCGGGCTCGCGATCGGTGCCGACGGCCTGCGCGAGTACTCGGTGCTCAGCGACGGCAGCGCCGTCGCGGTGACGCTGTTCCGCGCCGTCGGGTTCCTCTCGCGCGGCGACCTGCCCGAGCGGCGCGGATACGCCGGGCCGCAGACCGAGACGCCGTCGGCGCAGTGCCTCGGCGAGATGACCTTCCGCTATTGCATCGTGCCGTTCACCGAGGCCGTCGGCCTGCCGCAGGCGGCGCGGGCGGTGCGCGAGTTCCTCTCGCCGGCGTGGGTCGCGACCGGCGCGGAGGAGGAACGCTCGTTCTGCTTCCTCGACGGTGACCCCGCCGTGGCCCTCTCGGCCGTCCGGGCGCGGACACGCGACCGGCTCGTCGTCCGGCTCGTGAATCCCGGGAAGGACGTCGCGCGCACCACGCTTCGATTCGCCCGGCCGGTGCGCGCGTCCCGCCCGCTCGATCTGCGCGAGGGAGATCTCTCGCTCGGCAACACCGGGCTCGATGTCGTCCGGACCGCCGCGCCGCTCGAGCTGCGCTACGGGTCGGCCGCCGCGACGCTCGAGGCGTTCGAGATCGGCACCTGGGAGATCGAGCTGGCCTAGTACCCCCTCTGGGAATCGACACGGTCTCACGGCCTCCCTACCGTTCCGCCGATGCGCCGAGCCATCGTCATCGCATCGGTCCTCGTCCTCGCGACCGCCGCGCCGGCCGCGGCGGACCCGGGTGACGTCAACGGGCTCTTCCGGCGCACGACGCCGCGTGCGTCCTTCGATCGCGACGCCGGCGGTCTCGTCCTCGGGATCCCGGGTGGCCGTGCCTGGGGCATCGAGAGCGACCTCCGGCCGTTGGACGGGACGCACCTGGTGCTCCTGTTGGCCGTCGATGACCCGGACATCTCCGAAGCGTTCGTCCGCGTCGCCTACTACGCGCGTGCCGACGTGCGCTCGCGGCAGCTCGCCACGCGCGACTCCCCGTACGTCCGCGTGGGGGAGGACCGCCGCATCGTCATCGACCTCGACCCGCCGGAGGGGGCGATCGCCTATCGGGTGCGCGTCCTCGGCCGCCTCGTCAGCGGCGCGGCCATCTCGCGGGCGGACGCGATCCATGCCCGATCGGTCGGCGGACCCGCGGATCGCGGCCGCGTCCGGCCATCCATGACGCGACTCGAGACCGACCTCCCGTGACATACTTTGGGCCGCCCAGCAGGTTGCGCGGAGGGATGAATGGCCACGGTCACGTTCGACCACGTGACGAAGAAGTTCGGTGACGTATTCGCCGTCAACGATCTGTCGCTCCAGGTCAAGGACGAGGAGTTCCTGGTCCTCGTCGGACCGTCCGGGTGCGGCAAGACGACGGCGCTACGGATGATCGCGGGGCTCGAGGAGCAGACGACCGGCGACATCTTCATCGGCGAACGGCTCGTCAACGATGTCGCCCCCAAGGATCGCGACATCGCGATGGTCTTCCAGAACTACGCGCTGTACCCGCACATGAGCGTCTACGACAACATCGCCTTCGGGCTGAAGCTCCGCGGCATGGCGAAGACCGAGATCGAGCGTCGCGTCGGCGAGGTCGCCGAGATGCTCGGTCTCCAGAAGCTCCTGAAGCGCAAGCCGAAGGAGCTCTCCGGTGGTCAGCGCCAGCGTGTCGCCGTCGGCCGCGCGATCGCGCGCGAGCCCGCGGTCTTCCTGATGGACGAGCCCCTCTCCAACCTCGATGCCGCACTCCGCATCGACACCCGTGCCCAGCTCCAGAAGCTGCACCAGCGGATCAAACGGACGACGGTGTACGTCACGCACGATCAGGTCGAGGCGATGACGATGGGCGACCGGATCGCGGTCATGCGCGACGGCATCCTGCAGCAGATCGACACACCCGAGAACCTGCACGCGCACCCGGCGAACATCTTCGTCGCGGGATTCATCGGCTCGCCGGCGATGAATTTCTTCGACGCGAAGCTGACCGGCACCGCCGACGCGCCGGTCGCCGATGCCGGATTCTTCAAGGCCGCGATCGCCTCGAGCGCCGCGCGCTCGATCGGGAGAGACGTTGTCGTCGGGATCCGGCCCGAGGACATCGACGCCGGATCGATCGCCGACCTCAGCAACCATCTGCCGGTGGACGCTCGCGTCGAGGTCGTCGAGTTCCTCGGCAACGAGTTCCAGCTCCACCTGTCGGCGGGCGCGAAGACGTTCGTCGCGCGTGTCGACACGCGCGTGCACACCCAGCCCGGCGCGAACATCCGCGTGGGCTTCGACAAGTCGAAGATCCATGTCTTCGACAAGCAGACCGAGGAGGCCATCGCATGACATTGCGCGGCGAGATCGAGTCCTTCCCTCTCGAGACGGTCGTTCAGCTCATCCACTCCACGAACAAGACCGGCCAGCTCGAGGTCAGAGGGACCGATGCGAACGGCACGCTCGGCTTCGACGGCGGCCGTCTGGTCGCGGCGATCGCCGGGGACGACGTCGGCGAGCCCGCGCTCGGCCTGGTCTTCGCGATCGAGAACGGCGCGTTCGAGTTCATCCCGTGGAGCGACGTGCCCGCGTCGAATCTCTCCGGCGATCTCGATCAGCTGCTCGATCGCGCGGCCGAGGAGCGCGATCGGATCGTCGCGATCCGCAAGGTCATCCCGGACGACCGGTCGCGGTTCCGGCTCTCGGAGCGTGCCGCGGAGAAGGGGAATATCACCCTCTCGCCCGATCAGTGGCGCACGCTGCTGGCCGTCAACGGCGAGCGCGATGTGCCCGGTGTGGCCGGGCATCTGAAGGCCGGCACGCTCGTGACCCGTGCGTCGCTCGCCGCGCTCGTCGAGTCCGGCTTCGTCGATGTGCTCGAGGCCCCCGCCGCGCCGGCTCCGCAGCCCGTGTATCAAGCACCGACCTGGGCTCCACCGCCCGCACCCGAGCCGGCGCCCGAGCCGGTCGTGGAGCAGGCGCCGCGATGGGAGCCCGCCGCCGAGCCGGCTCCTGAGCCGGTCCATCAGTCGCAGGGCTGGGCCGCAGCCCTTCCCGCGCAGGACTGGGAGCGGCCGGTGCCCGCGGAGCCGGATCTTCGCGCCGACCTCGCCGCCGCGCTCGACGCGCGCATGAGCGCGGCACCTCCCGTCGAGCCGGAGCCGGAGGCGCCTCCCGCTCCGCCGCCACCGGCGGAGATCGCCCCCGCGCAGGACGAGCGGCTCGCGGCGTTGAGCGGTGTGTTCGGCCCGGCCGAGCCGGCCGCGCCGGCCGCGCCGGCCCTGCCCGAGGCGCCGCCCCCCGCAGCTGAGGCCGCGGGCACCGATCGGATCAACGAGTGGTCGCGCATGGCGGCCACGATGCAGGCCGAGGCACCGGCTCTCGAGGAGAAGAAGAAGGGACGCTTCGGCTTCCTGAAGCGCGACGAGCCCGCGCGCGCGGAGGCCGCTTCGCAATCCGCGACGGCGGCGCCCGCAGCGAGCGAACCGGCGACCGGCCGGGCGGGCCAGCTCGCGTCGCTCGCGAACGCGATGCTCGGCGAATACAACAGCGGCCAGTACGGAAAGGGCCGTCTTGACGATCGCATGGCGAACCTCCTCATGCGGGTCGACGAGCAGGCCGAGCCGATCGACCGGCCGCTGCCGATCATCGATGACCGCATCGACGCGCAGGCTCTCGACCGGGAGAACGTGCCCGAGGAGCAGTCGGTCCCATATCTCGCGATCCTCGTCTCGCAGATCTACGAGGATGCGGAGCGCACCTTCGGCAAGGACAAGGCGAAGAAGGGGTACCGCGCGTCACTGCTGCAGGTCTTCGGAGCCGACACGTCTTCGCTGAGCGCGCCCGACGTGGCCGGGCGGCTCCCGAAAGTCTGAGCCCGCTCTACCTCGGGCTCGATCTGGGCGGCACCAACGTACGTACCGCGGTGGCCCGCCTCGATGGCGAGGTGGTGTCGCTCGTCGGGCGCGATACGCGCCCGACCCCGCAGAGCGGTCCGGAGAGCGTCGTCGGCGCGCTCGTCGCGAGCGCGAACGCCGCGATCACGGCGGCGAAGGTGCGGATCGGTGACATCGCGGCGGCCGGACTCTCGTCCCCGGGCCCGCTCGATCACAAGACCGGCATCGTGATCATCACCCAGAACATCGCTGGCCTCCGCGATGTGCCGCTCGCGGCGCTCGTCCAGGACCGTCTCGGCGGCCCGCGCGTCTTCCTCGACCGCGACACGGTGATGGCCGCGATCGGCGAGGGGACCATCGGCGCCGGCAAGGGCGTGGGCAACTTCGTCTATCTCACCGTCTCCACCGGTGTCGGCGGCGCGATCGTCGCCGGCGGGAAGATGGTCCGGGGAGCAACGAACACGGCCGGGGAGCTCGGCCACTTCCCGGTCGGCTTCGATCGCGACGATCGGTGCCGCTGCGGGGGCTTCGGCTGCGTCGAGGCATACGCGGCGGGGCGGAACCTGGCCGAGGCCTACGGCGTCGACGACGCGAGCATCGTGTACGCGAAGGCCGCCGCGGGTGACGAACGGGCCGCCGCGCTCATTGCGCGGGCCGAGGCCGCGCTCTCCAATCTCGCGGTCGGCGTCGTGAACGCGCTCAATCCCGAGCGGATCATCGTCGGCGGCTCCATCGCCGAGCACGAGCCGAGTCACGTCCTCGAGCCGATGCGGCGGGCCATCGCCGAACGCGCGTTCAAGGTCGCCGCGGCCGCCGTGACCGTCATCCCCTCGGCGCTGGGCGCCGACGTTTCGATCATTGGCTCGGCGCTTGCCGCATGTGATCGGGCGGCGGGCCACGGTGAGTGGTTCCTCTAGTCTTGACGCTGAAAGCTGCGCCGACTTCGCCTGGTAGATGGGAGTAGCGACGTGACACGAGTTGCGATCAACGGCTTCGGCCGGATCGGACGCCAGTTCCTGAAGGCGAGCATCGAGCGCCACCCGGAGATCGAGGTGGTCGCCATCAACGACCTCGCCGATCCCAAGATGAACGCGCTCCTCTTCAAGCACGACTCCAACTACGGCAACTACAAGGGCGAGGTTTCGGCGACCGCCGACGCGATCGTCGTCGACGGCCGCACGCTCAAGGTGGTCGCCGAGCGCGATCCCTCGAAGCTGCCATGGAAGGCACTGGACATCGACATCGTCATCGAGTCGACCGGCCTCTTCACCGACGCGAACAAGGCGAAGGCCCACCTCGACGCCGGCGCGAAGTACGTGATCATCTCCGCGCCGGCGAAGAACGAGGACAAGACCGTCGTGCTTGGCGTGAACGAGGGCGAGTTCGACCCGGAGAAGCACCACATCATCTCGAACGCCTCTTGTACGACCAACGGGCTCGCGCCCGTGGCGAAGGTCCTCAACGACGAGTTCGGCATCGAGAAGGGCTTCCTCACCACGATCCACTCGTACACGAACTCGCAGAAGGTCCTTGACCTGACGTCGGACGACCCCCGCGATGCCCGTGCCGCGGCCGAGAACATCGTTCCGCACGACACCGGCGCCGCGAAGGCCGTCGCCCTCGTCATCCCCGCGCTGAAGGGCAGGTTCACCGGCATGGCGTTCCGCGTCCCGACCCCGACCGTGTCGGTCGTCGACTTCACCGCGACGCTCGGCCGCGAGGTCACGAAGGATGAAGTGAACGGGGCGTTCAAGCGCGCGAGCGCGGGCAGCCTCAAGGGGATCATGGCCTACACCGAGGAGCCGCTCGTTTCCATGGACTTCAAAGGGGACGAGCACTCGACCATCGTGAGTGGCATCGACACGATCGTCCTCGGCAACATGGTGAAGATCGTGTCGTGGTACGACAACGAATGGGGCTACGCCTGCCGCCTTGCCGACATCACGGCGTTCGTCGCCTCGAAGCTGCGCACCAAGCAACCCGCGACCGCCTGACGCTTGGCCAAGCGCACCATCGCCGCGCTCGACGCGAAGGACAAGCGCGTTCTCGTGCGGGTGGACTTCAACGTCCCGCTCGTGCC
>DASWFN010000235.1:0-7031 GCA_036394215.1 Candidatus Limnocylindria bacterium
CGCAGCAACGGGCTCTTCCCGATGTCGTGCAGGTAGCCGCCCAGCCCGACCGTCAGGACGTCGAGGTCGGCGCCGGCCTCGGCCCGCGCCTGCGCGAGGCGCGCGGCGAGCGCGCCGACCGCCCGTGAGTGGGTGCGCAGCCACTCCGGGTAGCGGTAGCGATCGAAGTAGGCCTCGGCGATTGTGGACAAGGGGGGTTGTATACATGAGGAAACCTGACGGCTATCCTCCGTGCGGTCCATGCCCCGAGGTTAGGGCGCGTGGCGGTTGGAGGATGGATGGCGGACACAGAACCGGAAGGCCTCACCGACGAACAGTGGGAGCGGATCAATTCAGCGATTCGAGAGAAGGTCAAGATCAAGCCCTGCCCGCTGTGTGGATCGACCGAGGAGCGCGTCCTGATCAATGGCATCGTCCCCATTCCCGTCCAGTTGAGCTTGGCAGTCAAGGACCCGGACGGTGCGCCGGTCATTGGGCTTGGGCGCGCCGAGCGGAACCTTCCATCCGTCGCGCTGATTTGTCAGACCTGCGGCGATACGAGTCTGCTCAACGCCTACGCACTCGGTCTCAGCGACCTAGTTGGACCGAGCACGTCGGCGAAGCAGAAGGCGGAAGAAGCGAAGAAGAGCGCGTCGGTGCCAACCGAAACGCAGGCCTCACATGGCTAGCGATTTCCTCAAGGACGGAGCGCTCTTCCGTGAGCCAGACACGCTAGGAATGGAGAAGTATCACTTCATCGATGTGATCGAACATGATCGGAGGAGTCGGATCCCTCGGACCGAGTGGCCGCTCATTCCGTTCAGCCTCTTTGTCGGAACGTTCTTCACCTTCCTTACGGCGAGCTTCCATGACAACGGCGCGATCCCGGCAAGCACATGGGAGGCGATCGCTGTGCTGTTCATGTCGCTCATGCTCGTGCTCACTGTCGCGTTGGCTGTCTGGTGGCTCATAGACGCGATAGATGGCCTATTTGCTCCGAGTAAGGCTCGAGACCGAGACCCCGGTGAGCTGTGGGAGTCCATCAAGGACCAGGCCACGTTGGATAACGCTCGCGCCGAAGCCAGAAGGAAGGCGAGAGAGAAGAGCGCGGCTGTGGTCGAAAACAAGCCGTTGACGGACGCTAAGCAGTCCGGCTCATGAGCGCCGTTAGCGTGGGTCAGTTACATCCACGGCGTCCGTTTCAGCCCGATGACGATCACGATGTTGTGCTCGGGCCACACGATGTAGTCGAGGATCACATGCCCGAAGGCCCATCGGACAAAGCGGCCACCGGCGACGATCGCGAACGGCGCGGGGTACTCCTGGCGGAACGGCGGGTGCGGGAGCGGGTCACGCTCCAGACGGCTCAGGGCCTCCCGGAGGCTGTCCCGGCTGATCTTTGGGAGCGTGAGTCGGTCGCGCTTAGCGACACGAGTGATGCCGACGCTGTAGTGCGTCGCGCCGTTACTGCTCGGGGGGATCGGGGTACAGCTCCCGCCAGTTGGAGACGTGACCGTCCTGTAGCGCGCCCTCGTAGCTGCGCTTCAGTTTGGCGACATACTTGGGATCGTTCAGATCCTTGCTCAGCAGCTCACGGAAGTGCTTGCTGATGGACGCTTCGCTGATGGCTTCACGAACACGCTCGAGCATACGGGTGGTCTCCTCTCCTTCTTCGACTGGCCCCGTGGTGGGCCGTACGTACCTCCGATGCTCGGGGCAGGACCCCCGGCTGCGGCATCGTACCCCCCACGGTGGGGTGGTCGGTATCAAGCACGATACCTGCCACGGCAGTTCGTTAGGCGCTCCGCTCCTTGAGCGTCTTGTAGGTCATCGTCTCGGACTTGAGGAGCGCCCTGAGCGTGTCACGGAACAGGAACTGGTTCCGCCGGTTGTTGTACCGCCATTCGACCTCATCGAGGTACTTGTCGAGGTGCTTGACGCTCATGTGGTGGTACGAGCCGACGATGCTCCGCTTGAAGAGACTCCAGACACCCTCGATGGTGTTGGTGTGAACGTCGCCTCTCACCCACTCGTCCACGCTGTGGTTCACGGTGTCGTGGTGCGCCTTGCCGACCGCGCCCCTATACGCAGGGGCTTGGTCGGTGTAGATGATCGCGGCGTCCTCGGCGTTGCGGGCGATGAACTGGCCGAGGGTGCCCATGTTCGCGCCACGCGTCTCGACCTTCAGGCGGACGCCACCGTCGCGCTGGACCGCGCCCAAGACCATGACCTTGCCCTTGCGGTCCCATCCGGTCTTGCCGTGGTGCCGGTAGCGGCGCTTGCCGCCGATGTACGTCTCGTCCACTTCAACCGTTCCGGCAAGGCTGGTCGTGTCGGTCGCTTGGCTCATCGCCTCGCGAATGCGGTGCGTGAGGAACCACGCGGTCTTGTACGAGACGCCGGCCAGCCTGCGGACCTCGTTCGCGCTGATGCCCTTGCGGGCCTCGGTCATGAGCAGGGTGGCGACGAACCACTTCCACAGCGGCAACTTGGAGTCTTGGAGCACCGTCCCAACCCGTACGGTGAACTGGTAGCCGCATGAGGAGTCCCATGAGCCCTTCCCCGCGATCTTGGTGGCCTTCTTGCCGCAGCGCGGGCACATTGGGCCTTCGGGCCAGCGCAGGGCTTCTATGTACTCGCGGCACTTCTCCTCGGAGCCGTACCGCTCCGCGAGCCGCGCGAAGTCCATTCCCTTTGGCCGTGACCGTGGCTCTGCGCTCATCGGGAGGTACCTCCAATGGCTAGATCGAAGAAGCCGAAGAAGCCGGACGAGCTGACGACCGAGGAAGCGATAGACCAGTTGTTCCATCCGGACATGGCCGACGCCTTACGCCAAGAACTGGCCGAAAAGAACGAGGACTCCATCGAGGATGAGGATGCCTGACCGGAACCGTTTTGTCAAGTATACAACCCTGTGGACAAGTCTGTCACTCTCTTATTGACACCATACCGGCCCGCCGATACGGTCCCGCCGAGGAGCGGAGAGTGGATATTCAGCCGAGCGACGACCGCATCATCGCGCACCTCGCCTTCGCGAGGGCGATCGCCGGACGGGCTCTCGACCCACGCTGCCGCGGCGCGGACCGCGAGGATCTGGTCGCCTGGGGCGTCCTCGGCCTCGTCCAGGCCGCGCGGCGCTATCGCGAGGACGCCGGCGCGCCCTTCGCCGCGTACGCCGCGCGCCGGGTGCGCGGTCAGGTCCTCGACGCGCTCCGCGAGCGCGATCCCCTCACCCGGTCCGCGCGCCGCGCCTATCGGGCCGCGCGCGAGCAGGACGCGGGTCTGCCACAGCCGGTCGTCGAGGTGTCGCTGGACCGCTGCCTCGAGACCGGCGTGCCGATCCATCAATGGGGCTCGGCCAGGGTCGGCGAAGCCGGACCTGGGCGTACGCGCTGTCGCGACGACCAATGGCAACGCGTCGCGCGCGAGCTCCGGCATCTCGATCGGGTCGAGCGCAGGGTGCTCGTCCTCTCGTTCGCGCGCGGCCTGACGCTCAAGGAGATCGGCGCGGAGATCGGCCTCTCCGAGTCGGGCGTCTGCCGACTGCGCGCGCGCGCGTTGCGTCACGTCCGGGCGCGCTGCGCGTGACGCGCTGCCCCGCCCTGCGAGCGACCGCTACGCCGCGCCGGCATCGCCGGTGCCGAGCGCGTCGCGCACGGCGGCCTGCACCGCGGCGAGGCTGAACGGCTTCTCGAGGAACGAATGCGCGCCGAGCTCGTGACGGCTGCGGGCGAGCGCCGCGCGGTCGCCGCTGATGATCACGATGCGTATGTTCCGCGTCGACGCCGTCTCGCGGAGCGCCTGGCCGACGGCGACGCCCGAGACATCTGGCAGCCGGAGATCGAGGAGCACGGCGTCCGGCGGACTGCCGCGCGCGGCATCGATCGCGTCCCGGCCCGCGTAGGCGCGGCTCACGTCGTAGCCCTCCTCGATGAGGAAGTCCGACAGGAGATCGCACAGGTCGCGATCGTCGTCGACGACGAGCACGCGTCCGGCGGCCATGTCGCCGGTAAAGTAGCCCCAATGTCGAACATCGAGCGCGCGCGATTCACGCGGCTCGTGCGCCGAGCGCTGATGGATCTTCCGCCGGAATTCGGGCAGCGCATGCGCAACGTGGAGATCGTGGTCGATGACGAGCCGGAGCCTGGCCGTGTGGCCGACGGCCGCGAGCTGCTCGGCCTCTACGAGGGCGTGCCGCTCACCGAGCGCGCGTACGGCGAGCCGTACATCCCCGACCGTATCTCCATCTACCGCCTGCCGATCCAGCGGATGTCCGCGTCGCCGCACATCCAGAAGAAGATCGTCCGCGACACGGTGATGCACGAGATCGCGCACCACTTCGGCATCAGCGACGAGCGCCTCGGCGAGCTGGGGCGCGGAGACGCGGACTAGGCGATCGCCTTCCGGAACTTCGCGATCGCCGCGCTCACGCCCGCCGGGTCGAGGTAGACCGCCGAGCCCGCCACGAGCACCGACGCGCCGGCCCGGGCCACGGCGTTCGCGTTCTCCGGCTTGATGCCCCCATCGACCTCGAGCTCCGCCGCGGATCCGATGCGATCGAGCGCCGCGCGCAATGCGCGCACCTTGTCGAGCGCGCTCGCGATGAACGACTGGCCGCCGAAGCCGGGTTGGACGCTCATCACGAGGACGAGGTCGGCGCGGTCGAGGAGCGGCAGGATGCGTGCGACCTCGGTATCGGGGTTGAGGGTGATGCCCGCCTTCGCGCCGCCCTTGCGGATCGCCGCGAGCGCGGCGGCGGCGTCGCTCGCGGCCTCGACATGGACCGTGACGTATGCCGCGCCGGCCTCGACATAGCGCGCGACCCAGTCCTCGGGGCGCTCGATCATCAGATGGACGTCCAGCGGCAGCCGGGTCGCCCGGTGAAGGTCGGCGACCATCTTCGGTCCGAATGTGAGATTCGGCACGAAATGGCCGTCCATCACGTCGACGTGCACCCAATCGGCGCCGCCGGCCTCGGCCGCGGCCACCGCGTCGCCGAGGCGCGCGAAGTCCGCGGACAGGATGGAAGGTGCGAGCTTTGGCGCGTTCAGCGTGTTCCCTTGTCCCAAGGCATCCCGGCTGGCATCATTGACTCGTTTCCCCCGCATTTCCGGAGAGGATTTGTCATATGTATAGGCCGCAGAACCTGCGGATCCCTGGCCCGACCTTTGTTCCCCAGGCTGTCCTGAATTCCACGGCCCGGCCGATGATCAACCACCGCGGGCCGGAGTTCGCGGCGCTCATGGCCGGCCTGACCCGCGCGCTGCAGGATTTCCTCAACACCGAGGGCGATGTCTTCCTCATGACCGCGTCCGGCTCGGCCGGCATGGAAGCGGCCGTCGTGAACACGCTCTCCACCGGCGACCGGGTGCTCCTGTTCGTCAACGGCGCGTTCGGCGAGCGCTTCGCCGCGATCTGCAAGGCCTACGGAGTGGACGCACGCCGCGTCGACGTCCCGTGGGGCCGCGCGGTCGAGCCCGACCTCGTCCGCGAGGAGCTCGCGAAGGAGAAGGGCAAGGACGGCGCGAAGGCCGTGCTCATCACGCACAACGAAACGTCGACCGGCGTGCTCAACCCGTTGAAGGAGATCGCCGAGGTCGTCCGCGAGTCGGGCAAGCTGCTCATCGTCGACAGCGTCTCCGGCGCGGGCGCCGTCGAGACGATGGTCGACGAATGGGGCATCGACGTCCTCATCTCCGCGTCGCAGAAGGCGTGGGGCGCGCCCCCCGGCATCTCGATGATCACGATGAGCGACAAGGCCTGGAAGGCCCACGAGCGCTCGAACCTGCCGAAGGTCTACTTCGACCTGCAGGCGTACAAGGCCGCGCTCGAGAAGGGCGCGACCCCGTCGACCCCCGCCGTCGGCGTGTTCATCGGGCTGCAGGAGTCGCTACGGCTCATGGCCGAAGAGGGCCAGGCGGCGATCATCAAGCGCCACCGCGATCTCGCGTACGCCACGCGGCGCGGCCTCCAGGCGCTCAACCTCGCGATCTTCGGCGACGAGCGCTACGCCTCGCCGTGCGTGACCGCGTTCCGCATGCCGACCCGCGTCGATCCGCGCAACCTCATCCGCGTCCTGCGCGACGACTACGACACGGTGATCGCCGGCGGGCAAGGACGCATCGAGGGCCAGATCGCGCGCGTCGGGCACATGGGGTTCGTCACGCTCCAGGACATGGTCGCGTTCTTCAGCGCCCTCGAGCCGGCGCTCAAGGATCTCAACCAGCCGGTCGAGCCGGGCCAGTCGATCTCCGCGGTCCTGCGCGCGTACGCGGAAACGTCGGCGCCGCCGGCGCGGACGGCGCGTGGCGCCGCTCGACGCGAGCCCGACGCCGTGGCGGGTCGCCGCTAGCCCACGCTCCGCAGCAGCGCTTCGCACGCCTCGCGCAACGCTTCGGGCGAGCTCTCGAGCTCGGCCATCACGTCGAGCATCCGGTCGAAGACCGCGTCGTCGCCGGCCCGTGGCGGCTCGCCATCCGGGCCGAGGAACCGCTCCTTCGCGTCGTCGAAGGCGTGGGTCGCGGCGACGCGATAGTTCGCGGTCCGCTCGTCGTTCAGGACGAGCACGTGTGACGCGAACGCGCGGGCCACGAGCTCGCGGGTCGGCGCGAGATCTTCGTCGGCGTGATCGTCCTGCTGGTCGGCGAACGGCTCTCGTCTGATCACCCGACCGGTTCCTGCATTCGCCGGACCAGCACGCGGTGCTATGGTCCTCGCCTCATGGAAGCAGCGCGCTTCGAGCGCACCGTGCGCACCGAGTCGAGCGAGATCTTCGCGATCTACGGTGGCGCCCGCCGCGTCGGTCGCGTCGACCTGCACTATGGGCGCTTCGAGGTGAACGCGACCCTGCTCCTCGAGGTGGACCTCACCGATGACGAGCTGCAGGCGCTCATCGATCAGCTCGACGAGGAGCTCGTCCAGACCCACGACCCCGAGCGCGAGGACTTCCTCGTGACGGTGTTCAAGTCCGAGGAGCTCGGGTTCTACTCCGACGAGTTCGAAGAGGACGACGAGGACGACGACGAGAGGTAGCTGACGAGCCCTTCGCGCAG
>DASWFN010000236.1:0-12176 GCA_036394215.1 Candidatus Limnocylindria bacterium
ACGATGCGCTCGGGCGACGCGATGCCGTCCTTCATCAGACCGAGCAGATCGGTGCCGCCGGCCATCACCGTGGCGCCGCCGCGCGCGAGCTCGAGGGCTTCGGTCACGGCCTTCGGCCGCGCGTACGCGAACGGCTTCATCGTGGCCGGACGTCCTGAAGGCCCAACGCCTCGAGCATCCGTTGGCGCGTGATCGGGACGGTCCGCACACGCACCCCGGTTGCGTTCGCGACAGCGTTGGCGATTGCCGCGGCCGTCGGAATGATCGGCGGCTCACCGAGACCCTTGGCGCCGATGCTGTTGGCACGCACATCGGCGTGATCGATGAACCGCACGGTGATCTTCGGCACGTCACGCACGGTCGGGATCTTGTAGGACTCGAGGTTGCCGTTCACGACGCGTCCGGTCGGCCGGTCGAGTATCCGCTCCTCGGACAGCGCGAATCCCAGGGCCTGAATGACGCCGCCCTCGACCTGAGAGGTGGCGGTGAGCGGATTGACGACGCGGCCGATGTCGTGCACGGCGACGACATGCTCGACGAACACCTCGCCGGTGCGCACGTCGACCTCGACCTGGGCGAAATGGGCGCCAAAGGTCTTGAGAACGACCTTCTCGGGGTTCGGGAAGCGCGATCCTCTTCCGATGACGCTGTAGTCCGGGATCTCCTTGAGCACGTCGGCGAGCGCTGTGCGCCCGCCGCGGCTCACGATGTGGCTCCGCTCGAGTCGAAGCTCACGCGCGGGCGTCTCGAGGATGCCGGATGCCGCATCGATCAGCCGCGTACGCGCGTCGGCCGCGGCGAGCCGCACGGCGGGGCCGATCGACGCGAGCGTCACCGAGCCGCCCGAGGACGGACCGAAGGCATTGGCGGTGTCCCCGATCTCGACCCGGACATCACGCAGCTCGAGACCGAGCTCCTCCGCGGCGACCTGCGCGATGACGGTCCGAGTGCCGGTGCCGAGATCCTGCACACCGGCCTTGACCATGGCGGTGCCGTCCTGATTGAAATGGACCGTCACGTAGGCCGGCGGGAGCGCGCTCCCGCCCCAGAGCTGCGATGCCATTCCGTAACCCCGGCGGCGGTAGGGGGCGCTTCCTCGCGCGCCGCCGACGCGGCGATTGTGCCAGCCGATCGCTTTCGCGCCGACGTCGTAGCAGTCGATGAGCCGCTTCAACGAATACGGCATGCCACTGATCGGGTCGGTCGTCCGGCGCGCGTGGCGGCGGCGGAGCGTGAGCGGATCCTCGCCGATGCGCTCGGCGATCTCATCGACCGCGGACTCGAGAGCGAACGTGCCTTCCACATACCCCGGCGCGCGGAACGACGACAGCGATCCCGCGTTCGTGTTCACGCGGTATGACCGTGTCCGGATGTTCGCGATGTCGTAGAGCCCGTTCGTCGGACCGGTCGGGTTGGCCACCCACCGGCCCTGGCCGGCGTTCGACCACGACAGATGCTCGATGGCCGTGATGCGCTTGCCCTCCGCGGCGATCCGGATCTTCTGCAACGTCGCGGACCGGTTTCCTGCGGCGAGATTCTCCTCGTCGCGGGTCAGCACGCAGCGGACCGGTCGCCCGAGCTCGCGTGCGAGCAGCGCGGCGATGATCGAGTACTTGCCACCGCCGAGCTTCGCGCCGAACCCGCCACCCATGTATTCGCCATGTACCCGGATGTCACCGAACGGGATGCCCAGGGCGGCCTGCAGCGTCTGGCGCACGCCGAACACCGCCTGCGTCGACTCCCAGACGGTGAGCTCGTCCCCCTCCCAGCGCGCGACGGCGCTGTGGGTCTCCAAAGCGTTGTGGAGCTGTGTCGACGTTCGATACGTCGCCTCGACGACCGCGCCCGCCGCCGCGAAGGCGCGCTGGACGTCGCCCCGATCGTGGGTGCCCGCAGCGGTGCTGTGCTCGGCGATGGCCTCCTCGAGATCGACGACGAACGGCAGGACCTCGTACTCGACCTCGACGAGGGCGAGGGCGGCCGCGGCGGTCTCCTCGTCATCCGCGGCGATCGCTGCCACCTCGTCGCCGACGAAGCGGACCTCTTCGCGGAAGATCGTCTCCTCGCCACGGAAGGCGGCCTTCGGCGCGTTGAACCGATGCAGCACGGCGCGCACGCCCGGCAACCCGAGCGCGCGGCTCGCGTCGACACGCCGGACCTGGGCCCGCGCGTACGGGCTGCGGACGACACGGGCGTGCAACATCCCCGGCAGGTAGAGGTCCTGGGTGTAGCGGGCCTGCCCGGTGACTCGCGCCTTTCCATCGACGCGCCGCGCCGCATGTCCGACGATGCCCAGCTCCGCCGAGGCCGGCCAGGCGGCCAGGTCCCTGCCCTCGACGAGGGCGGTCGACGTGGTGATCTCGCCTTCGAACTCGGCCGTCGCCTTGACGATGCGCACGCTCACGGCTTCGCCTTCTTCGCGGCGGAGAGCGCGGCGGCCACGATGTTCGGATACGCCCCGCAGCGGCAGAGGTTGCCGCTCACCGCGCGCAACACGTCCTCGCCGGTCGGCGACGCGTTGCGGCGCAGCAGCCCGACGCACGACATGATCTGGCCAGGCGTGCAGAAGCCGCACTGGAAGGCGTCGTGCTCGATGAACGCCTCCTGCACCGGATGCAGCTGGCCGTTCTTGGCGAGCCCCTCGACCGTCTCGACCGTCTGACCGGCACAGGCGACCGCGAGGGTCATACACGCGTACACGGGCACACCATCGAGCAGCACCGTGCACGCCCCGCAGGTGCCTTCATCGCAGACGCGCTTCGCGCCGGTGAGGCCGAGCGTCTCGCGGAGGGTGTCGAGGAGCGTGCGGTGCGGCGGTACATGCACGCTGACGCCGTCGCCGTTGACCTCGAAGGCGACGTCGACGGCACCGGGTCCGACGAGCTGGGAAGCCTTGGGCACCTGCTTCACTCTATCCATCGGCCTCACGCGCCGCTCCCTTACGATGCCTCGCGAAACAGGCGAGGGAGCACGGGTATGGCGATCAAGCGAGTCGGCGTCGTCGGCTTCGGCCTCATGGGATCGGGCATCGCGCAGGTCTGCGCGCAGGCGGGCTACGACACCGTCATCCGCGAGGTCGCGCAGCCGCTCCTGGACAAGGGCTTCGCCCGGGTCGACGCATCGCTGGCCCGCATCGTCAAGGCCGGGAAGCTGAGTGAAGACGACGCGCAGACCGCTCGCGGCCGGATGCGCGGCACCACCAACCTCGAGGAGCTGCGCGATCGCGACCTGATCATCGAAGCCGTCATCGAGGAGATGCCGGCGAAGAAAGAGGTCTTCGGCACCCTCGACGCCCTTTGTCCAGAGTCCACGATCTTCGCCTCGAACACCTCGAGCCTCACGATCGTCGAGATGGCCGCGATCACGAAGCGGCCCGACCGCTTCGCCGGGCTGCACTTCTTCAACCCCGCGCCGGTGATGCCGCTCGTCGAGATCGTGCGGGCCATCACCACGAGCGACCAGACCGTCGCGACGCTGCGCGAATTCGTGACGTCGCTCGGAAAGACCGGGGTGGTCTGCAAGGACACGCCCGGCTTCATCGTGAACCGGCTCATGGTCCCCTACCTCCTCGGCGCGATCCGCGCGCTCGAGCAGGGCGTCGCGACCGTCGAGGAGATCGACACCGCGGTGAAGCTCGGGCTCCGTCACCCGATGGGGCCGTTCGAGCTCATCGATTACACCGGCCTCGACATCAACCTGCATGTCGCGAACGTGTTCTTCGACGAGTTCAAGGATCCGAGCGTCGCGCCGCCGGCGCTGCTCAAGCGCATGGTCCTCGCGGGCCGCCTCGGCGCGAAGGCCGGTCGCGGCTTCTACGAGTACGACGAGAAGGGTCAGAAGAAGCCGTCGTCGGCGAAGTAGCGGATCTCCGCAAGGCCGCGGTCTGGTGCGCGATCGCGGGGATCGCGCAGCTGCTCATCGTCGCCGTCGGCGCGGTCGCCTACCCGTACCTGTACGACGTGCTCGTGGCGATCGGCTACGGCCTCGCGTTGCCCGGCATCGCGGTGCTGCACGTGCGCCACATCGCGGTGCGCCAGAGCGGCGCGTTCCTGGCCACGATCTCGGGCGGCGCGGTGGTGGCGGTGGGGATCTCCGGCGCGGCGAACCTCGACGTGCGGCCGGCCGCGCTCTTCGTGCTCGGCCTCTGGTGGTGGACGATCGGGAAGATGTGGGTCGAGACCGGCGTGCTGCCGCGCGCGTTCGGCTACGGGACCGCGACGCTCGCCATCGTCGCCTTCGTGCTCGTTCCGCTGGACGCCGTCCTTGGCGAGCGGTACTTCACCGCCGGGCACACGATCCTGGGCCTCTGGCTGATCGTGCTCGCGTGGAATTTCGCCCGGCTGGGCCCGGACTGATCAGCGCTCCGCGCTGAGCCGGACGCAGCACATTCCTGGCTGCGGGTCGAGGTGCGCGTCGATCCCGGAGGCCTCGAGACCTTCGAGCACGCCTTCCGTGAACGACAGGTTCATCCCGCACACGAGATCGCGATGGGCGCGGGCGAGCGCGTCGAACGGGCAGTTGCGGAGCCGGATCGTGCCGGCCGGGGCCTCGTCGGGCTCGAAGCCAGAGCCCTCCAGGATCGCGACGGCCACGCGCAGCGACGCGCGCCCGCTGCGCCCGCGTGAGACGGCGCGGGCCTCGGCACCGAGACGCTCGCCGAGTGTGCGCGCGGCCTTCGCGACCTCGCGGCGCGGATCCTTCCCCCGCGAGCTCTCGATCGCGGCGGCGAGCAGCTCCGCGAGCAGCTGGTAGCGACGCTCCGGCAGCGTGACCTCGAGCTTCCTCGCCGACCGGCGATAGAGCTTCGACGGCCGGCCGGCCCCGGGCCCGGTGCGACCGCCGAGGCGCTTGTAGCTCGTTTCGAGGAGCCCGGCGTCGACGAGCCGGTCGAGATGGAAGGCGGCGTTCTCGCGGGTCGTGTCGGCAGCCGCCGCCGCGGCCTCGCGGCCGACCGGATCCGGCTGCCGCGTGACGTAGCGGTACAGCGCGCGACGCACCGGGTCGTCGAGCAGGGCGATCGCGGCGATCTCGCTGGTCAGCGCGTCGGCCATGCCGTTCAGTCTAAGAGGCATTCCCGCTAGCGAAAGACTTCACACAGGCGAGCAGGCCACCCAACCTGAAGGGGACCGTCACGGTCCGGTCGGACGGCTGCGGTACGCGACGACCTCCACGCGCTCGACCGTGATGAGACCGTCCGAGACCATCGCGTCCAGCTCCGGGAGGATCGCGCGCAGCCTCGCCTCCTCGTCGACGATCTCGATCAGCATCGGCAGGTCCTCCGACAGCCGGAGGATCCGGGTCGTGTGGAGATGCGCGTTCGCGCCGAAGCCCGCGTAGCCCCGGATGACGGTGGCGCCGGCGATCTTCCGCTCGCGAAGGAGATCGAGGATCGCGTCGTGGAGCGGCCGCCCGTTCCATTGATCGCGCTCGCCGATGTAGATGCGCGCGAGGAGGGCCTGACCATCGATCTTCATGCCAGCGCCCGGCCGAGCACCAGGCCGGCCACGACCACCGCGACGCCGAGCGCGGCCGAGCCCAGCAGGTTCGCGACGCCGAGCACATAGCTGCCATCCTCGATGAGCCGCCAGCTCTCGAGCGCGAGGGTGGAGAACGTCGTGTACGCGCCGATGAAGCCGATGAGGATCGGCGCGCGGATGGGCGCCGGGAGCGCGCCGCGCTCGACGGTGAGGGAGAACAGCAGTCCGAGCAGGAACGTGCCGGAGAGGTTCACCGCGAGCGTGCCCCAGGGGAAGGTCGCGCCCGTGCGTTCGACCACCCAGCCGTCGATGACGTAGCGGGGCGATCGCGCCGAAGAATCCACCGATGCCGACGAGCACGATCGTCACGAGCGGACGATAGGCCCCGGGCTAGGCTGAACGCATGCGCGCCCTCGTCGTTCTGGACGGTGACCCCCTGGGCAGCGATGCCTGGCTCGATGCCCTCGCGACGCACGCGGACATCGTCGTCGCGGCCGATGGCGGAGCGCTACGGCTCGGTAGGGCGGGTCGACGGCCGGACCTCGTCGTCGGCGACATGGATACCCTCGGCGCCGATGCCCGGCAGGAGCTCGCGCGCCACGGCGTGAAGCTGGAGATCCATCCGAGCGAGAAGGCCCAGACCGACGGCGAGCTCGCCCTCGACGCGGCCGTGCAGCGCGGCGCGGACGAGATCGTCGTCGTCGGCGCGTTCGCCGGCGCGCGGCTCGATCACATGGTCGGCAATCTCCTGCTCCTCGCGCACGAGAACTTCGCGGCGATCGACGTATCGCTCGTCACGGAGACGGCGACGATGCGTTCGCTCCTCGGGCCGGGGATCCTCGAGCTCACCGGCGCTCCGGGCGACTGGGTCCCGCTCGAGCCGCTCTCCGAGGTCGTCCACGGTGTCGCGACGTTCGGCCTCCGCTACCCGCTCCGCCACGAGGATCTGCTGCGCGGATCCACGCGCGGCGTGAGCAACGAGCTCACCGATCGGCGTGGCAGCGTCGAGGTCCGCGACGGCCTGCTGCTCGTCGCGATGACGGCCCGGCGGTCGGTAGCATCACGCTGATGGCCGTGAAGACGAAGCCCGGTCCAAAGGCGCAGCCGCGACACGAGGCGCTCGGGCTCACCCTGGACGACGCGACGGGCATGTACCGGGCGATGCTCCTCACGCGGATGCTCGGCGAGCGGATGATGCAGATGAACCGCATGGGCCGGGCCGCGTTCGTCGGCGTCGCCGACGGGCACGAGGGCGCCGAGGTCGGATCGGCCTGGGTCATCCGGCGGGGACACGACTGGGTCCATCCGTATTACCGCGACGTGGCCGTCGCGCTCGTCCTCGGGCAGACCGCGAAGGACCAGTTCCTCGGGGTGTTCGCCAAGGCGACCGACCCGAACTCCGGCGGGCGGCAGGTGGTGAACCAGTTCAGCTCGCCCGAGGCGAACATCGTGACCGGCTCGGTGTGCATCGCGACGCAGTTCCCCCAGGCGGCCGGCATCGCTCTCGCGATCAAGGTCCGCAAGGAGGATCGCGTCGTCTTCACCTATGGCGGCGACGGCGCGACGAGCCCCGGCGACTTCCACGAGGCCGTGAACTTCGCGGCGATCCACAAGCTGCCCGTCGTCTTCATCATCGAGAACAACCTGTTCGCGATCTCGACGCCCACGTCCAAGCAGATGAGCGTGCCGAACGTCGCGGACCGCGCGGCGGGCTACGGGATCCCCGGCCTCATCGCGGACGGCACCGACGTCCTCGACGTGTACGCGAAGACGAAGGAGGCGGCCGATCGCGCGCGGCGCGGCGACGGCCCGAGCATCGTCGAGGCGAAGTGCTACCGCTACCAGCCGCACAGCTCCGACGACGATGACTCGCGCTACCGCTCGAAGGACCTGCTGAAGGAATGGCAGGCGAAGGACCCGGTCGACAAGGGCAAGTCGTACCTGCTGGCCCAGGGTGTGCCGCAGGCCGAGCTCGACACGATGCGCGCCGAGATCGGGGCGGAGATCGAGCGGTCGATCGACGAAGCGGAGGCCGCGCCGGATCCGCGCGCCGAGGATCTGCTCGAACACGTGTACGCGAAGGACGGGATCCCGGGCGGTACCCGCGCCTAACCCTTGATGCGCGCCGGCCCCGTCGCGATCCTCGTCCTCACGATCGCCTCGTGCACGGCCACGCCGCCGGTCGTGGCCGCCCCGACGCCGTCGCCGACGCGCGAGCCGGGAACGATCGCGGTGACCGCGCTCCTCGATCTCTCCGGAAGCCGCGGGCCGAAAGGCGACGCGCAGCGCGGCGCGATGCAGCAGTTCGTCGACGCCCAGCGGGGATCGCCGCGGGTGAAGCTCCATGTCGTCGACGTGGCGGGCAGCGACGCGAAGCTGCTCCTCGAGCTCAAGCGCTCCGCCGACACGGGCGACGCCGACGCGATCGTCGTCGGCGTACCGGCGATCGCCGACGAGACGCTGATCGCGGCCGTCGCGCTCCTCGGGCGGCCGGTCCTCTTCACGCTGCCGCTCGCCGAGCCGTCCGGCCCCGGCGCGCGCTGGATGTTCGGGCTCGCGCCCGCGCCCGACGCGGTCGCGCGCGCGCTCGTCGACGCACTGCCGTCCCGGAGCAGTCCCGCCGCGGTCGTCGTGGCCGGCACGCTCGTCTCCGGTCGTGAGGAGCTCGCGCTCGCATCGACGTTCCGCGGCGACGCGCGGCCGATGCCGGTCCTGCTCAGCGCGGCGCCGGATCAGCGCGATCCCTTCATGCAGCGCGTCCGGCAGCTCGCTAGCGGCGGGACGCCCATCTACTACACCGGGCCGACCCTCGGCTACCTCGAGCCGCAGCGCCTGCTCCCCGACGCGGGTACCGCGGCGCTCCTGCTGTCCTATTTGACGGACGCGAACGACGCGGCGCGGCTCGGCGACGCGACGGCGAGCGCGCGCTGGCCGGCCCTGCGCAAGACCATCGGCTCGGCCCTCGGGACCCACGCCGCGAGCGCGACCGATGCGCTCGGGCTCATCGCGGCGAGCGTCGACCCGTCCGGTGATCCGGAGCGCACGCGGCAGCGGATCGAGGGCGGTACATTCGCGGGCATCGCGACGACGTACACGTTCGCCCCAGCACGCCGCGCCGGCGCCGACGCGCGCGAGCTCGCGCTCGCCGCGTGGGAGAACGGGCGGGTCGTCGCGGCCCGTCCGATCCCGGCCGCGAAGTGAGCGACCTCGCTGGCCTCATCTACGACTGGAACCGCGACGGCCGCGTCGCGCGCGCCGACTACCGCGACGTCGAGCTGGACGATGAGACCCTCCGCGACGGGCTGCAGGGACCATCCGTCCGCAACCCGCCGCTCGACGTGAAGATCCGATTGCTCCATCTCATGGACGAGCTCGGGATCGAGAGCGCGGACATCGGGCTGCCGGGCGCGTCGGCGCGGGCGCGCGACGAGATCGTGGCGCTCGCGAAGGAGACGAAGACGCTGCGGATCACGCCGAACGTCGCGTGCCGCACGCATCCGGCGGACATCAACGGCGCGATCCAGGCCTCGGTCGAGTCCGGCGTGGCGATCGAGACGTGCGCGTTCATCGGGTCGAGCCCGATCCGCCGCGTCGCCGAGAGCTGGTCGATCGACACGATGCGCACGCAGGTCGAGGAGTCGGTCGCCCTCGCCGTGAAGAACGGGCTGCCGGTCATGTTCGTGACCGAGGACACGACACGCGCCGATCCCGAAACGCTCGTGACGCTGTACGAGACGGCCATCGCGGCGGGCGCTTCCCGGATCTGCGCGTCCGACACCGTGGGCCACGCGACTCCCGAGGGCGTGCGCAACCTGCTGTCGTTCATGCGCGCGGACATCATCAAGGGGCGCGCGGTGAAGCTGGACTACCACGGACACAACGACCGCGGGCTCGGGACCATCAACGCGCTCGCGGCGACCGCGTTCGCCGACCGGGTCCACGGGACCGCACTCGGCATCGGCGAGCGCGTCGGCAACGCCTCGATGGATCAGCTGCTCGTGAACCTGCGGCTGTGGGGGCTCATCGACACCGACCTGCGGCCGCTCGTCGAGTACAGCGCGCTCGTCGCGGAGCACTGCGGGATGCCCATCCCGGCGAGCTACCCGGCGCTCGGGGAGGACGCGTTCCGCACCGGCACCGGCGTGCACGCGTCGGCGGTGGTGAAGGCGCTGCGGAAGGGCGACCGCGCGCTCGCGGACTCGGTGTATTCGGGTGTTCCGGCGTCCGTCGTCGGCCGCGAGCAGCGCATCGAGGTCGGTCCGATGAGCGGCGAATCGAATGTCACGTTCTGGCTCGAGCATCGCGGCATCGATCCGACGCGGACCCGCATCGAGCGCATCATGGCGGCCGCGAAAGCCTCCGATCGGCTGCTCTCGGAGGAGGAGCTGCGGGCACTCGCGCGCCTAGACTGAACGCGGTGGATGTGCAGCACCGGATCGTGGCCGCGAGGCCCCTTCCGGGCGTCGACCTCGAGAAGATCGCGCGCCGCGCGCCCGCGAGCGAGCAGGCCTTCAGCTCCGCGACGATCCGCGGGACGGCCCTGATCTTCTGGGACCGCTCGGGCCGGCGGCCGGGCAAGAAGCTCGACGCGATCGACACCGATCAGATCACCCCCGCGAAGGACTGCGTGTCCGAGACCCTCGACACCCTCGACGAGCGCTGGAAGGCCGGCTCGTTCCGGTTCCTGATGCCCGACTTCCGCGCGCGCGTGCACGCCGGCCAGACCTTCGTCATCGCCGGCGATCGCTTCGCCATCGGCAGCTCGCGCGAGATGAGCCCCGCCGGCCTGAAGGCCGTCGCCGAGGAGGCCGGGCTCGAGCTGGTGATCGTCTGCGGCGACAACATGGGGGACATCTTCCGGCGCAACGCGTTCAACCTCGGCCTCCACGTCGTCCAGTCGCGCGCGGCGGTGGACGACGCGCAGGACGGCGACACGTTCACCTTCGACCCGTCGACGCGGCGGCTCGCGAACGAGACGCAGGGCAAGACGTACGACCCGAAGCCGCTCGCCCCGAAGGAGGAGGAGATCCGCCGCTCGGGGGGCATCGTCGCGGCGGGCCGCCGGGAGCTCGCCGCGTCGCTGCGGCGCGCGCCGAAGATCGAGTGGCCCGATGACGAGACCGCGCGGCGGATGACCGCGACCGAGCGGATCGTGTGGGCGCACCGGGTGGACGACGATGCCGAGGCCGTCCCGGGGGCCACGCTCCGCGTGTACGCGGATCTGCTGCCGGCATCGGATGGGACCGCGCCGTTCGCGATCCATACGTTCAACCAGATCACCGGCGGGGACGCCATCTACCCGCGGCAGATCGCCATCGCGAACGACCACTTCGTCTTCACCCGCAAGGACGCCGACGACAAGCAGACCGCGATCGGCAAGGCGTTCGCGGACAAGCTCGGCATCCGCAAGCCGTATTACGCGACGCCCGGCGATGGGATCTTCCACTTCTACTTCCCCGAGCAGGGCCTCGTGCATCCGGGCTCCGTCGTCGCGGGCGCCGATTCGCACTCGCGCGCCTACGGCGCGTATGGCGCGGTCGGCATCGGCGTCGGCTCGACGACCCTCGGATTCGGCTGGGCGACGGGCTACGTGTACCTGACGCTGTCGCCGGCGCGGCGGGTCGTCTTCACCGGGACGCTGCAGCCATGGGTGAGCGGCAAGGACATCGTCCTCAAGCTCCTCGAGCGCTGGGGTACCGCGCAGTCGCAGGGGATGTCGGTCGAGCTCGTCGACGCGGAGCGGCAGCTGCCGATCGCGTACCGCAACACGATCGCGAACATGATGGCCGAGGGCGAGGCCCAGAACGGCATCTTCGCCGCCGACGAGATCACCGCCGCGTGGTACCGCGAGAAGGGCATCGCGCTTGCCTACCCGCTCGTCCAGCCGGGCCGCGACGCCCACTACGAGATGGACGAGACGCTCGACCTGTCGACGATCGTGCCGATGATCGCCAAGCCGTACTCACCCGGGAATGCCTTCGCGGCCGACGAGGTCGCGACCGAGCGCCTGGGGTTCGACAAGGCCTACATCGGCTCGTGCACGAACGGGAGCTACGACGATCTGCTCCAGGCCGCGCTCGTCATCCGTGACGCCCGGGCCGGCGGGCACACCAAGGCCGCGACCGACTTCGTGGTGTTCCCCGGCTCAGGCTCGGTGAAGGACGCGATCGAGCGGCCCGAGGCGCGGCTCGCCGGCGAGTCGATCGGCGACGTGCTCCGCTCCGTCGGCGCGCAGATCCGGATGAGCTGGTGCGGACCGTGCTTCGGCCAGGGCGATGACGCTCTCGAGAAGGGCCAGCGCGCGATCACGTCGTTCAATCGCAACTGGCAGAACCGCATGGGCGAGGGCGGCGAGGGCTATCTCGCGAGCCCGGCCGTCGTCGCCTCGTCGGCCCTGCTCGGCTACATGGCCCCGCCGAGCGAGCTTGCCTTGAAGTGGGAGCCGAAGCGGCATGGGATCTAAGGCCGGCGACATCTCGTTCCTCGTCGCGGCGGTCATCGCGGTGGTCGCGTTCGCCCTGATGATCGCCTTCGGCAGCGGCGGGCTCACCGTCGCGACGGCGTCCGCGTCGGCGTCGCCGATCGCGTCCACGACGGCGCCGTCGTTCTCGCCCCTGCCCTCGATCTCCATCGCACCCTCGCTGACGAGCACGCCGGCCGCGAGCAGCGCCGCGCCGACACCGAGTCCGGCGCCGAGCG
>DASWFN010000237.1:0-4728 GCA_036394215.1 Candidatus Limnocylindria bacterium
AGCGAGCGCGACATCCTCGTGCTCGCCAAGTCGGTCGCCGCCGACTCGTTCCCGGTCGAGCGTCCGGCGGTCATCGGCGTCGACCGCGAGACCGGGCGGCTCGAGCGTCTCTCGCCGTTCCCGTGGAAGGGCGCCGACACCGATCCGCCGATCATGCGATGGTCGTGGATCCACGTCGTCACCGCGCCTGCCGACCGCGATCCCCGTCCAGAGTCGAAGAACGTGAGCGGCGACGTCGTCGCGACCGCGTACCTCGACGCGAAGGACGGCTGGCGGCTGCGCTGGCCGTTCGTGCGGCCACACCTGCGCGGGTCGCTCGAGTCGCTCCAGCAGCTGGCGCGCGATGGCGCCGCTACCGCCGGCTTCATCCGCCCTCTCGTCTACGAGTCCGACATCCTCCAGCTTCCGCTGCGCCTGCGGTTCAAGTGCGACAGCGACGACTGCACCGGGCCGCACGAGCTGCCGGTGCTCGACTGGGAGCTCCACGAGATGGCCCGCGCGTCGCGCGAGCGGCATGGGCAGCAGTGGGCGACGAAGTTCCGCGAGTCGTGGGGTCGCCCACTGTTCGAGAAGTACGACGTCCACATCCTCGTGTCGTCGTACGCGCAGGCGCCGACGAAGTTCTACGTCGCCGGACTGTTCTACCCGCCGCGCGCTCCCGAGGACGAGCACGAGCATCTGCACCATCTCGCGCACCGCGAGCACGTCCACGGTGGCGCGGGCGGCTCGAGCTAGGCCCGGCTACGCCGGGACCAACCGCCGCGCGTCGACATCGGTGCGCTTGCTCCCGATCTCCTCGTGCTTGCCGTGATATCCGTGGGGGAAGAGCTTGAGCAGGAAGTAGGCGCCGGTCAGCGGATCGTCGACGCGCTCCACGACGAGCGAGGGACCCCAACGCGACTCGAACTTCTCACCGACCTCGGGCTGCGGCGTGTCGCTGTCGAAGCCCTCGCGGTCCCACTGCAGGACGCTGAAGCCCCGGACCACGCGCTCCTCGTCGCCGCCCTCGTCGGGACGCCACGCGTGCCTCTCGTCGTGCTGGCGCTGGCACACGGCGGGGGATGCCGAATGCATCGTGACCCACTTGAAGACGTCCGCGTCCTTCGACTGCGCGCCCTGCGGGTAGGCCTCCCGGTGCAGGGCCTCGCCCTTGGTGCAGAGGTAGTAGAAGAGCACAAGCGCATTATGGAGAAATGCGCACGTCGACGATCGAGGCCGCGGGCTCGCGGATCCGCGTGATCGAAGCGGGTGACGGTCCGAACGCGGTCCTGTTCGTCCACGGTGTCGGCGGCTGGGCCGAGAACTGGCAGGAGGCGATGGCGAGCGTCGCCGCGTCGGGCCGCCGCGCGGTCGCGTTCGATCTCCCGGGCTTCGGCGAGAGCACGCCGGTGAAGGGCGCGCGCTACTTCGATCCGCTCGATCCGTTCTACCCCGCGGTCGTCGACGGCGTGCGCCGCGCCCTCGGGCTGGATCGTCCGCATCTCGCCGGGCATTCGCTGGGCGGCGGGATCGCCGCCGTCACGTCGATCGTCCACCCGGACGCGTGGCGCTCGGTGACGCTCGTGTCGCCCGGCGGCTTCGGCCGGGACATCGCGCTGTTCCTGCGGCTCTTCTCGCTGCCCCTCCTCGGGCTCACGACGTGGCTGCCGCGCCCGAAGTCCATGGGCCGCGCGGTGCTCGAGTCGTGCTTCCACGACCCGGCCCGCATCCCGACGCACCTCTACGCCGAGAACGAGCGGTACGACCGGACCTATCCGGAGACCCTGCGCGTGATGCGCGCCGTCGCGACGCTGCGCGGCGTGCGACCGGAGCTGCGCGCCGCCTGGCTCGCCCGCGCGGGTGCGTATCGCGGGCCGGTGCTCGTCGTCTGGGGTCGCGAGGACGGCATCGTTCCCGCCTCGGATCTCGTCGCGTTGCGCGAAAGCTACCCCGCCGCCGAGACGGTCACGATCCCGGAGGCGGGACATCTCGTGATGCCCGAACAGCCGGCCGCGTTCGCGGCCGCGTTCATCCCATTCCTCGATCGCGCCGAACGTGACGACGGCGGCGCTCGTACCATGGTGTCCGGAGTGGCACATCAAGAGCGGTAGCCGCGCTCCTTCCACAGTGACAGCGGCGGCACCGCAGCGTCGCCTTCAGCTCAGTCCGGCGGAGATCGTGTCCGACTACCGACTCGCGTTCCGCTCGCGCGTCGCGAGCGTGTCCGGACGCCGCGAGGTCCTCACCGGCAAGGCGCCGTTCGGCATCTTCGGTGACGGCAAAGAGGTCGCGCAGCTCGCGATGGCCAAGGCCTTCCGGCCCGGCGACTGGCGTTCCGGCTACTACCGCGACCAGACGTTCATGTTCGCGACCGGGATGTCCGATCTCGCGCAGTTCTTCGCCCAGCTCTACACGAACACCGACCCCGATGCCGATCGCTCGTCCGCCGGCCGGCAGATGGTCAGCCACTTCGCGACGCGTCTGCTCGGCGCGGACGGACGGTGGAAGCGGCTGAGCGAGTCGATGCAGTCGAGCTCCGATCTCTCACCCGTCGCCGCGCACATGCCGCGCGCGCTCGGCCTGGCGTACGCGTCCAAGCTCTACCGCGCGGACCCGGCCCTGCGGGACGCGGCGGACGGCTTCAGCCGGAACGGCGACGAGGTCACGTTCGCGACGATCGGCAATGCCGGGACGAGCGAGGGGATCTTTTGGGAGACGGTGAACGCGGCCGGCGTGCTGCAGATCCCGCTCCTCGTGTCGGTCTGGGATGACGGCTACGGGATCTCGGTGCCGAACGAGTTCCAGACCGTGAAGAGCTCGATCTCCGCGGCGCTCGCGGGATTCCAGCGCGCCGCCGGTGCCGCCGGGTTCGAGATGCGGATCGTGAAGGGCTGGGATTACCCGGCGCTCGTGGACACCTACGCGGAGGTCGCCGAGGTCGTCCGGCGCGAGCAGATCCCCGCGCTCATCCACGTGACCGAGATGACGCAGCCGCAGGGCCACTCGACGAGCGGCTCGCACGAGCGGTACAAGTCCAAGGAGCGTCTCGCCTTCGAGACGTCGGGCGATCCGATCGCGAAGATGCGGGAGTGGATGCTCGCGGAGAAGATCGCGACCGCGGCCGATCTCGACGCGTTCGAGGACGAGGACCGCAAGACCGTCGAGGCCGCGCGGGTCGCGGCGTTCGAGTCGTACCAGGCGCCGATCAAGTCCGAGCTCGAGCGGGCCCGCGGCCTCATCGAGCGGGCCCAGCAGGAGTCGCCCGACGTTCGGCTCGCCGAGGTCGTCGCCGAGCTCGCCGATCCGCTCGAGATCAGCCGGCGGGTCGTACAGTCCGCGGTCCGGCGGGCGGTCTACGCGCTGCGCGGCCGCGACGGTGCCGCGGCCGGCGCGCTGCGCGCGTTCGCGAACGACTACGCCGGGCGCAACGCCGAGCGGTACACGTCGTTCCTCTACAGCCGCTCGGCCGAATCGCCGCTGAACGTGACACCGATCGCCGCCGAGTACTCGGACCGCTCGGAGACGGTCGATGGCCGCGTCGTACTGCTCCGGAACTTCGATCTGAACTTCGCCCGCGACCGCCGGCTCTTCGTGCTGGGGGAGGACGTCGGAAAGCTCGGCGACGTCAACCTCGTGTTCGAGGGTTTGCAGGCGAAGTACGGCGAGCGCCGCTTCACCGACACCGGGATCCGCGAGGCGACGATCCTCGGTCAGGGGATCGGCGCCGCGCTCCGCGGGCTACGGCCGATCGTCGACATCCAGTACCTCGACTACCTGCTGTACGCGCTCGAGATCGCGAGCGACGATCTCGCGACGCTGCACTTCCGCAGCGCCGGCGGCCAGAAGGCGCCGGTCGTCATCCGCACGAAGGGCCACCGGCTCCAGGGCATCTGGCACACCGGCTCGCCGATGTCCGTCGTGCTGAACGCACTCCGCGGCATCTACGTGGCCGTGCCGCGCAACATGGTCCAAGCCGCCGGCCTGTACAACACGCTGTTCCGCGGGGACAATCCGGCGCTCGTGATCGAGGTGCTGAACGGCTACCGGCTCAAGGAGCGCGTGCCCGACAACCTCGGCGACTTCCGCCTCCCGCTCGGCGTCACCGAGACGGTGCGCCCGGGAGCCGACCTCACCATCGTCACCTACGGCGCCCTCGTGCGGATCGCGATGGAGGCGGCTGCGACGTTGAGCGCGCTCGGCATCGACGCGGAGATCGTCGACGCGCAGACGCTCAACCCATTCGACCTGCACGGCTCGATCGCCCGATCAGTGCGGAAGACGAACGCCCTCCTGGTCGTCGACGAGGATGTCCCGGGCGGTGCGTCGGCGTTCATCCTCCGCGAGGTGCTCGAGACGCAGCACGGCTTCGAGCATCTGGACGCGGCTCCGCGGACGCTCACGAGCGCGGAAAATCGCGCGCCGGTCGGCGTCGACGGCGACTACTTCACGAAGCCGAACCGGGAGCAGATCGTCGAGACCGCGTACGCGATGATGCGCGAGCGCCGCCCCCGCGATTTCCCCGATCTTCGCCTAGGCTGATCGCGTGGCCGAGAAGAGCAACGTCCAAGCGGTCCACGACACGCTCCGCGACGAGTTCCGGCGCGATGAGCGGGTGATCATCCTCGGCGAGGACGTCGGCGTGCGCGGCGGCGTCTTCCGCGTGACCGACGGCTTCATCGAGGAGTTCGGTCCGGACCGGGTCATCGACATGCCGCTTGCCGAGTCGAACATCGTCGGCGTCGCGATCGG
>DASWFN010000238.1:0-2343 GCA_036394215.1 Candidatus Limnocylindria bacterium
CGACACGCCGCAGATCCGCCTCGCGAAGCTGCGCGAGGCGACGAAGATCATCCACACGCTCCTCGACGACGGGAAGATCACGCACACCGGCAAGTACTACACGCTCGAGAACGCGACGCTCGGCACGCGGCCGATCCAGAAGCACGTCCCGATCCTCATCGGCGGCGGCGGCGAGCAGGTCACGCTCAAGATCACCGCGCGCCACGCCGACTGGTGGCACGGCTTCGGGACACCCGACGTCATCCGGCACAAGCTCACCGTCCTGAAGGAGCACTGCGAGGACCTGAAGCGCGACTTCAGCCAGATCGCGCCGACGACGGGCGGCGGGATCCTGGTCCGCGACGACCTCAACCTGGTGGACAAGCGGATGCGCGAAGTCTCCGCGCGCAACAAGGTCGCAGCACCGAACCGGCCCGCGGTGCTCGGCTCGCCCGACGACATCGCGAAGCGGCTGCTCGAGTACCACAAGATCGGCGTGAAGGGCTTCCTCTTCGGGATGTCGCCGCCGTACGACCGCGAGACCATCGAGCGCGTGATGACCGAGGTGAAGCCGCGCTTCCTGGAGCTCGCCCGCTAGGTCCTCGCAAGGACGGACAGAAGCGCGGCCGCCGGCAGGCGACCGCGCTTCAAGGAGGGAACGAGAAGTCGGGTTACGCGGCCTTCGCGAAGGCACCCTGCTCGCGACGCTCCCAGGTGAGGCCGCGCCTGGCCTCGGTCTCCTGGAGCATCCGGCGGGCTTCCTCGGGAGTGATCAATGCCCACACGAGGCCCTCGGCGAGGTTGGAAAGGAACTTCTTCATCTCTGCCCCCAATGCGATCTTCTTGGGCGCAGCATCGGCTCGCGACGCGGTCCCGACCGCCAGCGGCAGGACATTGGGGGAGTGCTCCGCCCGACGGCGCGAATGCGTCGGGCGATGCGCTTGACGGATAGCGGCACTATTCAGCGGACGTGGATGCCGCTGCGGTCGCCGACTTCCTGGGTGAGAGCCCACTCTTCGCCTGCCTGAACGCCCAGGATCGGCTGACGCTCGCGACGCGGCTGCGGACCCGGCACTTCGAGCGCGACGAGGTCGTGTTCCACCGCGACGATCCCGCCGGGCAGGTCTTCCTCATCACCGCGGGTACGGTGAAGGTCTCGATCCCGGACGAGCAGGGTCACGAGGTCGTCATCGCGCTGCACCGCGGGGGGGACGTGTTCGGCGAGCTTGCCCTGTTCGACGATGGCGCGCGATCGGCGACGGTCACGGCGATCACCGAGACCCACACGCTCGCACTCGCGCGACAGGACTTCATCGGGACGCTCGAGCGCAACCCGGACGCGATGCGCCGGATGCTCGCGCTCCTGGTGAAGATGCTCCGCCGCAGCACCGGTCACGTCGAGGATCTCGTGTTCCTCGACCTGCCGGGTCGCGTGGCGAAGTGCCTCATCGACCTCGCCGATGCCGCGGGCGGCGACCAGGTCGATCTCACCCAGGAGGATCTCGCGGGGTTCGTCGGCGCGACCCGCGTGTCGGTGAACCGGGTGCTCGCCGATCTCGAGAAGCGCGGCGCCATCAAGATCGGCCGGCGCCACCTGCAGCTGAAGGACCGCGCGATGCTCCACAACGAGATCCGCTACTAGACGCGGAAAGCGGCCCCGTTCGGGGCCGCCTCCGCGGACGTAGAGGGTGCGCTGACGATCAACCCCGATTAACCCCAGGAGTGCGAGGCGCCATCGGGACCAGCGGTCTCGCCGCTCGTGTCGCTGAGGGCGTTGCCGGGCGTACCGGTCACGTCGCCGGCGTCGTGCTGGATCTCGCCGCCGATGAAGTCGTTGGTCGCTGCGACCTGGCTCGAGCCGAGGTCGGACGGCTCGACGTTGTGGAGCGCGCGGGTCGCGTCGGCGGCGTTCGCGTCAGCCATCCGGCTGCCCACGGACATGTCGCCAGCGAGCGATCCGCCGCGGCCGGCTTCCGCCGCCGCGAGGTTGTCGTTGGCCGTCGCGTTGCCCACGAAGGGCTCGCTCTCGCGGACCGAACGGGTCGCGGAGGCACCGTCGGCGGATGCGCTGACGCTGCCTTCCCAGGGCGCGTTGTCGTTGATCGCGCGGGTCTGCGCCGTCGTCGGGTCGTTCAGCATCATGCCGCTGTCGGACGGAGCCTCCTCGTGGAGGGCGCGGGCGCCACTGGTGTTGCCGAGCGTGAGCGCATCGCTCGTCGAGGTGGTGCCGCCGTCGATGACCGCGGACGAGCCCGCCGAGGCCGTGCCGTCGGCGAGGGTCGACCGGGCCGACGCGCCCGTGCCGCCGAAGACCGAGAACGCCTTGCTCATGCGCTGGTCGACGCCGAGCGACATCAGCTTGCC
>DASWFN010000239.1:0-1697 GCA_036394215.1 Candidatus Limnocylindria bacterium
CGCTGGGGCGGCCGTCGTCGGCGCCGCGGTGGGCGCCTGCGTCGCGGTCGGCGTCGGCGTGGCCTGCGCCTTGAACGCGACGTACGTCGCCTGCGCCTGCGTCGTCTCGTCGGTGGTCAGGCAGCGCGCGTCGGTGCCGGCCTTGTCGGCCGCGGCCTGCGGCGTGAGGCCATCCTTCGCGACGAAGTCCTTGACGAGCTGCACCTTGTCGGCGCTGCAGAGCTGCGGGTTGTCCTTCGCGAAGCTCGAGGTGCACGCGCTGCCGATGAGCAGAACGGCGACGACGGCCGCCCCCAGACGCAGACGATTCATTCGATCAAGCTCCCTTACCCATCGAGGCCTCAACGCCGTGCGGCGACTGGCGCTACGTGGACCGAAGTCTAGGTGAGCGGGTCAGCGAGCCCTGTGTCTAATCGGTAAGCGTGTAGAGGCCCAAACGGAGCTCCCCCCCCTCCGTCCCAAGGACGAACTGGCGACCGACCTCTTGGCCGCCGACCTTGTAAATGAAGTTCCAGTTGATCGGACCCGCGGGGATGTCGGTGAGCCACATGCCCTGCTCGTCGGTGCCGATCGGGCAGAGGCCCTTCTCGAGCACGACGCAGACCCCCTGAGCGGGGGACCCGTCGGCGTGGCGAAGCGTGCCGATGACCCGGGTGCTGCCCGGCGTGATCGTGGGGCCGGGCGTCGGGAATGGCGTCGTGCCCGGCGGCGCCGTCGGAGTGGGTTCGACGGATGCCTCCGGTGTCGGACTCGGCGACGGTGTAGGCGTGGGCGTCGGCCGGACGTCCGCGGAGCTCGCGCACGCCGCGAGAAGGCATGCGCACAGCGCGACGATCCCGATCCGGAAGCTCATGCGTCCATGTTCCGATATCGGACACAGCCAGCGGTCGGCCGTCCGGCCATCACATCCCGGAACGTACAGTGGGTGGCGTGAGGAACGGCCCCGGTCGCGGTGACTGGGGGAATATCGATTGGTCGAAGGTCGACCTGCCAGGTATCCGCCGAAGCCGGGGCCCGCGGCCGCCGCGCAACCGGCTCTCGACGATCGTCACGATCGTCATCCTCGCGCTCTTCCTCCTGCCGCTCGTGTTCAGCCCGCTCGTCGGGTTCCTCACCGACCTGCTGTGGTTCCGCAGCCTCGGCCTCGAGGACGTGTTCCTGCGCCGCTACACCGCCGGCTTCTGGGCCTTCCTCGTGTTCCTCATCGCGTTCTTCTTCATCGCGCTGCCGAACCTCTACTTCGCGCTGCGGCCCCAGGTTCCGCGCCTCGTCGTCGACGCCGACACGAAGCGCAGGACCGGGGCGCTCGCGCTCACGCTGCGGCTCATGCCGCTCCTGCTCGTCCCGGCGTTCTTCTTCGGCCTCGCCGGCGGTGACGAATGGGACAACCTGCTGCGCTGGCTCAACGGCGTGCCGTTCGGCGCCAACGACCCGGTCTTCGGCCGCGATATCGGCTTCTACTTCTTCACCCTGCCGGTGCTCGAGTTCGTCCGCGGGTGGCTCCTCGCGGCGGTGCTGCTCATCGCCATCGGCGTCGTCGGGCTCTACGTCGTGCGCGGCGTCATCGGCGTCGCGACGCAGCCCCTCGCCGGCGCGGACCTCGGCGTCTCGGCGCGCAACGCGCTCACGCTCGTCGGTCCCGCGCGGTCGCACCTCTCGATCCTCGGTGGCCTCTTCCTCGCGCTCATCGCGTTCGG
>DASWFN010000240.1:0-1542 GCA_036394215.1 Candidatus Limnocylindria bacterium
GGACGTGATCCTCATCGCGTTCCTGGTCACGCCGATCAAAGCCGAGTTCGGGCTCGACGCGACGCAGACCGGCTTCGTCGTGAGCGCGGGCTTCGTCGGCATGTTCTTCGGCGCCGCGATCGCGGGGCGGCTCGCCGACCGTGTCGGCCGCAAGACCGTCTTCCAGGTGACCCTCGTGTTGTTCTCGATCGGTGCGCTCCTCTCGGCCCTTGCGCCGACGTTCGAGACGCTCCTGCTGGCGCGCGTTATCGCCGGGCTCGGCCTCGGCGGCGAGCTCCCGGTCGCGTCGACGCTAGTCTCCGAGTACGCGCCGCGCGCGTCGCGCGGACGGTTCATCGTGCTGCTCGAGTCGTTCTGGGCGTACGGAACGGTCCTCGCCGGCGTCGTCGCGCTCGTCGTGCTGCCGCAGTACGGCTGGCGCGCGGCGTTCCTCGTCGGGGCGCTGCCGGCGCTCTACGTGACGTACCTGCGTCGCGCCCTCCCGGAGTCCCCGCGGTTCCTCGCCGAACACGGCCGGGCCGCGGAGGCCGATGCCGTCGTGCGCCGGGTCGAGCGCGAAGGCGGGGGAGCCCTCATCACGGTGGCGAAGCCGGTCGTTCCGGAGCGCAGCGTGGCCGCGAGCGGCACGCTCGGCACGCTCTTCTCACCGCACTATGCGCGCCGGACGGTCATGCTCTGGATCCTCTGGTTCGGCATCACGTTCACGTACTACGGGATCTTCACGTTCCTCCCGTCGCTCCTGTTCGGCCGCGGGCTCTCCGTGGTCCGGAGCAACGAGTACTTCTTCATCTCGTCGCTCGCCCAGATCCCCGGGTACTTCAGCGCCGCCTGGCTGGTCGAGCGCGTCGGTCGGCGACCGACCCTCATCGCGTACCTCCTCGGGACCGCGGTGTCGGCCGTGCTGTTCGGCAACGCCGGCGCCGGCACCGAGGCGTTCGTGTACGCGGCGATGCTCTCGTTCTTCAACCTCGGGGCCTGGGGCATCGTGTACACGCTGTCCCCGGAGCTGTACCCGACCGCCCTGCGCGCCACCGGCGCCGGGGCGGCCGCGGCCGTGGGCCGGACCGGCGGCATCATCGGACCGTTCCTGACCGCCACGCTCGTGGCCTCGGTCGGCCAGCCGACGGTCTTCGCCCTGTTCACGGCCCTCCTGCTGGTGACAGCGGCGGCCGTGGGGCTGCTCGGCGAGGAAACGCGGGGGAAGTCGCTCGAGGAGCTCGCGCCCGTCGCGTAGTTCACCGGTTACCCACAGTCGGACCCGTTGTGCAGCGGGACTTGACCGCATAGCCTGCGAGACGTGATCGAACGCGAGCGCAAGTACCGCCTCCCGGATCTCGCCGTGACCGACCTGCGGAAGCGACTCGAGCAGGACGGCCGCTGGGTCCGCGCGGGCGCCGAGGGCGACGTCTTCTTCGATCACCCGCAGCTCCATCTCCAAGATGAGGACCGCCGGCTCCGCCTGCGGTTCCGCGACGAGGGCGGCGTGCAGGAGCTCACCTACAAGAGCCCGCGCGAGATGCACGGCGTCGACAAGGTCCGCCG
>DASWFN010000241.1:0-1500 GCA_036394215.1 Candidatus Limnocylindria bacterium
AGGTCGCGGCGCAGTTCCCTGCCTACTGCGCCGCATGGGCGGCGCTCGCGGAGCGGGCGCTGGCGGCTGGTGATCCGGTCACGGCCTACGCGTTCGCCCGGACCGGCTATCACCGCGGCCTCGACCAGCTGCGCCGGGCGGGCTGGCGCGGACATGGGCCGGTCCCGTGGGAGCACGAGCCAAACCGGGGATTCCTTCGGTCGCTGCACGCTCTCGGTTTGGCCGCAGCCGCGATCGGCGAGGACGACGAGGCTGTCCGCTGCAGGGAGTTCCTGACTGACTCCAGCCCGGCGGCCGTCGCGGCGCTCGGCGCGTAGCGTCCTCCGGGCGAGGTTCTGCACGCCTGAGGCCCCGCGTCAGGCGCGTTCCGGTAAACTCCTGTTGCAAGAGCCCCTTGCCGCGCTTGCATTTACCGCAATGACGTCGGCCTGGGGCTTTCGTTCTGTAACGGGAAGGACCCGTGACATGCCTGCCATCGTGATCGTCGGCGCGCAGTGGGGCGATGAAGGCAAGGGCAAGGCCACCGACCTGCTCGGCGACCGGGTCGACTACGTCGTCCGCTACCAGGGCGGCAACAACGCCGGGCACACCGTCGTGAACGACAGCGGCACCTTCAAGCTCCACCTCGTCCCGTCCGGCATCTTCAACCCGAACGCGACCTGCGTGCTCGGCCCGGGCATGGTCATCGACCTCGCGGTCCTTCGCGACGAGGTCCTCGGGCTCGAGAAGCGCGGCATCGGCACCGCGAACCTTCGCATCTCCGACCGCGCGCACCTCCTCATGCCCTGGCATGTCGCTCTCGACCGGCTCGACGAGCGCGAGCGTGGCCGGCAGAAGCTCGGCACGACCGGACAGGGCGTCGGCCCCGCCTATGCGGACAAGGTCGCACGCCATGGGATCCAGGTGTACGAGGTGCGCGACGAGCGGGCGTTCCGCGCGCGCGTCGCGCACGAGCTCGAGACGAAGAACGTCATCCTCACCAAGTTCGGCGATGCGCCGCTCGATGCGAAGGTGGTCGCGGACGGCGTGCTCGCCGCCGCCGCGATGCTCGGTGACCGCATCGTCGACACGCTCGCGATCGTCGAGCGCGCCGTCGCGACGGACGCGCGCGTGCTGCTCGAAGGACAGCTCGGCGCGATGCGCGACCTCGACTGGGGCATCTACCCGTACGTGACCTCGAGCAATCCGCTCGCAGGCTTCGCGTCGATCGGCGCCGGGATCCCGCCGCGCTTCATCACCCGGGTCATCGGCGTGGTGAAGGCGTACAGCACCGCGGTGGGGGAGGGACCGTTCCCGACCGAGCTCAGCGGCGAGGCCGCGAACGCGCTCCGCGAGCGGGCCGAGGAGTACGGGGCGACCACCGGACGGCCACGCCGGATCGGCTGGTTCGACGCGGTGGCCGCGCGCCACGCGCAGCGGCTCAACGCGTTCACCGAGCTCGCCGTGACGAAGCTCGACATGCTCGGGACCTACGACGAGATCCCGTTCTGCACGGCCTAC